>NZ_KV801081.1:6883-112622 GCF_001810365.1 Corynebacterium sp. HMSC055D05
TGAAAAACACCAACCGCGGGGCAATGGACCAACTATTTGGCGAGGCGTTCACGACGTAGTTGGGCAACATCCTCGAGATCAAGCGGGGCCAACTCCGCAAGAGGCACGTCCAGCGCGCGTGCAATGAGCAAATCCGCCAACTGCGGGTTTCGCGCGAGCGCCGGACCGTGCATGTATGTGGCGATCACGCTGCCCTGCACCACGCCATCCACCTTCGCGCCAGTGGTCGCAGCGGTGCCCGCAGCACCGGCACTAGCGCCATCACCGGCACCGTTGCCGACGCCGCGCGTCACCACGCCCAGCGCCTGCGCCTCGGGGCCGAGCACGGTGGCGCCCATGTGGTTCTCAAAGCCGGTCAGCGTCTCGGTCAGCTCGGCGGTGATGCCGGCCTGCGTCGGCTCGGACAGGAGTTCGCCCGTCGCGCGGGTATCCAACGGCGACGTGGTGATGTCCAGAAGCCCCACGCCCTCAACCTCCTCGCCATGCGCACGGAACGTGTGACCCAACACCTGCAAACCGGCGCACACCGCGAAGACCGGACGACCATCAGCGGCAGCCGCCTGCAGCCCCGGCGAGGCGCTCAAACGGGCAGCGGCGATCAACTGGGCGGCGTCCTCGCCGCCGCCGAGGGTGTAGATGTCACAGGTGGCGGGGATGTCGTCGTTAAGCAAAAAGCGCTCGATGTGCACATCGAAACCACGCAAACGCGCACGCTCCTGCAACACCAACGCATTGCCATCATCGCCGTACGTGCCCAACACGTCGGGCAACACAAGACCAATGGTGAGTTTAGGCACGGTAATCCTCCTGCTTCGACAGCGCGCGGCGCAGATTCAGCAACGCCGTGTAGTTGGCCAACACCTCCACGCGACCCGGGGGGCAGGCACGAATCGCCTCCACAGGGTCGGGGATGCGCTCGTGGTCAATGCCGCCGTACGTCAGGCGCACCGCAAGGTCAGTGGCGCGCTCGCCGGCGGCGACGACGTGGGTGTCGCCGAAGTCCTCGAACTTCACGTCCCACAGCCACGAGACGTCCTCGCCGTCGCCTTGCTTGGCATTGACAGCGATGACGACACCGTCGGCGTCACGGTCCACCATCGACAGCGCCTCCTGCCACCCGGCCGGGTTCTTGGCCAAAAGCAGGTGGATGTCGTGTTCGCCGAGGTGGACGGTGGTGTAGCGGCCGGCGACGTTGTCCACTTCGCTGGCGGCGCGCACCGCGTCGTCGAGCGGCACCCCGAAGGCTTCGACGGCGCACGCGATGGCTTGGGCGGCGTTGCCCCGGTTCGCACGTCCGGGCAGTTTCAGGTCGAGTACCGCTGCGCCTTGCGGGGTTTGCAGGGCGTTGTCGGTGACGGTGTATTGCGGGGTGGGGCGGCGGAATTCGCGGCCGTCGGGGAGTTTTTCGACGGCGTACCAGTCAGTTTCTTCGTCGTGCGTGACGGAGGAACGCACGATGTGGCCGCCGGAGCGTGGGTTGGTCACGGAGTCGCCGAGCCAGCCGGCGCCCGCGGCGACCCAGATGACGTTGGGGTGGTCGTAGGCGATCGAGGAGATGAGCACATCATCGCAATTAGCGACGACCACCGCATCCGGATGCGCCATCACCGCCGCACGTAGGGCGCGTTCGATGGAGTTGATCTCGCCGACGCGGTCCAATTGGTCGCGCGTGAGGTTCAGAAGGACGAACGCTTTCGGCTGCAGGCGCTCGGCAACCTTGGGGACGTGCAGTTCGTCGCACTCCAGCACGATGGCCTCCGCGTCTTTGCCGGCGAGCAAAGCGGAGATGATGCCGGCGTCCATGTTGTCGCCGCCGTCATTGGTGGCCACGGTGTGTTTCGTGCGGACGGCGCCGGCGAGCATGCGGGTGGTGGTGGATTTGCCGTTGGTGCCGGTGACCAGCACGGTGGGGCGGCCGCCGCCGAGGGAAGCCATGATGTTTGGGTCGATCGCACCTGCCACGAGGCCGCCGATCATGCCGCCGGCGCCGCGTCCGGTGGCGCGGGAGGCTGCGGTGGCGAGGTTGGCTGCGGTCGTCGCTAGGCGTGCCCGGGCTCGGGAGATGGGTCCTTGCATGCGCACAAGGCTACTCTGCGGGGGTCATGTCTCCTAGTAGGCGGACGAATTCGTCGCCGGAGACGACGGGGATGTTTTTGCGGTCGGCGTGCATGGCTTTGCCGCGGAGTTCGGCGCCGCGGAGTTTGGCGTCGGAGACGGCGACGGAGGTTTCGCGGGTGAGTTTTTCGCGGTAGGTCAGGCCGGCGCGCATGGCGGCGTCGATGAGGTCGTCGGGGTTGCGGGTGATGTCGTCGGAGATGACGAATTCCATGCCGGGTTTGAGCCCGTCGTTGCTGAGGGGGCCGGGGTTGGCGGTGAGTGCGGGGGCTTTTTCGGCGTCGACGCGGATGGCGCTGCGTTGGAGGCCGAATTTGTCGCCTGTGAGGTCGGCGGGGTTGTAGGTGGCGGGGTTGTCGGCCATGTGGAGGTACATGGCGACGAGTTTGAGGGTTTGTTCGCGGGAGAAGTCGGCTTCGGGGATTTGGGCGCGTTCGAGCGATGCGGTTGCGGGTGGGGATGCGACGCCAATCATGTTGGCGACTGCGTTGATGCGGGTGTCTGTGGGGATGTGGCCATTGCGTTGCGACGACGCCAGCACGTCCACAATCATCTCCGGCCGTGGCACGTGGCCGACGCGTTGGCGTCGTTTGTTGCCTCGGCCGCGGCGTGAGCGGTTGGCACGGGCGGCGGCGTTCATGGCGCGTTTCGCCTCGGAGACGATGAAGCCCCAGGTGGTGGGGGCGTCGTGGACGATGAGGGTGCGGCCGTCGAGAAGTTTGTCCAGCGTGCGCAGGTGTCGGGAGAAGCGTGGCGCTTGGGCGAAGTCGTGTGGGGTGAGCCCGTGGGTGTGGGCGGGGCCGGGGTCGGTGCCGGGGTTGATCACGGCGTGGAAGTCTTCGCCGATGCGGCCGGAGGCGTCGAAGGTGACTGCGTCGATGGTGAGCAGGCGTGCGGTGGCCGGGTGGATGCCGGTTGCCTGCACGAATACTGCGACGAAGGGGTAGTCACTCATTGTTCAGAGGGTACTACGGCTCGGTGACCTCATACAGTGGGCGGTCGAGCGGGGCGTTGGATCGGACTTTGAAGCCGCCGATGGAGTATTCGTATGGGCGTGGGTCGGGCGCCGGGGCAGGTGCGGGTGCGGGTGCGGGGGCAGGAGCCGGTGCTTGCTCTTGTGCCGGAGCGGGTGCGGGTGCCGGGGCAGGAGCAGGCGCTGGTGCCGGCACGGGAGCGGGAGCGGGCGCGGGAGCGGGTGCCGGTGCGGGCACTGGCAGTTGTTGCTGTGGGGTGGGTACGCGCACGGCGGGGGCGCTTGGCGCAGCGGGCGATTCGGACGGCTCGGGCGACTCCGACGGCTCCGAAGGCTCCGAAGGCTCGGTCGTCTCGGGCGTCTCCGACTCAGACGATTCCGACGATTCCGACGTGGTCGTGTTGGTGACGGTTTCGGGGAAGGGGGAGACGGAGCTTTGGTCTTCGCGCCAGGATGCGCTGATCATAGCGGTGCCGACGACGGTGACGGCGACGGCGATGACGGCGGCGCCTGCGGCGACGAGTCGGCCGGCGATGCTGTTGCGGCCTGCGGTGTCGGGTTCGGTGTGCTCTTCGGTGTCGGCGGCGAGGGCTGCGGCTTCGGCGTCGACGGTGGCGAAGAATCCGGTGTCGTCTTCGCGTGGCAGTGCGGGCAAAAATGGCAGGGGTGAGATGTTGAGGTCGCCGGTGTGTGGTGCGGCGTCGATGGTCAGTGTGTGGCCGTCGGCGGTGCCGCGGGCGACGACGGTGAGGTCGCGCGCGGTGAGGTCGGCGATCGTGTCGGCAAGCTCCGGGGCCTCTAGCTTTGCGACGACCCGCCCATCGACCGACACGTCCCCACCCGGAGCGATCACTGCGAGGACTTGGGCGGGGTGCTGGTCGGTCTCGTACGGGCCGACCGCGTACGTCTGGCCGCTGGGGAGGAGGACCCAGGGGGCGCGGGGTGGTTCGTTGGTGGGGATGGACAGGCTTGGGACGGCGAGGTCGAGGACGATGTCGTCGCCGTCGATGCGTGCGCGCACTTGGGGTGCGAAGCCGTGGCGGGCGATGTGGTCGAGGTCGGCGCGGCGCCCGGCGCTCAACACGCCAACTACGGCGTCACCGCGCAGTACCTCGAACCCGCCTCGGTCGAGGGGGTTGAGGGTGGCGGTGAAGGGGGTGGCGGTGGGGTCGTCGATACGCGGTTGCTCGATGGGGACGTCAAATCCGCCACCGGGTACCGCGTACGTTCGCATCCGTCCTCCTCACCGCCTGTAAAGGTGTGCCCAAGTATAGACCTCTTGGGCAGGGCGGCCTAGTTCTTGACGTAGGAGCGGTTCACAGCCGACACGATCGCTTCAAGGGAGGCACGTGTGGTGGAGCCGGCAATGCCTACGCCCCAGGCGGAGGTGCCGTCGACGTCGGCGTAGATGTAGCAGGCTGCGTCGGCGTCGTCGCCTGCGGTGCGGGCGCGCTGCGAGTAGTCCTGTACTTCGAAGTCGATGCCGATCTGCTCGAGTGCGTTGGCGAACGCCGCGATGGGGCCGTTGCCGGAGCCTTGCACTTCTCGACGAGCCCCCTCGTACGACACCACCGCCGACACGCGCGTGTCTTCGCCTTCTTCCTCGGCGGCGTCGATGCGGTAGGACGCCAGGTCCAGCGGGGTGTCCAGGTCGAGGTACGTCTGGGCGAAGATGTCCCACATGTTCTTGGAGTTGACTTCGCCGCCTTCGGAGTCGGTGATGTTTTGCACCACGGCGGAGAATTCGGGCTGCATGGCCTTGGGCATGTTGATGCCGTGGTCGGTCTTCATGATGTAGGCAACGCCACCCTTGCCGGATTGGGAGTTGACGCGGATGACGGCTTCGTAGGTGCGGCCGACGTCCTTCGGGTCGATTGGCAGGTAGGGCACTTCCCAGGTGGTGTCGCGCAGTTCGTCCCAGGTGACGTCTTCGCTGGTGGCGTCGGGGCGCACGGTTTGGGCGAGTGCGTCGAGGCCCTTGTTAATCGCGTCTTGGTGGGAGCCGGAGAATGCGGTGAAGACGAGGTCGCCGCCGTATGGGTGGCGTTCGGGTACGCGCAGTTGGTTGCAGTATTCGACGACGTCGCGGATACGGGTGATGTCGGAGAAGTCGATTTGGGGGTCGACGCCTTGGGTGAGCATGTTCAGGCCGAGAGTGATCAGGTCGACGTTGCCGGTGCGCTCGCCGTTGCCGAACAGGCAGCCTTCGATGCGGTCGCCGCCGGCGAGGTAGCCGAGTTCGGCTGCGGCGACGCCGGTGCCGCGGTCGTTGTGGGGGTGCAGTGACAGGATGATGCTGTCGCGGTGCTCCAGGTTGCGGTGCATCCATTCGATGGAGTCGGCGTAGACGTTGGGGGTGATCATTTCCACGGTGGCGGGCAGGTTGATGATCATCGGGTTGTCTGGCGTGGCACCCATCTTTGCGACGACCGCGTCACAGACTTCCTTTGCAAACTCCAGCTCGGTGCCCGTGAATGATTCGGGGGAGTATTCCCAGCGCCAGTTGGTGTCGGGGTAGTCGGCGGCGATGGTTTTGATCAGTTCGGCGGCGTCGGTGGCCAGGGCTTTGATCTGGTCGCGGTCCTTGCGGAATACCACGCGGCGTTGCAGTTTGGAGGTGGAGTTGTAGAAGTGGACGATGACGTTCTTGGCACCCGCGCAGGCTTCGAACGTGCGGCGGATCAGGTGCTCGCGGGCTTGGACGAGGACCTGGATGGTGACGTCGTCGGGGATCATGTCCTTTTCGATGATCTCGCGCACGAAATCAAAGTCCGTCTGGGATGCGGAGGGGAAGCCGACCTCGATCTCCTTGAAGCCCATCTCCACCAGCAGGTTGAACATGCGGCGCTTGCGTTCGGGGCTCATGGGGTCGATCAGGGCTTGGTTGCCGTCGCGCAGGTCAACGGCGCACCACTGCGGCGCGTGGGTGATCTTCTTGTCGGGCCAGGTGCGGTCCGGCAGGGTGATGTCTTCTACCTCTTGGGCGAACGTCAGGTAGCGCTCGACTGGCATTTGGGAGCCGCGCTGCTTGTTCCAGGCGGGTTGGCCTTCGTTGCGTGGGCCGGAGGGGGTTTGGATTTCGCGGGGTGCAAAGAAGTCGGACATTGTTTGGTTCCTTCATTGTCGGGGGTGGGGGTGTCCACGGCCGGCAATGAGAAACTCCGCGACGGGGTGCCGGCCGTGTTAGTGGGCCTGATTCCCGCCGCGGCGTAGAAGGAGAAGCGTCCGTTGCGACATGCGTCACACCCTACATCACTTTATGGAGACGCGTGTGAGGAACGCCGCCGAGAGGAGCATCACGCTTATCGACGACCCCACCAACACGTACCCCAACACCGACTGGTGCCTGAAGCTTTCACCCAGCAACGTCAGACTGAGCGAGAACGCCAGCAGGGGTTCGACGATCTTGGAGGCTGGCAGGGAGGTGGCCAGGTTGCCGGCGGCGAAGGCGTATTGCTGCACGATGGTGCCGGCGGTCGCCGCGACCAGCATCGCCCACAGTTGCCAGGAGGCGAGCAGGCCTGAGATGCCGCCGTGCACAAAGGCGTCCACGGCCACTTTGGAGAACACGGCCTGGAAGCCGAACATGGCGCCGCAGATGATGCCGTCGATGAGTGCGCGGGTGTTGGGGCGTCGTCGAGAAGCAATGGCGAGTGCGAGTATGGAGACCACCGCGCCGACCCCCACCACGGTGACCCACTCCCAGGTCGCGGGCTCGCGCTCGCCGGGGATGGGGCGGCCGAACACGATCACGCCAGCCACACTCGCGGTGAGAATGACCGCCCAAAAGGCTTCCGCCTGGTGCATCCGGCGATGCTCCGCACGCGCCGAAAACACCAACGTCAACATAAGGGAGAGCGCCAGGATCGGCTGCACCACAAGCAGCGTGCCAAACGCCAACGCCGCGGCTTGAAAACCGTAGGCCAAAAACGCAAGCCCCATCGACGCCCACCAGGCTGGCCGGCGCATGGACTTCACCACCGAACTGCCGTCACGCATGATCCGGTGTCGCCACACGGTGCCCGCCGCCATCGTCGCCGCGGAAAGCAGCGCGAACACAACGGCGAGAAAAGTACTATGCACGGTGAATGATATTAGCGAGAGACGCCAACCAACGCTTTTGGGACGCTATTCTTGACCGTTGGAATGCACGAAGGATCCGTGGGAGGCTGACATGGCACTGATTGTCCAGAAATACGGAGGATCTTCGTTAGAAAGCGCCGAGCGCATCAACGCGGTCGCCCGGCGCATTGTGGAGACGCGCCGGGCAGGCAACGATGTGGTGGTGGTCTGCTCGGCAATGGGTGACACCACCGACGAACTGCTCGACCTGGCAGAACAGGTCAACCCGAACCCGCCGGCACGCGAGATGGACATGCTGCTCACCGCAGGCGAGCGCATTTCCAACTCGTTGGTCGCCATGGCGGTCGACGCGCTGGGGGAGAAGGTGCAGTCCTTTACCGGCTCCCAGGCCGGCGTGATCACCACGGAGCGCCACGGCAACGCCCGCATCATCGAGGTCACGCCCGGGCGTGTGAAGGAAGCTATCGACGAGGGCAACATCGCCATCGTCGCCGGCTTCCAGGGCGTGAACCGTGAAACGAAGGACGTCACCACGCTTGGCCGCGGCGGCTCCGACACCACCGCCGTCGCGCTCGCCGCCGCATTGAACGCCGACGAGTGCGAGATCTACTCGGACGTCGACGGCGTCTACACCGCAGACCCGCGCATCGTGGCCGACGCCCGCAAACTGGACAAGCTCTGCTTCGAGGAGATGCTCGAGCTGGCCGCCAGCGGTTCCAAAATTCTTGTACTGCGCAGCGTCGAGTACGCGCGTGCCTTTAACGTGCCCCTGCGGGTGCGCTCGTCTTACAGCAACGACACCGGCACCCTGGTCGCCGGAGCATTGGAGGATATCCCCATGGAAGAAGCAGTTCTCACCGGTGTGGCCACCGACGATTCGGAAGGCAAGATCACCATCCTGGGCATCACCGACGAGGTGGGCGAGGCCGCCAAGGTGTTCCGCGCGCTCGCGGACGCTGAGGTGAACATCGACATGGTGATCCAGAACATCTCCAACATCGAGGACAACAAGACGGACATCACCTTCACCCTGCCGAAGGCCAACGGCGCCGCCACCATGGAACTGCTGCGCGCCATGCAGGTCAACGAGGGTTGGGACGACATTACGTACGACGACGAGATCGGCAAGGTATCGCTCGTTGGCGCCGGCATGAAGTCTCACCCGGGTGTGACCGCTGATTTCTGCGACGCGCTGCGCGACGCGGGCATCAACATCGAGATGATCACCACCTCCGAGATCCGCATCACCGCCGTGGTGCGCAAGGCCGACGTGGCCGAGGCGGCGCGTGCGATCCACTCGAAGTTTGACCTCGGCGGCGACGAGCCGGCCGTGGTGTACGCAGGCACTGGACGTTAAGGAGTTTTGCAAATGACCACGCTTGCTGTTGTTGGCGCGACTGGCCAGGTTGGCCGCGTGATGCGCGACATCCTCACCGAACGTAACTTCCCGGCGGATAAGGTGCGCTTCTTCGCGTCGCCGCGCTCTGCCGGCAAGACGATTGAGTTCCGCGGCGAGGACATCGTCGTCGAGGACCTCACACAGGTCACGGAGGAGTCCGTCGCGGACGTCGACATTGCCTTGTTTTCCGCCGGTGGTTCCACGTCGCGCGAGTGGGCGCCCGTGTTCGCCGCAGCTGGTGCGACCGTGGTGGATAACTCCTCGGCGTGGCGCAAAGACACCGACGTCCCGCTCGTCGTCTCTGAGGTCAACCCGGAGACGGTGAAGAACCTGGCCAAGGGCATCATCGCTAACCCGAACTGCACCACCATGGCCGCGATGCCAGTGCTCAAGCCGCTTCACGACGACGCCGGCCTGCGCACCCTGCGCGTCTCCTCCTACCAGGCCGTCTCCGGCTCGGGCCTCGCCGGTGTGGATACGTTGGCCAACCAGGTCGCCGAGTTGGGCGACCCGCACGTGCTGGTGCGTGACGGTGTGACCGACAAGAACAGCGATTTCGGCCCGTACGTCGCCCCGATTGCGTTCAACGCGCTGCCGATGGCGGGCTCGATTGTCGACGACGGCACCTTCGAAACCGACGAAGAACAAAAACTGCGCAACGAGTCCCGCCGCATCCTGGACATCCCGGAACTCAAGGTCGCGGGCACCTGCGTGCGCATCCCGGTGTTCACGGGGCACACGATGGTGGTGCACGCGGAGTTTGAGAAGGAGATCACCCCGGAGCGCGCCGCCGAGGTGCTCGGAAACGCGCCGGGCGTGCGCGTCGTCGAGGTCCCGACCCCGCGTGAGGCCACGGGTATCGACGACTCCCTTGTCGGCCGCATCCGCCAGGATCAGACCATCGACGGCAACCGTGGCCTTGTGTTCGTGGTCTCCGGCGACAACCTGCGCAAGGGTGCCGCCCTGAACACGATCCAGATCGCCGAACTGCTGGTCTAGCCGCTAGAGGCGGCGCTCCTCTTCCTCGCGCTCGGCGGCTTCGGCTGCCTCCTCGGCGGCGATCATGTCGTCGACGGTGCTGTCGTTCCACGGCTCGTCCGGGTTGGCCTTGTATTCCTCGGCCGACACGGGCTCGGTGTACGAGATGTAGACCAGGTCGGAGGGGCTTTCGCGGTCTTCTTCGTCGTAGTCGATCTCGTCGTCGTCGAGAAGCTCTTGCGCAACTTCCTCCTCGAGTGCCTCGACGAGCTCTTCTTCATCCACGTTGGACTTGGACGTGATGTAGTCGAGTTCGCGCTCCTCGTTCTTGGTAAAGCGCTCGCTCGGGTCCATCTTCTTGCGCGTCAGTTCGAGTGCGCGGCGGCGACGGTCGCCTTCCTTGCGCAGTTTCGGGATGCCGCGAAGCCACGCCAGGGTCATCACGGTGATCAGCAGGATGCCCAGGTAACCCAGGATCGGGTAGACGGTGGACACCAGCGACTGGAAGCCCACAAACGACAGCGCGAAGCCGATCAGGCAGGCGGCGACGAAGATGAGGCGGAATCGTTCTTCGCGGCCGCGGGCGAGGCGCTTGCCCAGGGCGTAGAACATGCTCAGCGAGGTGGCGAAGATCATGCCGAAGATGACTAGGGCCATGATGGTGCCCATGGTCGGGTTGAGTTCGGTGATCAGGGTCAGAAGCGGCATGTCGTCGCCTTCGACGGTCTCGATCTTCACCAGCAGCGACAGCGCCAGCAGGATCAGCATGACCAGGTAGCCCACGCCGCCCAGCAGGCCGCCGAGGCCGGCAGCGCGGGTGTCCAGTTGGTTACCGCCGATGACGATGGCCATGGACGTCACGCAGATGATGTTCAGGCCCGTGTAGTTCAGGGCGGCGACCCACCAGTTCGGCAGCGACGTCTCCACGTTGGATGCGGCGATGTTCAGCGCGTCCCAGTCGGGGTGGGCGTTGACGATGGTCCAGCCACACCCGACGATGACGAAGATGAGCAGGAACGGGGTCAGCGCGCCGATGGCGCCGGTGACCTTGTCCACGTCCAGCATGCCGAAGCCAAGCGTCATCAGCAGCATGAGCACCGCGCCGATCCAGACGGGCAGGCCGAACTGTTGGTTGAGGTTGGCGCCGGCACCGGCGAACATGACGAAGCCGATGGAGAACAGCGTCACAATTGTGGCGATGTCCAGGATCCAGCCCATGACTTTCGACGAAATCATGCCCAGCACTTCCATATGCTCCTTGGCTTGGAAGAACGACCCGAGCTGGAGGATGGTTACGCCTGCGATCAGCATGAGGGCGGAGGAGAGGATTGCTCCCCACAGGCCCTGGGTGCCGAAGGCGGAGAAGTACAGCATGGCCTCCTGGCCGGACGCGAAGCCTGCGCCGACTACGGTGCCGATGAACGCGGCAGAGATAAGTAAGGCTTTTTTCAGCATGTAGATAATTTACTCGGTGCCAGCGATGATGTCGCGACGGGCACGCGCAACGCGGGATCGGATGGTGCCCACACGCACGCCTGCGATCTTCGCGGCTTCCTCGTAGGTATAGCCCAGGACCTGCGTTAATACGAGGGCTTCGCGGCGTTCGGCGGGGAGTTCGTCGAGAAGCGAGCGCGCGTCGATGACGTCACCCCACGTGTTGGGGTTATCGGGGCTGGGGTCGGAGGCGGCGACCGTTTCGTATTCGGCGGCCGACTTGCGGGGCCGGGCCATGTCATGGCGGACGGAGTCGACCCAGGCGCGCCGCGCGAGCGAGAGCAGCCACGTGCGCGCGGATGAGCGTGCCTGGAAGCGCGGCAGGGAGCCGAGGACGCGCAGGTAGGTCTCTTGGGTGAGGTCGTCGGCGTGTTGGGGGCCGGCGAGGTGGGCCAGTAGGCGCCACACGTCGTCTTGGGTGAGCCGGATGAATTCGGTGAGCGCGGCTTTGTCACCGCGGCCGGCGCGTAGCGCCAGTTCGGTGATGTAGCCTTCGTCGTTCCTGCTCACAGCCTGTAGAGATTACAGTTTGTCGGACACCGTCACGCCGTAGAGGGAGCGGCCCATGATGAAGGATGCGACGGAGCCGACGATCCAGACGCCGAGGATGGCCAGGATGGCGCGGATGAAGTCGTTGAGGTCGAAGCCGGTGGTGGACCAGGAGTAGATGAGTTTCGCGATGATCAGGATCGGAAACGCAATGACTACCAGGGGGCCGAGCAGGTTGACGCGGGTCAGCGCGTCGGGGGCTCGCAGTTGCAGGATGGTGGCTGCGATGACGCAGATGGTGGCCAGGATGACCAGGGCTGCGACGATGATTTCGGGGATGGTCATTAGCGGCGTCCTCTCGAGATGATGCGGGCCATGGAGATCGTTGGGACCACGCCGCAGACGATGCCGGCGAGGATGGGGATCTCGTAGGCGATGGACGATGTGTTCCACAGGGTCCAGACGAGGAAGATGGCGATCATGCCGTAGAAGATCATGTCGGCCATGACGGCGCGCGACAGTTCGTCTTTGGTCAGGATGACCGCTGCAAGGGAGATGAGCAGGCAGATGGCCATGATGATGAGGCAGGCCTGCATGATGGTGACAAACATTTAGCTCATCCTTTCTGCGGGCGGGACGGTGTCGTCGTCAGGCGTGGGGCCCTGGTCGACGTAGGGCTCCCAGGTGACGGTTTTCGGGTCGATGGGGCTGTTGCGTAGCGACGGCCGCACGTGTTCCTCCATATCCGCCAACCCCGCGATGATGTCTTCCGGGTCGGAGCCGAACGCGGCTTGCACCAGCAGGGTGATGGGCCCGCCGGGCTCGGTGGGGTGGCGCAGGCCCATGGAGAGGGTGCCTGGGGTGGCGGTGATGGAGGTGGTGAACCAGAACACTTCCCAGTCGGTGTGCAGGCGCATGGGGTAGTAGATGACGATCGGTTCGATCTTGGTCGCCGGGTTGAATGCCTTGAACACTGCGTCGAAGCCGGCGGCGAAGATTTCTTTGATGATCCAGCAGGTGTAGCCCGCGGCGTGGATGATGCCTCGCATTAGTTATCGCCTCCGATGGAGTCGTCGCCAAGTACGGCGCTGGTGTAGGCGTCGACGTTGAGTAGGTCGTCGACTGCGGTGGTGGTGATGTCCCACATTTGGCCGGCGAAGATGAACATGCCGAGCGAGAGGATCATGAGCACCGCGGACGGCAGCATGAAGCTCACTCGCACGTTGAGTGCTTCGGGGTAGTGCTGCATGGGCCGGCCCCAGAACACGCGTTGCCACAGGCGCATCATGGACAGCAGGGCGCCGAAGGAGGCGACGATGATGGCGGTGATGGCTACCCAGGAGCGCCAGTCGCCGGGTGTTGCGGCGGCGAGCACGATGGTGACTTTGCCGAAGATGCCAGAAAACGGCGGGAAGCCGACGATGGAGAACGCGCCGGCGACGAAGACCGCAGAGGTCCATGGGTCGCGCCGGGCGATGCCGGAGAGTTTTGCCATGGTGCCGGTGCCGTAGGTTTCTTCGATCGCGCCGGAGTTGAGCACCAGTGCGGCGATCGTGACCATGTGGTGCAGGGTGTAGAGCAGGCCGGCGGCCAGGGCGTAGCGGGCGTCGTCGTTAGTGAATGCCAGCATGATGAGGATGAACGGCATGCCGTTGACCATCTGGTAGGCCAGCACGCGGCGCATGGTGGATTCCGCCAGGCCTGCGTAGCCGCCGATGATCATGGAGATGACCATGACCACGATCAGCAGGGTGTTCCAGCGCGGGTCCATGTCGAACATGATCACCCAGATGCGGAACAGCATGTAGACCGCGACTTTGGTGTGCAGGCCGGAGAACAGGCCCATCACGGCGGCCGACGTCGATGGGTAGGTGCGCGGCAGCCAGGTGTAGACGGGGAACACGCCCGCCTTCGCAGCAATCGCGATGACGACGATGCCAGTGGCCACCGTCGCCGGGCCGTTGCCCGCAGCCACACCCTGCAGGGAGGCGAGGTTGACCACGCCGGTGACCGCGTAGAGGTAGCCCACGCCGAGCACCAGCATTGTCGACGCCGCCAGGTTGACCAGCACGAACATACGCGCCGACAGCAGGCGGTGGCGGGTGCCCGACATGGCGATCAGGCCGTAGGAGGGCAGGAGGCAGACCTCGATCATGACGAAGAAGTTGAACAGGTCCGCGGTGAGCAGCGCGCCGCACACGCCGGTGATCAGCACCAGCGACAACGGTGTGTAGAAGCGTGCTTGGGTTTCGCCGACGGCGATGGCGAACCAGTTGGAGGTCAGCGCCACGATCATGGTGGTCACGATCATCACCGCGGAGAACGTATCCGCGGCGAACGAGATGCCAACGCCGCCCTGGTACAGGCCGATGACGTGGGCGATCGTGCCGTGCTCAGCGGTGTAGAGGTAGAGCCACACGCCCATTGCCAGGTTGATCGCCGGGATGGCGATGGCAAGCGTGTTGTTGAGCTTCCTCCAGGGGCTCAGCGCCGTGACCGCGGAGACGATCAGCGGTAGCGCAACGAAGATAGGCAGGATTGCGTCGACGGCCATTAGTCTTTCACCTTCAGATCATCGTTGGTGACGTGGCTGATCTCGCGTGCGCGGATCTCTTCCAGCTTCTTGGGGTTGAGGCGCGCGTTGCGGCCGGCGGTGGACAGTGCGGAGGGGCTGAGCCACATCTTGGAGTAGCCGGCGTCGGTGCCGGTGGGTTGCTCGGCGGTGTCGTCGTTACGCCCGAGCGATGCGAGCATAAGCAGGATCGTGGTGGTTGCCATTGCGATGACGATGGCGGTCAGCACGAATGCCTGTGGCAAAGGATCGCCCATGTCTTCGAAGGGGACGCGGGAGGGGAATGCTTCGCCGCGCCAGGAGCCCACGCCTGCGGCGAGCAGGGTGAGGTTGGAGGCGTGGCCGAACAGCGACATGCCGAAGACGATGCGCACCATGCCGCGTTGGAGTACGAGGTAGACGGATCCCGCGACGAGGACCGCGATGGTAAGTGCCATGACCATGGGTTAAGGCTCCTTCGTGATAACCGGCTGCGGGTCGTGCGCCGGGTTGATCGGGTCGGGGTGTGCGTCCACCGGGTTTTCCGGCGGTAGCGGCTCGGGGATGGACGGCAGTGGGTTTTCGGCTTCGTCGCGCGAGTAGTCCAGGTCGGACAGGTCGGCACCTGGGCGCAGGTAGCCGCCGAGTGCGTTGATGGCGGCGGTGACCATGCCGAGCACGGCGAGGTAGATGCCGAAGTCGAAGATCAGGGAGGTGGTCATGTGTTCGCCGGCGATCTCGCCGTGGATGGCGTACATGAAGCCGCCTTCGATGAACCCGAGGAAGCCGGAGGAGATCGCGATGATGATGCCCCAGCCGGTCAGGCGGATTGGGGTGAAGTTCTTCACCACGTCGGCATCCGAGCCGCGGGAGAGGTAGTTGATGGCGAATGCGGTTGCCATGACCAGAGCTGCGACGAAGCCGCCGCCTGGTGCGGTGTGGCCGCGGAAGAAGATCAGCACCGACAGCACGACGAGCACCGGGGCGACAAGCGCGGCGGCCTTGCGTAGCGGGATGGAGTTGAGCTGCGATTGGCCGAACGGGCGCGGGCGTGTGCCGGCTTCGAAGAGGTGGCGTGGCATGGAGGCAACCACGGCGGCGATGACGACGGCGGCCATGCCGAGCACGGAGAGTTCGCCGAGGGTATCGAAGCCACGGAATTCCACGATGATCACGGCGACGATGTTGTCGGCGCCGGTGACCTCGCCGCCTTCGGTGAGGTACCACTCGGCGAGTTCGGAGCGGCCGCGGCGGCCGGTCAGTCCGTAGACGCCGAAGAAGGCAACGACGCCAGCGAGCAGTGCAAATACAGCAGCAAGTGCTTTACGACGAGGCTTTGTCTCCGGGAAGACACGCGGCTGGTAGCGCAGCACAACCAGGATGACCACGACGGTGAGTGCCTCGACGAGGAACTGGGTCAGGGCCACGTCGGGGGCGCCGAGCATGAACATCTGCAGGGTCATGCCCACGCCTACGGTGCCCAGCAGTACGGCGGAGGCCAAGCGGGAGCGGGTGAACACCATGCCAAGCACCGACATGGCGATGATGGCGAATGGGATGAGGTCCCACCACACGTCGAGGCCTTCGGCACGGTCGGCTGGGGTCACACCGTCGATGCCGTCGGTGAGTGCGATGACGCACAGGCCCATGGCGGTGACGGATGCCAGTAGCGGGAAGAGGTGGCGTGACGGGTTGAAGCCGTCGGCCAGCTTGCCCAGTTGCTCGCCGAAGTCGGACAGGCCGCGGGTGATCCGGAAGAGAATGTCGGGGCCGTCGGCAGGCAGGAGTTGCTTGTTGCGCAGTGCCGCGAAGACGGGTTTGCGGAAGGCAACTGCGAAGATCACGCCGGCGATCAGAACGATCAGGGAGACGATGAACGGTGCGGTCAGGCCGTGCCAGATGGCCAGGTGGGTGGTGAAGGTGTCGTCGCCAGTAATTGCGCGCACACCTGCGGAGACGGGGTTGTCCACCCAGAACAGCATGAACGGCAGGACGACGGACATCCAGCCCGGCAGTGCGGCCGGCAGCCAGAGGGCGACGGGGGCTTCGTGGACGTGCGACATGTCCTTCGGGCCGTCCACGAACGCGCCGAAGACAATCTTCAGCGAGTACAGGAACGTCAGGAACGCGGCGAACCCGGCGATGATAAGCAGGGCCATGCCGTAGGGCGCCTCGTGGAAGGCGTCGAGGATGGATTCCTTGGACACGAAGCCGAACAGCGGCGGTACCGCGGCCATGGAGGCGGCCGCGACCACGGTGGAGGCGAACGTGAACGGCATCTTGTCGTAAAGCTTGCCCAGGCGGCGCATGTCGCGGGTGCCGGTCTCGTGGTCGACCACGCCGATGAGCATGAACAGTGAGGACTTAAACAGTGCGTGCGCCAGCGTGTGGGTCAGCGCGGCGGCCAGGCCGATGGGGGAGCCGACGCCGATGGCGGCGACGATCCAGCCCAGGTGTGACACCGTGGAGTATGCGGTGAGGTGCTTCAGGTCCGTCTTGGTGATGGCGAAGCACGCCGACATGATCGCCGTGAACAGGCCGATGATGACCAGCAGGTAGTTCCATGCGGCGACGTCCGAGAACACAGTGGAGAAACGCAGCAGCAAGTACACGCCGGCCTTGACCACGGCGGCGGCGTGCAGGAACGCCGACACCGGGGTGGCGGCCGCCATGGCTTCCGGCAGCCAGAAGTGGAACGGGAACTGCGCAGCCTTGGTGAATGCGGAGAACGCGATGAGCAGCGCCACGACAACGGTGACGCGGTTGTCGCCCCACACGTCGGCGGCCAAAATATCCGTCAGGCGCGTCGTGCCTGCCTGGATGGCGGCGACCGCAAGACCCGCCAAAAGCGTCAGACCGCCGAAGAACGTCAGGATCAGGGTGCGGTACGAGCCGGCCTCGCCCGACGAGCCGGAGCGGGCGATCAGCATGAACGACGCGATGGAGACGAGCTCCCAGGCGATGAAGAGCAGCACGGCGTCGTCGGCAAGCACAAGCAACAGCACTGACAGCGTGAAGGCCGTCATGATGGTGTAGAAACTCGTGTTGCCTTGCTTTTCGGGCAGGTAGGCGGCGGAGTAGACGAACACCACACCGCCGATGACCAGCGCAAGCAGTGCGAAGAAGATGCCTAAGCCGTCGGCGCGTAGCGCGAACTCGATCGCGGAGCCGGTACCCATCACATCGCGCGCCCACACGAACGACCACAACAGGTCGCTGCCTTGGGAAACGTCGGTGAAGTTGGTGCCCAGCACACCTGCGGCAGCGAACAGCAGTGCTGCGAGCGGGTACCCGGCTTTCCTGTCCATGACTCGCACCAGCAGCGGTGAAAGCACCACCGTTGCTGCAACGAGCCCGATGACGAGGGGGAGAGTCATGGTGAACCCTTTTCAAAGGTTTGTAAGGGATTGGCAATGAACGTTAAAGACAGTATCAAGCTGTATAAGCGGGCGGTGCGCCTCCCGCAGAACGCATGTGACTGGTGATAAGAACAGTTGCATGAAATCGGACAACGCGTTGCGGTTGGTGTGTGCTCTGTTGGCGCTGGTGGTTGGCGTGTTTATGCCATTATCTCCGGCGTCCACGTGGGCGAACGCCGCGCGCGATGCGGAGGTGTCCGGCGCCCCGCAGGTTGGTGCCGACAACCTTGGGGATGCACGCCGTGCTGCCGGTGAGGCGGGTCAGCAGGCGAAGGTGCTCAAGGAAGGTGCCGGCAAGTTGGCAGAAGGCGTTGGTGAGGCGCAGGGTCAGACGCAGCAGCTTCTCGACGCCCTGGCCGCCGCCCAGACCGGCTCCCAGCAGTTGTCCGACGGCATGGTGCAACTCCAAGCCGGTACCGGCCAGTTGGGGGCGGGCGCGACCCAGTTAGCGGATTCCATCGGCGAGGTGGTCAACCAGGTCACCGGTTTTGAGGCGGTGCGCGGCCAGGTGGTCGGCGCGATTGACCGCTCGCTCGCCGAGTTGAAGGACGCGAAGGATCCGGATGCGGTCCAGGCCCGCGAATCGCTCAAAGGTCTGCGCGAGCAAGCTCAGACCGCGCAGTTGCCGCCGGATGTGGTGGCGAAGATGAACCAACTGCGCGACGGTTCCCGCGACCTTGCTAACCAACTTGCCGTCCCGGGCTACGGGTACCACGACGGTATATATACAGCCACCAACGGTGCGGCTGAGTTGGCAGCGGGCCTGCGCGAGTTGCAAGGGCAGACGTCTCAAGCCACCGGTGGTATCGACGAGTTGGTTGCCGGCGTGCAAAAGATCGACCAGATGGCAGGCATGAACGCCGACAAGGTCTCCGCGGTGCGTGCAGCGCTCCCGGTGCCCGCGGCCGCGCCGGGTAGCCCGGGTGCGGAGCAGACCGGATCGACGCTTGCGCCTATTGCCGCGATGTTGCTCGCGGCAATGGCGGTGCTGGGCGGTACGGCACTCGCAGCAGCATTTTGCTTATCGACGCGCACCCGCCGGTGGATCATCATCCCCGGCGCCATCATTATCGCGGCGGCCGGCACCATCCTGGCCGGCGTCCTCGGTGAGGGGCTCGGCGCACAGGAATATGCAGTGGTGGCCGCTGGACTGTTGGCTGGTGCACTCGCCTCAACGGGGCTAGCCGCAGTGTTGATGCGTTTGTGTGGTGTGGCTGTCGGGTTGGGGGCCGCGGCAGTGGTGGCGCTGGCGCAGACCGGCCTCGTCGGCTGGGTATGGCGCACGGCTACCACCGCGCAGGTAGACGCGCTGTGGGCAGCGCTTTCGCAGGCAGCGCCCATGCACTGGGCAGCCACCGCCGTGTCCGCCGCCGGCAATGGCGGGGACTACCGCGGTGTGGTCGCAGCATTGCTGCTGTCCGCGTTGCTTGCCGCAGCGGGGCTGGCGGGGGTGTGGCGCCGGTCCGCCGAGTAAACCGCCACCTAGACATGCGTCCAGTACGCCTCTAAAATGTGATGTCATCTATTGCTTAGCTGTTCCAGCTAGGCAAAGGTCACAATTTGAATACCTGATAACGAGGTTGCTTTCGCAGCCAACGTTCAGTGTCTCGACAGAGGAGTATCACATGGCCGAATCATCTCGGCGTCTACGCAAATCAACCTCAACGGGCATCGCAGCCTCGTCCGTGATCGCACTCGCCCTCGGCGGCCTGAGCGTCGTCGCACCTGGCCCACTTGCACCGGAGGCTGCCGCCGCAGAACTCTCCGGCGGCATCCGCGAGAAGTCCGGCGCGGTGGAGAAGGACAAGCAGAAGGCCTCCGACCTTGGCGATCCTGAAAGCGAAAACAAAGTAGATTCGTGTACGGTCTCCGGAACATCTCAGAGTGGCAGCCAGGCTGGTTTCAGCTGGTATACCTCTGAACCGTCTGCGAGCACCCCCAACAAGAAAGCCTGGGGCTTGAGCGTTTCCTTTGATAACTCGAAGGACCGCACGTTTGCCGATTGGGGTTTTACCAATTCAGGCCTTATGGGTGGGTACCTCGACACAGGTCAAATTCCCGCTACGGACGCGGGTCAGACCCTTGGCGGCAAAATCACGCACAAAGCCGACGAAACCCTCGTAATTGATGGCGTTAGACAACAGCGAAACCTGAACCTCGTCGCAGAACTGACCGATGCGGAAGTCAAGCAGTTCGCTGAGGCCACTGCCGCGAACCCGGTACGTTACGCCTGGCAGGGAAACTATACGGTTGACCGTACCTCCGCTCCGTTTGCCACCCAGGGAGGCAGTGCAGCCTTTACGGCCGTCGTGAACCCGTGGCCGAGCGAGAACATCGAATGTAATCCGATCACGGTGTCGTGGGAGAAATGGGAGAAGCACGTCATCGTTCCTGGGACTGACGGTGAGACCAAGGTTGGCAAGATCAACGTTCCTGCTGTTGAGAACGGCGGCACGGATGACTCCATGTCCCGCATGGTCGTTGAGGCTTACGACGGCAACGGCAAGTTCATCGGCACCACGGATTCGGCAGCGTCCGGCGGTACGCAAAACTTGCGTATCGACGAAAACGGCGACATCTACTTCACCTGGCCTGAGTACCGCGGTACCGACCTTGCAACTGACAAGAACGTGAACTTCTCGGTTCTTGCGAAGCCGCGTAGCGTGGACCAGCTCAAGGCCGCAGCTAAGAGCAACAGTGAGTTTATCGAGCATGACGGAGCCTTCGACAGCTCCAACTCGCTGACGCGCTACAACAAGGCGAACGTCATCGACTCGAAGGCGTTCTCCCTGGACGACACCGAGTACCACGACCCGAAGTACGACAAGACCGACGCGTCGATCATCTCCGGCGTCGATAGTGCTACCGGCCCGCTGGCTACCGAACCGCAGAAGGTCGTCTTCAAGCAGGTCCCGGATCTGATCGCCAATCTGGCAAAGAAGAAGGGCGACGGTGGATTCGAGGCCACGGTCAAGCTCGACGAGAAGTACATTTTCGACGGCTGGTCCGTCGACATCGACGATGACTACAACGTCACCGTCACCGCTCCGGAAGAGCCGAAGCCGGGTAGCTTTGCACGCCCTGTGGTCACGGTGGAGTATTCCAACGGTTCCACTGACAAGCTGGAACTCCTCGTGGTGGTAGACCCGAACAACACCCAGGTCACTGACCTGGTGCGCCCGAGCCTCGCCAAGGGCAAGTTGAATGAGGACATCACCGCTCAGGTGGGCACCAAGTCCATCATGAAGGGCCACAAGCCAGTCCACCCGGCCAAGTTCGAGATCGACGAGTCCACTGTTCCTGCTGGCTGGACCGTCACCGTTGACGCGACCGGCAAGGTCACTGCGAAGGCAGATGACTCTGTTGCACCGGGTACGATCATCACCCCGAAGGTCAAGGCAACCTACCCGGACCAGACCACGGATGAGATCGAGACCCAGTTCCAGGCGATCGTCGACATCAAAATCCCGACCTACGACACGGTCACCAATAAGCCGGCGGCAAAGGTCTCACTCAAGCCGGAGGTTCCGGAGCGCGGCCTGAGCGGTAACACGACCGACGAGGCCCCGAACCGTTACACCTTCCCGGACGGCAAGACCGAGTACACCCACACGGATGACAGCGGCACGTGGACCGTCAAGATTGATGAGAACACTGGTGAGATCACCACGACGATTCCACGCACCGCTCCTGAGGGCTACATCCTGAACGTCCCGGTACTCGCGTACTACGACAACGCTGACAAGCCGCAGGAAGTCAAGGGCACCGTCGTCGTTTTGAAGAGCGACTTCTCGCCGACCTACTCCGTGGAAACCACTGGCCCGAACCAGGCTGTGAACCACCAGGTACAGGATGCACCTAAGGGTTCCAAGTTCTCCTTCGGCAAGGACGAGAACGATCAGCCGATCCTTGAGCAGGAAGTTGACGGCTGGAAGTACAAGGTCGACCCGAACACCGGTGTTGTATCTTCCACCCCGCCTGCAGACTCCAAGCCGGGCGACAAGAAGACCATCAACGTCACTGTGACGACCCCGGATGGCTCCACCCCGCTGGTACCAGTCACCACCGTGGTGAAGTTGTCCAACAACTGGGAAGCTGAGCCGGTATACCCCGTGGAAACCGTCTACCCGGGTGAAGCTGCAACGTTGCCAATTGATCTTCAAAAGCCGGAGGACGTCAACGTCGCGAAGGAAAACCCCTACAAGCTGGGCGATGTTCCGGCTGGTTGGAATGTCAGCATTGACGACAATGGCCAGATCACTGCAACCGCACCTGCGGATGCAAAGCCGGGCACGCAAGTCAAGATTCCGGTCACCGTGACCTACGAAGACGGTTCAACGGATATTGCATACGCTGTCGTCAATGTCCTCGGCCTTCCGACGCGTGAGGAACCGTTCAAGGTCGAGTACAAGTACGACGACACCATCCCTGCCGGCGAGTACAAGGTTGAAACCAAGGGCGAGCCGGGTGCAGCGAAGATGCACAAGGACGGCACCTGGGAGCAGACCAAGGCGCCGGTCAACGAGGTCGTCGTCATCGGCACCAAGCCGGCCGAGAGCGCCAAGGACGTGACCTGGAAGTTCCCGATCCCGTACCCGACTGAGGTTCGCGAGAACCCGGACCTGAAGCCTGGTGAAACCCGGGTTGTTCAGGAAGGCGAGAACGGCGAGAAGACCTACACCGCTAAGTTCACCGCCAAGGGCTCTGAGGCACAGGTCGCTGAGGAAGAGACCACCAAGGAAGCCAAGCCGCGCATCATCGAGTACGGCCCGGGCATTGCTCCGAGCGAGCTCGTGACCACTGTGAAGAAGCCAGTGCCGTTTGATACCGAAGTCGTATTCGACGACACGCTCGCTGCGGGTGAGCAAAAGGTGGATCAGGAAGGCAAGCTCGGCGAGGACACCGTGACCTCCACGCAGAAGCTTGTCGACGGCAAACCTTCGGGTGACCCGGTCGTGAAGACTGAGCGCACCGCGGAGCCGACGAAGCAGATCATTCGCGTCGGTACCAAGACCACCGGTGAAACCAAGAAGACCGTCGAGTCTGAGGTCCCGTTTGGTGTGAAGATCGAGTACGACCCGAACATGCCTGCTGGCAAGTCCGAGGTTGTCACCGAAGGCAAGCCGGGTAAGAAGACCACCACGGTGACCCAGAAGGTCACCAACTCCCAGCCGGATGGCGAGGCCACCGTTGAGGAGAAGATCACCGAGCAGCCTGTCGATCAGGTGATCAAGGTCGGCACCAAGCCGTCCGAGACCTCTGAGAAGGTCGAGTGGAAGGCGCCAGTTCCGTTCGAGGTTGAAACCCGTCCGAACAAGGATCTGAAGCCGGGCGAGATCAAGATCGTCCAGAAGGGCGAGCCGGGCGAGAAGACCTACACGGCCAACTTCACCTCCAAGGGCGACGACTCTTCGGTCACCCCTACGGAGAAGCAGACCAAGGATCCGGTCAACGAGATCATCGAATACGGTCCGACCGCTCCTGACCAGACGCTGACGTCGAAGACGACCCGCGAGGTCAACTTCGAGACCGAGTTCATCGTGGACAACACGGTGCCGGTCGGCCAGACCAAGGTCGAGCAGGAAGGCGAGAAGGGCGAGGAACTGATCACCTCGACCCAGAAGATCAAGGACGGCAAGCCAGACGGCGAGCCGAGCATCACCGTCGAGCAGACCAAGGCGCCGAAGAAGAAGATTGTCCGTGTCGGTTCCATGACCGATGGCTCGTACGAGCTGGAAGAGAAGCTGCCGATTCCGTTCGACACCGTGATTGAGTACGACCCGGAGATCCCTGCCGGCGAGTACAAGGTCGTCACCGAGGGCAAGCCTGGTGAGAAGATCACCAAGATCACCCAGAAGATCGTGAACAGCAAGGTCGTCGAGGCAACGCGTGGCAGCGAAACCACCACCACCGAGCCGGTCACCAAGGTGATCAAGGTCGGCACCAAGCAGGCAACTGCTACCGACAAGGTGGAGTGGAAGGAGCCCATCCCGTACCCGACGGAACTGCGTCCGAACTCGGAGCTCGCTCCGGGTGAGGTTCGGGTTGTTCAGGAAGGCAAGGACGGCGAAGCCACCTACACCGCAACCTTCACAGGTACCAGCGGTGAAGCCACCAAGACCGAGGTCACCGATCGCACCGAGCCGACTCCGCGAATCGTCGAGTTCGGCCCAGGCCTTGAGGACGACAGCGTGGTCTCTTCCACGACCCGTTCCGTGGAGTTCGGCACTGACGTCATCGAAGACCCGAACCTCGAAGAGGGCAAGCAGGTCATCGAGCAGGGCGAGTTCGGCGAAGAGGTCGTGACATCGACGCAGAAGCTTGTCGACGGCAAACCGTCCGGCGATCCAGTCGTCGAGACGAAGCGCACGAAGGAACCGAAGAATGCGGTCATCCGCATCGGCACCAAGAAGCCTGCGAATCCGACGCCGCCGACCGATGAGCCGGAGCAGCCGACTCCGCCGACCGACGAGCCGACCCCACCGGTCGAGCCGAAGGAAGTCGAGCTTCCGTACACCACGAAGATCATCTACGACGAGACGCTCGAGCCTGGTCAGGAAATCGTGGACCAGGAAGGTGCGAACGGCAAGGTCGAGGTGACCGTCGAGAATGGTCAGCCTTCGGTGAAGGTCGTGAAGGAGCCAGTCGAGAAGATCATCCGTGTTGGCACCAAGCCGCCGGCTGGTCAGGAGTGGAAGGAACGGATCCCGTTTGAGGTGAAGGTCAAGCTTGACCCCACCATCCCGGCGGGTGAGCACAAGGTTGAACAGGAAGGCAAGCCAGGCCTCGTTCAGCACAATTCCGACGGCACCGAAGAGACGCTCGTTGAGAAACAGGATCACGTCATCCTCATCGGCACCAAGCCGGCCGACCCGACTGACCCGGAAAACCCGGATCAGCCGACGCCTGAAGGTGAGCTCGATATCAACGTCCGCTACACCACCAGGATCGTTTACGACCCGAACCTGAAGCCAGGCGAGGAAGTCGAAGACGTTGCTGGTAAGGACGGCCGCTACACCATCAAGGTTGTCGACGGCAAGCCTGTCGCCGAGATGGTGGAGAAGCCAGTCGAGCGCGTTGTCCGCGTTGGCACCAAGCCGCCGGCGGGCACCAGCTGGACTGAGGAGATCGCCTACGACTACGAGGTCATCGAGGACTCCGAACTTGAAGCTGGCAAGCACGAGGTTGTGCAGCCGGGTAAGCCTGGCGAGCGCATCCACCGTGAAGACGGCAGCTTTGTCGAGGTTCCTGCGCAGAAGCTGATCATCAAGGTTGGCACGAAGAAGCCGGCTGATCCGAGCGAGCCGACCGACCCGAGCAAGCCGACCGACCCGTCGACGCCTGCCGATCCGAAGGACCCGCAAGGCTCTTCCGATAAGGCGAAGCGCTGCGTGGCCAACGCGTTTGCGAAGAACAGCCCGATCCTGTGGCTGCTGCCGATCGGCGTCCTCGCCGGCATTGGCTACGGCGTGAACGAGGCGTTCGGTCCGCAGATCCAGAAGGCATCCGCGGAGCTCAACGCTCGCTTCCAGGAGTCCATGCCGAAGCACGATTGGGGCCACGGTAGCCGCGGCCGCCAGTGGGAGCAGCCTGAGTGGGCTCGCGAACTGCAGATGAAGGCAGACGCCATCAACCGCCAGTTCGCAGGCTACGGCGAGCAGCTCCAGCCGCTGGGTATTGCGCTTGGTGTCATCGCCGCAGCCAGCCTCACCGGTGTGCTGATTGCACAGGCCTGCCGTGAGGAAGGCTTCAACAACGGCATGACGGTGCTGGGTTCCTCGGAGCGTGTGACGTCCTCGGGCGAGACGGGCTCGTCGTCAAGCAAGGGCTCATCGGAGAACGCAGGTTCGTCGGAGAACGCAGGCTCCTCCAGTAAGTAGTCTGAACGCGTAAGCGAAGGGCGGTACCCGGCTGGGTGCCGCCCTTTTCGCATCTGCCGTTACCTAAAATTCACCTGAGTGTTCCTTATTAGAAATTTGCTGTGTTTAGCGTGTGCAGCGGTTCAAAAACCGTTTCATATTCTTCGGCTTCTCGTTATAAGGAACCCAACATGCGTTTCTCGTTAAAAGCAGCTACCGCGGTAGTCAGCGCTTCTGCGTTGGCTATTGCGAACCTGCCTACCTCCCTCGCACAGTCGGCGGAGCAGTCCTTCAACGGCAAGGACACCTGCATTTCCATCGATTCCAACGGCAACATCGTCGCCCCGCAGCCGGGTGACTGCACACAGTTCGGCAAGGGCGGCCAGGGCAACACCGACGCCCAGGCACGCAACGTCATCTTCATCCTGGGCGACGGCATGGGCCACCAGGAGATCACTGCTGCTCGTAATTACCTCAAGGGCGCTAACGGCCGCTTCGAGGGCCTCGACGAGCTGACTGCGGCAGGTGCTTACACGACCTTCGCCGTGGGCAAGGACGGCAAGCGTCAGTACGTCACCGACTCCGCCGCGTCCGCAACGGGCTGGTCCACCGGCACGAAGACCTACAACGGCGCGCTGTCCGTTGACATCACCGGCAAGCCGCACGAGAACCTGCTGGAGATGGCGAAGAACGCCGGTATGCGCACCGGTAACGTCTCCACCGCGGAGATCCAGGATGCGACCCCGGGCGCGATGCACTCGCACATCTCCAAGCGCGGCTACTACGCGCCGTCCGGCGACGCGAAGCCGGTCAAGGGTGCTGAAGCTCGCGAAAACGGCGGTCTCGGCTCCATCTCCGAGCAGATCATCGACACCCGCGCCGACGTCACCCTGGGCGGCGGCCGCAAGTACTTCGACGCCGAGGTTCAGCAGGGTGGCGAGAACCGCAACCCGTTCCTGACCGACAAGAACGACGGCGGCGCCGACTGGGAGGCCGGCAAGTCCGTCCGCGAAAACGCGATTGCCAAGGGCTACCAGGTTGTCGACGACAAGCAGGGCCTCGAGGGCATCACCGTCGCGAACCAGGACCAGCCGGTGCTCGGCCTGTTTCACGACAAGAACATGACCCGCAAGTTCGAGCAGACCGTGCCGGTGAAGTCCGACGGCACCACCGAGCCGGAGGTCTGCAAGGAAGCTGATCGCGGCGACGAGCCGTCCGCAGCGGAGATGACCAAGAAGGCCATCGAGCTTCTCGACGACCCGTCGGCGGACAAGGGCTTCTTCCTCCAGGTCGAGTCCGCCTCCATCGATAAGGCGGACCACGCAGCCGACGCCTGCGGCATGATCGGCGAGACCCAGCAAATCGACGAGGTTATTAAGGAAGCCCTCGACTTTGCCAAGGCTGACGGTGAGACCATGATCGTTGTCACCGCCGACCACGCGCACACCGCGGAAATCATCCCGGACGGCCGCCCGTCAGTGTCCGCCGTAACTCGCCTGAAGACGCCGAAGGACGGCACCACCATGTCCATCGGCTTCGGCACCCAGCCGTGGCTGGATGAGAACGGCAACCCGGTCTTTGACAAGAAGGAAAACGGCGACCCGTTCGACACCCCGAACTTCTCGATGATGCACACCGGCACCCAGGTGCGCATCGCAGGCTTCGGCCCGGGCTCCGAGAACGTCAACGGCCAGCTCGACCAAACCGACGCCTTCTACGTCATGGCGAATGCGCTCGGCCTCAACGGTGGCACCGAGGGTGGCCAGGAGCCGTGGAAGATCAACAAGGACAACAAGGTCATCTCGCTGGCCAACCGCTCCAAGGCGAAGCCGGGCGACCAGCTCTGCTACCTCGTCTCCGCAGGCGAGGCACCGAAGGTCGGCGACTGTGCACAGTTCGGCACTGAGGGCCAGGGTATCGACAACTCCAAGGCGAAGAATGTCGTGCTCCTCATCGGCGACGGCACCGGCGACTCAGAAATCACCGCTGCCCGTAACTACCTCAAGGGCTCTGCAGGCCGCTTCGAGGGTCTCGACGACCTGGACTACACCGGCTACCTGACTACGTTCTCCCTGGACAAGGAGACCGGCCTGCCGAACTACGTCGGTGATTCCGCTGCAACCGGCACTGCATGGAACTCCGGCGTGAAGACCTACAACGGCGCGGTCGGCGTGGACAACGCCGGCAAGCCGGTTGCCACCCTCGGCGAGATCGCAAAAGCCAAGGGCCTGAAGATCGGTAACGTCACCACCGCCGAGATCCAGGACGCCACCCCGGCAGCCTTCGCTGCACACGCAATCAAGCGTTCGTACTACGCACCGTCCGGCGACAAGAAGGTCGCAGAGGGCGAGCAGCTGCGTGAAAACGGCGGTCTTGGCTCCATCTCCGAGCAGATCGTTGACCTGCGTGCAGACGTCACCCTCGGTGGCGGCCGCAGCTACTTCAACACCGAGGTCGTCCAGGGCGGCCAGTGGGGCGAGAACGGTAACACCTGGACCGCAGGTAAGACTGTCCTGGAAAACGCGAAGGACAATGGCTACCAGGTTGTCACTAACGCCTCCGAGCTCGACGCGATCGCAGAGGCAAACGCCGACAAGCCGGTCCTCGGTCTGTTCTCCGAGGGCAACATGCCGCGCGCGCTGAACCAGTCCATTCCGACCACCGACGGCGGTGACCTCGAGCCGGCCACCTGCGTTGCTAACCCGGAGTTCACCGCTGAGACTCCGCGACTGGCAGCCATGACCTCCAAGGCGCTCGAGCTGCTGCAGAACGACAAGGGCTTCGTGCTCCAGGTCGAGTCCGCCTCGCCGGACAAGGCCGACCACCAGGCTGACGCCTGTGGCCTGATCGGCGAGGTCGGCCAGCTCGACGAGGCCGTCCAGGCTGTTCAGGATTGGGTGGAGAAGACCGGCGAGGAGACCCTGATCGTCGCCACCGCCGACCACGCTCACACCGCACAGATCACCTACGAGAACCAGAACACCGCTGGTCGCGTCACTCAGCTGACCACGGTTGAAGGCTCCACCATGGCCGTCAACTTCGCCACCTCCAAGACCAACGAGGACGAGGATGCGCTCGGCGGCCAGCAGCACACCGGTGCGCAGCTGCGTGTCGCAGCCTCCGGCCCGGGTGCCGCGAACCTCACCGGCCAGATCGACCAGACCGACCTCTTCTTTGCCAGCCTGAACGCGCTGGGCATCGATCCGGTCAACCACAATCTGACCTTTGAGAACAAGATGCAGCCGGTGGAGGAGACCACCGAGGAGAACACCGCCGCCGGCTCCTCCGTCGACTCCCCGGCGCTCATCGCCACCCTGGCCATCGCAGGTATCGCGGGCCTCATCTCCCTGATTGCCCTGCTGGCACCATTTGCTGTCGACGGCGCCCTCGGTCCGATCGCGAAGTTCTAGGCAGAACTGGAAGCCAAAAGGCCGCCGAGCAACGATGCTTTATCGGCGGCCTTTTTGCTACCCACTAATCGGTGGAGAGGTGCGTCTAGCCTTCACTTTCCGAGATCGCTTCGGCTGCAGCAATGTAGCCAGCGATCATTGTCTTACCTACGTTTGACAGTGCCTCGTCGGAGGGGAGAAATGATGGATCGTGCAGAGACGCCGTTTCTTTCTCACTGTCTGCGACACCGACAAAGCACATAAGGGATGGGCAGATCTCTCCATAAAATGAGAAGTCGTCGGCGCCCATCGAACGCATCGTCTCTGCATTCGCGATGCCGAGGGAAGCGGCGTAGGCATCGAATTTCTCTGACAAAACTTCGGCGTTTACGAGCTCTGGTTCGCCTGGTTTGTATTCCACATTGACGGTGCAACCATATCCAGTTGCGATACCGGTTGCCATCGTGCGGATTGCCTCAACGATGTGCTCATTAATCGCAGATGTAGTGCTGCGGACAGTAGCGAAGATCCGTCCCGATCGTGGCAAAACATTCGCTGCACCCTGTCCTACCGCGATAGTGCCGATGCTTACCAAAGCAGGTGACATTGGGTCGGCGATCCTGCGTACAACCTCCGAGATGCCTACAGCGATTTGCGCCGTGGGAACAGCAGCGTCACACCCGTTGTGTGGGTACGCGCCGTGACCTCCCTTACCGGTTACCGAGATTGCAATCTCGCCAGCAGCAGCATTGACAAATCCAGAGCCTGCGGCAACTGCACCCGTGGGAATTGAGGGGTGAACGTGTGCGCCGATGACATGGCGGACGCCGAGTTGTTGAAGTTTTCCGGACTCTGCGATGTCGAGCGCACCGGATGGGTACGTTTCCTCACGCGGCTGCAGGATTGGTACAAGGCCATATGGCAGATCGAGGTTCTTCGCTGCTCTGATCACACCGGCCAAGGCTGCAAGGTGTACGTCGTGACCACAGGCATGCATCGCATCGTTTGTTGATGACCATTCCACCCCCGTCTCCTCTGTTACCGGCAGTGCGTCTAACTCTCCTCGGATGCCGATGGACGCACCCTCTGTCGGCCCGATTCGGCCGACCGCGCCAGTTTGAGCAACCGGCTCGAGTCGTACGCTCATCGTTTCGATCATCAAGTCAGTAGTGGGCTGTTCTTCGCCACTCACGAAGGGAGAACTGTGAATTTGTTTCCGTAGCTCCACGACATCGCTGAGGTACTTGTTGAATTCAGAAACCCACTGTTCCGCCAGCTGTTGAAGGTTTTCGCGCATCCTTAGCTTGGCTCCTTTTCGTTGCTGCTAGTTGTAGATACACCGTACAAGCGCTGTGCGTTTTCGAATCCGATCATTTGCGCGACGCGGATGCATTCATCGATTGGCCATCCGTTGTGTTTGTGAAACTCTTCAAGCACTGACAAAAGTCCTTCACGGAACAGCAAAGTACCGATGTAATAAAGCTCGGGTAGGCCGAACGCATCTGTACTGAACAGAATCTTGCCGAAAGGTGCCAGTTCCAGTGACTCCGCAATTACTGCGCGTGACCGGGCACCGGTGTAGTTGATAGCCAGTCCAACATCGAAGTACACGTGTGGGAAAACATCTGCAAGGTAGCCCGCCTCTCGATGGAACGGATAGCAGTGCAGCAGGGTGAAGCGGGCACCGGATTCTAGAGAGGCGCGGAACAGATTCGTGAGTAGTAGCGGATTGCAGCGATGCAAGTCCACATCGTCGTCACCGTAGCCGATGTGGAGTTGGATCACCTGCGCACGATCGATGGCGAACCACAGCAAATGGCGAATGAGAGTGCTGTCCTCTAGTCGAAGCTTCCCGGAGGTTCTTACAAACCTTTCCGCCGCTGCAAGTACCTCCTGTTCAGAGGGGCGATCTGCATCGAAATCGAGACCAGTTCGGTATGCAGCGATGGACTTCACACCAGCTGCTGTAACAAGATGCTCGTCAAGCGTTACTCCGAGCTGGGTGAGGAATTCAGTGGCTTTGTCACCAACGGCTTCACCATCACGAACAGCTTCTGCCACTTGCTCTGCGACACGCTCGAGTCGGACAATCTCGTAAACAGTGCCTCCAGATGTTCGTCGAAAAGCATCCGGGTCAGTGATCGTGTCAGCGGCATGTCCGGTCTCCACGCCGAACTCCGCGATACCGGTCCTGCGGATGAAGCGTTTGTTGACTTCTTCTGATTCGAGTTCAGCACGGGCGGCGATGTAGTCGTCAGGACTTGCGAACGGATCAAGTCCCAGAACCGGTGCACACAGGTTGCGGACCTGGAAACCGATCTGCGAGTCGAACCGTGTCGTACCTGGAGTGGCCGCGCTTGAAGACTCAGAGATGAGCGCCTCGAATTCCTCGCGGGTTAGAGTGTCTGTGACCACGCCATGGCAATGGTGATCAAAGAGGGGGATCCGATCGATAGCATCTTGCAACTCGTTGTTAGTAGACATTCGCGTAAACCTCACACTGCTCAACGATGCTCTTGTCCTTCAGATGCTGGATCTCGTCGCGCTTGACCTTCAAGAATGTTTCTACCCAGGCATCTGAGAACCAAGAGCGTACGACCTCGTTTGTTTCAAAACGGTCTAGGGCTTCTTTAAGGCTCGCAGGTAGGTTTTCGTTGTCCTGCGATTCGAGCTCAGAGTAATCGTCGCCAGTCACTACCGGCACTGGGTCGAGGTTTTCCTCTATTCCGGCCATCCCCGCTCGGATAATCATGCCCATCAGGATCCAAGGGTTAGCGCCGATATCGCCGCCGCGGAATTCGAAGTGGAACTGTTTATCCGGTGTGCGTCCGTCGGCTTCGTTCGTCGGACAAATGCGTACCAAAGCCTCACGGTTCTGTTCGCCACAGAATGCTTGGGCAACCGACCAATTGTGTGGCTTGAGGCGCTCGTAGCTAACTGTCAATGGGGCAAATAAGCAGGTCATCGGCGCAGCGTACTTAACCAGTCCCGCGTTAAACTGACTCGCAATGCGCGACATCCGTCCGGGTCCGTCCGGATCAAATGCGACAACTTCGCCGTCGGTGCCGTACAACCCGTAATGGACATGAACTCCAGAACCGCCCTCGGAGGCAACCGGAACAGGGGAGAAAGTGACCTCACGGTCGTAGGCCTTAAAAACAGTGCGGACAATATCGCGAACCAAAATTGCACGATCCGCAGCAGTAACAGGGTCTGTCGGCTTGACAGTCAGCTCGTATTGATACGGCGCATACTCCGGCAGCCAGCATTCTGGGTTTACACCTGCGTTTTCCAGAACATTGAAGAGTGCACTCCCCACTGGCTCTCCGTCGACGAAGCTAGCGAACGAAAATGGGTGTGTCGCTTCTTTCGCGTGGCGTTCGGTGAACTCATGCTCAAACGCTGCGGTCATGACTAACCCATGTCGGTCGCGAAGCTCGTCGACCGCTTCCTTGAGGAAGTTACGAGCGCAAGATTCCCACGGAGTGCCATCGGTGTTGATCAGGTTTGCGAAGCTCAAAGAAAACGTTGGGATTTCCGGGATACCGGCGATTTCATAGGTTGCATCAGCATCTGCCACAAGACGAATATCACCAGTGGCATCGTAGGGAATTCCATCGACAATGTGACCGAGTGGCCCGATGCCTAGATTCGCTGGAACCCAGCCAACGCTCGCACCTTTTTCAAAATCTTTGGTGCTTATCGCCCGTCCTTTAGTGCGTGCGGAGATATCTGTGGTTGCCAGGAACGTGAACGTGCCGTTGTTGTGGATGCTCATGCGTCAATGTCTTCTTTCGTAAGCTCTGCCCAATGTTCTGGGCAAGCTTGGGATTGAGGATGATGATTGCGAGGCTCAACAAGCACCACGCGCCAGAGAGCCAGGGGAAATATGTGTACGGTGCAACCTGTCCCACGACTTGGATGAGGTAAACGTAAACGAGGTAGCCCAGCGCCAAGATTGGGAAAACGATTTCCCAGACGGGAATGGAGGATTCCTTTTTCAGGATGAACCGGATCGCGCCAACAGAAGCCATGCCATAGGCGATGACCATGCACAGCGTCGCAATAGTTGCGTACCAGTAATAGACCTCAACATTGGTTCGGCCAGCGAATGCCATTCCAAGCGCAAACACCAACGCGATAATGTTGGTCGCCCATACTGCTTGTTTCGGAACACGAGTGTGCGGATCGCGGTTTGCAAAAACGGTCGGGCCGAAACCATCGCGGGCGAGAGTGTAAATGAGGCGTGACGTCGCAGTACTCGAGCTGAGGAACGCGCCAAATGCCACCGAGAACGCAATGACAGAGATCAGCACCGCGAACCATTGGCCGATGTACGCGGAGCCGAGCTCGGTCAGTGTCGACGATGCACCTGCGAAGCGTTCAACGCCGGCTTCGTCAGTGCCGAAACCGATTGTCTGAGCAAACATGACGAATACATAAATGACACCGCCGGTAACCACCGCGAGCAAGAGAGCCTTAGGGACCGTCTTTTTCGGCTCCGTTGTTTCCTCCCCGAGTGAGGAACCAGACTCAAATCCGGCCCAGGACAAGAAGGCGAAAACCGATGCGGTCATGATCGCGGACCATGAGTTTCCTGCAGGAGTGAGTGCTCCAAGATCAATCGATGTTTCGTACGGCGCTGTGCCGGCACTTACCTTTGACAGGATCACGACGGAGAGAATCAACATGGCGATGATGCCGATCAGGCCGATTACCAGTGTGACTCTCGCGGCCGAAGTGGAGTTTCGCAGGTTGAGGTACAGTCCTAGCGCTCCGATGAACAACGGAACCAAAATGCCGACGAACTGTGAAGATCCGGAGGAGAGCTCCGTCAGCATCGCTTCGAAAAACACCGAGCATGCGCCGAGGATGCATGTAGTCATGAAAATGTATGTGCCGAGCAACGCGAAACCACTAAAGAACCCGGCTTTTGGTCCGACTGTCACGCCAGCGAGGGCGTACACCGAGCCAGCGTGCGTAACTCGTTGCAATAGCCGTACAAAAGCGTAAGCAACGAACACTGCGCCAGCGAATGCCACTGCGAATGCGAACGGAACGGCTTTGCCGACAAGCCCCGCCACACCGATGCCGTTCAGTGACATTGCCATCACCGGGGCCATGAACCCCACCGAGATGGCAGTCACCTCCCATGTAGAGAGCATTTTCCGCTCAAGAGGAGGAGAAATATCTGCAGTTGTCGTCATCGATCATTCCTTCCAAAAAGCGGGATGAACGAATGCTACAAAAACTATGACTTAGGTCGCAGTAAATCATTGAATATGATTCAAAGCACACCAGATGCGAGATAGTAAAAGGCCCTGCCTCCAACGTGGATGAGGAGACAGGGTCGGTTTGGGGGGAGAACTACATGCCCAGCATCGGCAGTTTGATGCCGAAGTGGGGCAGCGCAAAGAACAGGCCTGCGATCACCAGCAGCGCCGCAATCACCCCACCGACAATGGCAGGCACGTTCACGTCCGCCTTGGCGGTGGGGTATTTCACATCTGCCTGCATGCCCTTGGTGCAGGTTTCGGCGGCCGTGGCGTCGGCGTCGTCGATAAGCATGCGCTTCGCGGCGACCTTCCCGGACGGGGTTTCTGCCCACGCCTTGTACACGTCGCCATCCTTCGCGGTCAGCGGCGTCTCCATGCGCTTCGTGTCCGGGCCAACGCGCCACGAATCCGTGTCAATCGCCTCCAGCGTGCGATTCACCGTCGGCTCCGACTCCTTCATCGTCTTCTGCGCATCCGCATACTTTGCGACGAGACCCTCCGGCAACACCTTGCCAAACTCCGCCTTCTCACCCTTGAGCGCCTTCTCGTTCTCCGCGACAACACCGGGGAAGACCTGCTCGACCGCAGCGATGAGGTCGCGAGCCTGCTCGTAGTCACCGATCGCCTTGGACTCGTCGAACCACGACTCGATGAAACGCTTCTCGGCCGGCGCGAGCTTCACGGCGCACACGCCGTCCTTGTCCTTTGCTGCGACGGTAGCGGCGTTGGCCGGGGTGGCTGCGCCGGTCGCGGCGACAGCGCCGAGTGCGAGCGTTGCTGCGGTTGCGTACGCGGCGATACGGGTGGTGGTGCTGGTCATGGTTTTCCTCCTCGGAGTGTGAGTGTGTGTACGGGCTGTACCACCTCAGTATCGAGGGAGACGTGTTGCGACAGCGTTAACGCGCGATGGTGGGGGCGTTGCCGGGTAGGATCCGGGGCGAAAACACCGTGTCAGAAGCAATGTGATGAACCAGGGGTGAATGGAAATTTCACAAATGCAGTTAGCCGCTTTGCTAGGCAATGGAGTTTCTCCATTGGAACCATCACCGGTCGATTACGTTTTTATGTTGCTCACGTTGGTGGCTGTGGTGCTATTAGTTGCCAGCGTGATTGTATTTTTCAGGCAACCTAACAGACGATCTAACAGAGGATGGTCGGATGTCTGGATCGTGCTCTTTCTAGTGTTCATACCCGTGGTAGGACCGTTGGTGTATCTGCGGCATGTGCGGTCTAGCAAAAAGAGCGACAAAAAATCGTAGATGTGTGAGGCAAGGCCCAGCTTTGGGTTAAGCCGTGGGGGCGTGGCCTGGGCAAAATAAAGAGTGGCCCCCGCATCCCACTGAAGGGATGAAAGGCCACTCAAGTTTGAAGCGCGCAACCACTTGCGCTTTCCGGGACTGCGAACTTAATCCCAGCCGGCTCGAGAGGTGGTGGGTTTTAGCCCAAATCCCTCGAGAACCCCAGTATAGAACTGGCATCAGTTAAATCAAGCATTTTCTGACCCAATCGTCACAATATTGACTTTGCCTTGCTGAATGTCAGCGAAACTGTCTAATTCGAGGGCTCGTCTCAGCCGACCAGCAACTCGAGCTTTCGGTGTATTTCGGACTGTTGGGTCCATTCGACCATGCCGGCGTTCGTAGGCGATGGAACTAGCAACAATATCTGCCAGCTGAATAAAGTCACTAGCCTCTGAATTGAAATCGTATGCTTCAAGAACGCAACGACTACCAATCGCGCGGTTTACATCACTCTTAACGAACTGTGCGACCGACTCTCCTCGTGGAGTTTGGACTAAGTCAAGGAAAACATTAACCAGTTCCCCGCGGTTAATGTTCCCACGGATAAGCCGAGAAGCCATCTTCGCTTGCTGCAGCCAAGTGTCATGGTCCCCGAAAGGGTGAGTGGAATCATAAACCGAGCCTCCAACTCTCACGTCGGCTGCGGCGAGAAGCTCAACGAGATCAAAATAGAAATTTAACTTGTTGTTCTTGATCTCCGAGAAATGGATTTCTTGATAGAAACCGTGGGACTGGCGAAGATGGCGAATCTCCCGATCGAGTACTTGTAGGTTCCTAATTTTGACGAACCCGACAACAAAGAACCCACCTGAAGAGTTTCGGGTTCCTGACTCGTCCAAGAAGATGGAGGATACGGGCACTCGATCAGGGAGCGAAAAAATCTTCTTCTTATTCATCGCGATAATCTTAGTGGCGCTGCCGACACGGACTATCGAATGCGAAAACCCGCCTCGGAAGGCGGGTTGTGTTGGTCGGGATAACAGGATTTGAACCTGCGACCTCTTCGTCCCGAACGAAGCGCGCTACCAAGCTGCGCCATATCCCGGTGGTATCTCGGACTGTTGTCCGCGGTACTCGAAACACAATACCCCTGGGGTTCGGTTTGGCCAAAACGGCAGGTTGGGTGCGTTTTGTTGTCGGTGTGCTGCGGCGCGGCGGTGGCTGCAGTGTGGCGGCGCGGTTCGGTGTGGCGGTGCGGTTCGGCTTGGATCCACCGCTGCAAAAGACGATATCGTCTTTTGTGGCCTCGTTTTTGCAAAAGCCCAGGTCGCGTTCCGGGAAAATCGGTAAACGACGATATCGTCGTTTAGGCAGTTCGCGCGACCTGCGGCGGAGCAGACGAGCAGGCGAACGAGCAGGCCGCCACGCAACCGACCACCCCGCAGCCGGTCTACCCGCGCTCGACGACCCGGATCAGCGATGCGGACGGCGGGCAGAACAGGCGCACGGGTGCGTACTTGGACTGGCCGAGCCCGTTGGATACCTCCATCCACATGCGGCCGTAGCGGTGCAGGCCGGAGGCGCGTTCGCGGTCGATGTCGGCGTTGGTGACCAGGGCGCGGCCACCGGGTAGGCAGATCTGGCCGCCGTGGGTGTGGCCGGCCAGGGCGAGTTGGTAGCCGTCGGCTTCGAAGGCGTCGAGTACGCGCCGGTAGGGGGCGTGGAGGAGGCCGATGGCGAGGTCGGCATCAGCGTTCGGTGCGCCGGCGACCTCCGAGTACTGGTCGAGGTCGTGGTGCGGGTCGTCGACACCCGCCAGCGCAAGGCGCACGCCGGAGGTCTTGAACTCGAGGCGGTTGTGCGTGGCGTCGTGCCAGCCGCGCTCCATGAACGCGGCGCGCATGCCTTCCCACGGCAGGTCCACGTACGACGGTTCGCGTTTGGCGCCGGTGAGGTACTTCAGCGGGTTGACGGGGCGCGGCGCCCAGTAGTCGTTGGTGCCGAACACAAACGCGCCGGGGCGGTTGAGCAGCGGGCCGAGGGCGTCGAGCACCCAGGGCACGCCACCAAGGTCCGACAGGTTGTCGCCGGTGTTGATCACCAGGTCCGGGTCGAGCGCATCCAGCCCGGAGACGAACTCCACCTTCTCCTTCTGGCCGGGGATCATGTGGAGGTCGGATACGTGGAGGATGCGGAACTCGTCACGCTCGCGCAACACGCCCGGCTCCAGCAGTGGCAGGGTGTATTCGCGCAGTTGGAAATTGTTGCGTTCGGTGTACCCCCAGGCGAGTGCGGAGGCTCCGGCGGCGAGGGTGGCTGCGGCGGCTTTCTTCAACGTCTTCACTCGCACCACTGTAATCTCGCAGGCATGAGTGCATTGAAAGACCAGATCCGCGCAGACCTCAAGGAAGCCATGAAGGCGAAGGAGAAGGAGCGCACCGGCACGATCCGTATGTTGCTGGCGGCGATCCAGACCGCTGAGACCGAGGGGTCGAAGCATGAGGTGGATGATCAGGAGATTCAGAAGATCATCGCGCGTGAGATTAAGAAGCGCCGCGAGTCGGCCGAGATCTACCAGACCAACGGCCGCGACGATCTCGCTGAAACCGAGCTCGCCGAGGCGAACATCCTCGAGGCGTACCAGCCAAAGCAGTTGACGGACGATGAGCTCGCAGTGCTTATCGACGACACCGTGGCCGAAACCGGCGCCACCTCCATGGCGCAGATGGGGCAGGTCATGAAGGCCGCCACCGCCAAGGCCGCCGGCCGTGCTGATGGCAAGCGCATCTCCGAGGCTGTCAAGGCCCGCCTGAGCTAGCCAGCCGCGTTAGTTGTTGCCGAAGGCGTTGGCGATGGCGTCGCGGGCGTCGTTAAGCGATTGCTCGATGCCGCTGAAGTCCGGCGCCGGTGGGGCAGCGGGGCTCGGGGGAGCAGACGGGGACGGGGATGGGCTCGGCGCGGTGCTGGAGGGGGCCGAGCCGTCCGAGACATTCAGGGTGATGGTGGAGCCGCGCGCGAGCGACTCGTCCGCCGGGGTGATGGACACAACCTGGCCGGCCGGGGCACCGCCGCCCGGCACCGTCTTCAACACGACCTTGTAACCCTGGGCCTCCAGCTGGGATTTCGCGGCGGAGGAGTATTGGCCAACCACGGAGTCCACGGCCGCGCGGCGCGCACCGGTCTGGTACTTCGCGCTCGCTGCCGGAAGGCCTGAGGCCGCGCCGGGCACACCCGCGGCGGCCTGGAACCAGGTGTTGGCTGCCTCGTTGCCGCCGAAGAGGTTGCCCACGCCGCACTGGCGGACCGGGGCGGTGCACAGCGGGGTGGTTTGGGTGCCGTCGTTGAAGATGTACGGCGCCGCCGACATGCCCAGCGTGAATCCGAGGAACGCGGAGGACTGGTGCGATTCCGTCGTGCCTGTCTTTGCGGCTGTGGGGGCTGACCAGTGGTTGCGTTTTGCGGCGTCGGCGCCGGTGCCGTCGACAATGTCGTGCGACATGCCGGCAGCCAAAGCGGCGGCGATCTCCGGGTCGATGGCTTGCTCGCAGGCGGGCCGGTCGATGAAGACCTCACGGCCGTTCTTATCGGTCACGCTCGCGATCGGGTTCGGCTCGCACCAGCGCCCGTTGGACGCCAAGGTGGCGCCCACGTTGGACAGTTCCAGCGCGTTGACGGCTAAGGGGCCGAGGGTGAACGAGCCCATGTTTTCTTCCTTGGCGGCCTGGGCGATGGAGCGGCCGTCCCCAAACGAGTTGTCGTCCTTGTAGGAGCGCAGGCCCAGGCGCACCGCCAGATCCACGACCGGGGCAACGCCGACGGTCTGAATCAGCTCAATGAACGTGGTGTTCGGCGATTGTGCAAGCGCGTCCTGCAAGCTCATCTTCGGTGCATAGACGCCGGTATTTTCTACACAATATGCACCCGGCGGACAGTTCGCGGCGCCGCCTGCGCCCATGCCGTACACCACGGAACGCGCCGGTGTGTTCAGCATGGAGTTCAGCCCGTAGCCCTGCTCAAGCGCGGCGGCCGCGGTGAAGATCTTGAATACGGAGCCTGCACCGTTGCCCACCAGCGACACAGGCTGCGGCAGGATCGTCTGGCTTTGGTCCAGGTCCAGGCCATAGAAGCGGGAAGACACCATCGCCTTGATGTTGCGCGAGTCCGCGCCGGGCTCCACAATGTCCAACACCTGCGCCACGCCTGCGGTGTGCGGGCTGACGTTGTTGCGCACCGCGTTAAGCGCGACCTGCTGGATGTTCGGGTCCAACGTGGTCTTGATGGTGTACGACCCGTTTTTGATGGTGTCCAGGTCCAGGCCCTTTTCCGCCAGGTAGCGCAGGGCGTAATCGCACATGAAGCCGTTGTCGCCGGCGGTGATGCAGCCTTCCGGCAGTGTTTTCGGCTTGTCCAGAATGCCCAACGGTGCGCCCGCCCAGCGGTCGGCCTCGGACTGCTCGATGTAGCCCTGAGCGGCCATGTTGTTGAGCACTACGTTGCGACGACGCACCGCCCCTTCCGGGTTCGTATACGGGTTCAGCGCCTCCACCGACTGCAGCAGGCCCACCAGCATCGCAGCCTGTGCCGGGTTGAGCTTGGCTGCGCTGGTGTCAAAGTAGGTTTGGGCGGCGGCCTCGATGCCAAAGGAGTGCTGACCAAACGACACCAGGTTCAGGTACCGGGTAAGGATTTCGTCCTTCTCCAGCGTCTTGTCTAGATCGGATGCCATGCGCATTTCGCGCAGTTTGCGGGGAATGGACTGTTCGGTGGCGGCGAGCGCTTCCTCTTCGTTTTCCGCGTCGATGAGCCAGAGGTAGTTCTTCACATACTGCTGGTTCACCGTGGACGCGCCCTGCTCCACACCGCCGGCCAGCACGTTGGTCACCAGCGCGCGGGCAAAGCCCTGCATATCCACGCCCTCGTGGACGTAGAAGCGGCGGTCCTCCGTAGAAACCAGCGCGTCCTTGGCGTACTGCGAGATCTGCTCGCTGGGCACCTCATAGCGGCGCTGTTTGAAGATCCACGCCATGGGTTTGCCGTTGACGTCCGTAATCGTTGTCACACCTGGCACGTCGCCGTGGGTGAGGTCGGAGAGATTGGACTGCATGGTTTCGTCGGTACGCGCAATTGCGGCACCCCCAAGACCTGCGATCGGCGCCAGGCATAACGCCATGACAAGCGCTGATGCGATGACGGCGACCAGCAGGTTTCCTAAGCTTTTCAGGGCAGACACGCCAACACCTTAATTCAATCTGTGGCGTGGGGGAATACCATGCTCCCCCCAAAAATGTGATGCATTCGACATGGAATTTCCTGTGTGATTCCATTTACATGGGATCGCTAATATGCGGTCGATTGTATAAAAGGAGTCCGCTCCGCTTCCGGATAGGGATAGGACGTCTAAGGAGACGCACGATGACCACGAGTTTGAAAAAGGCACCGGCAACTAACCTGCGACCGACCACCTCCAAGAAGTGCGACTCCACGGGAACACTGGTCTTCGACCGTGGCGAGTGGGTCACCCAGGCCCAGTGCCGCGGCGGCGACCCGGACGCACTCTTCGTCCGCGGTGCCGAGCAGCGCAAGGCAGCAGCCATCTGCCGTGCCTGCCCGGTGATGACTGAGTGCCGCGCAGACGCACTGGATAACAAGGTGGAATTCGGCGTATGGGGAGGCTTGACCGAGCGTCAGCGCCGCGCAGTACTGCGTAAGAACCCGCACGTGAAGGACTGGGCAACCCACCTGTCCAGCGGCGGCGAAATTATTGGCCTCTAGGTAGGGTGAATCCCATGAAGAAATGGGAATATGCAACCGTTCCGCTGTTGTCGCACGCCACCAAGCAGATTCTGGATTCTTGGGGTGAGGACGGCTGGGAACTCGTCGCAGTCACCCCGGGTCCGAACCCGGACAATGTTGTCGCCTACATGAAACGAGAGGTTGAGTAAATGGCACAGTGGTCTGAGCGCCTGAAAGAACTGGGCATTGAACTTCCGACCGTGGCCGCACCCGTGGCCGCATACGTCCCAGCAACGCGCACCGGCAACCAGGTGTGGACGTCCGGCCAGCTGCCGTTCGTGGACGGCAAGCTGCCGGCCACCGGCAAGGTTGGCGCCGAGGTATCCCAGGAGGATGCATACGGCTACGCCCGCCAGGCTGCGCTGAACGCGCTGGCTGCAGTGGACGCACACGTGGGCATCGACAACGTCGCCCGCGTGGTCAAGATCGTGGGCTTCGTGGCCTCCGATCCGGCATTCACGGGGCAGCCCGCCGTGATCAACGGTGCATCCGAACTGGTGCAGGAGATCTTCGGCGAAGCCGGTGCACACGCACGTTCCGCAGTCGGTGTTGCTGTCCTTCCGATGGACACCCCGGTTGAGGTTGAGATTGTCGTGGAGCTCGAAGGCTAGTTTGCCCATCGGCGCAGCCGTGACGGGGTAGGGTGGGAGCCATGAAACATCCCGCATACAGCCAGCTGCGCCCTGTGACCCCCAACGCCGCGGTGGTCCTGGTGCCGAACCCCAGCTACGCGGCGCTCGAGGGCACGAACTCTTGGGTGATCCGAGGTGAGGGCGACGAGGCGAGCATCGTCGTCGACCCGGGCCCGGCCGATGAGGGCCACCTCAACGTGCTGCAGGCAAAGGCCGACAAGGTCGCCTTGATTCTGTTGACTCACCGTCACCACGATCACGCAGATGGCGCGGAACGGTTCCGCCAGCTCACTGGCGCACCGATCCGCGCCCTTGATCCGTCTCATACCTCCGGCGCTGAGCCACTCACCGACGGCGAAGTGATCTCCGTTGAGGGGGTTACCCCGCGCGTGAAGGTCGTCGCTACGCCGGGCCACACCAGTGACTCTGTGTGCTTCTTCGTCTACCCGGGCGAAGACACCGACGGTAAGCCGGAAGGCATCATCACCGGCGACACCATTGCGGGTCGCCACACCACCATGATCTCTGAGACCGACGGTGATCTGGGTGCGTACCTGGACACCCTGGAAATGCTCGAGGAAAAGGGCAAGGGTGTCATGCTGCTTCCAGGCCACGGCCCGGAAGGTGAGGACCTGTCTGCGTACGCCCGCAAGTACATCGATCGCCGTAACCAGCGCCTGGATCAAATCCGTCAGGCACTGAAGGAGCACGGCGATAACGCGGACATCAATACGCTGGTCGATGCGATTTACGACGATGTCGACCCGGTCCTGCGCGGTGCCGCAGAACAGTCGACTCGTGTGGCGCTGCGTTACCTCAACGCCAAGTAGCGGATTCTCGACCCGCCGCGGGCGCCTCCGTTAGCGCGCGCGGCGAGCGAGGTGCTCAGTGTTAACAATGAGCACGCTTTTACCCTCCAGGCGGATCCAGCCGCGGTGAGCGAACGTGGCCAATGCCTTGTTCACCGTCTCACGCGACGCGCCCACAAGCTGGGCGATCTCTTCCTGGGTCAGATCATGGTTGACGCGGAGCGCGCCACCCTCATGTACACCGAAGCGGTTTGCCAGCTGCAGCAAGGTCTTGGCTACGCGGCCAGGCACGTCGGTGAAGATCAGGTCTGCCAGCGACGCGTTCGTGCGGCGTAGGCGGCGGGCCAGCACGCGCAGCAGCTGCTGGGAGATCTCCGGGTGGTTGTCGATCCACTCGCGCAGCATGGTGGAGTCCATGGTGGCGCAGGTGACGTCCGTGACACAGACTGCGGAGGAGGTACGCGGGCCGGGGTCGAAGATGGAGAGCTCGCCGAACATGTCGGACGGGCCCATCACGGACAGCAAGTTTTCGCGACCGTCCGGCGCATGGCGGGCAAGTTTAATTTTGCCTTCGACGATGATGTAGAGGCGATCGCCGGGCTCGCCTTCGTCGAAAATCGTGGTGCCCTTCGGGAAATCCACGGTGTCCATATCGTTGATCAGCGCGGCGACCGCGTCAGGGTCGACGCCCTGAAAGATGCCGGCGCGGGCAAGAGTGTCTTGAACGCCTTCCATGAGTCCTCCTCAGACTGTCGCTCACGCATTCTGCGTGGGATTGGTCACGAACGGTGCCATTAGCGGTGACCGTCACACAAACTGGAACTCTACCAGCTCAACTAATCAGTGGGATAGTCTTTCCGCGACTGGGAACTGTGCTAGCCGATGACCGCTGCTTCCACACGCTTCATGAAAAGCGGAAACACCCCGAGCACAAGCGGAATCAGCACCACAAGCAAAAAGGTCATACCCATAGTGTACGGCTAGCATGTTGGACATGGCCGCTTCGACCTCTCCATTGAAACATCGCCGCCCAGGCGCTCATCCCGCCGCGAAGGGGAAAGAGACTCCGATCGGGCGTAAGCGCAGGGCACGCCGTATTAACCGCACGTTGGCAGCAGCGTATCCGGACGCGCACGCGGAGTTGGACTTTACTAACCCGCTGGAGTTGCTCGTTGCTACGGCGCTGTCCGCACAGACCACGGACGTGCGGGTGAACATGGTCACCCCGGCGCTGTTTGCCAAGTACCCCACGGCCGCTGACTACGCGGAGGCCAACCAGGCAGAGGTGGAGGAGATTATCCGCTCGACCGGGTTTTACCGTTCCAAGGCGGCGAACCTGATCGCGATGGGGCAAAAGCTGGTTACCGACTTTGGCGGCGAGGTGCCCGAAAAGCTCGAGGACCTGGTCACCCTGCCCGGGGTGGGCCGCAAGACGGCGCATGTGGTGCGCGGCAACGCGTTCGGCTACCCGGGGCTGACGGTGGACACGCACTTCCAGCGCCTGGTCAAGCGCATGATGCTCACCGAGGAGACGGATCCGGTGAAGATCGAACACGCGATCGCGGAACTGATCGAGCGCCGCGAGTGGACCATGTTCTCCCACCGCATCATCTTCCACGGCCGCCGCGTCTGCAACGCCCGCAAACCGGCCTGCGGCGCTTGCCCGATCGCGTTCGACTGCCCCTCCTTCGGCGTCGGCCCAACCGACCCGGAGGAAGCCGCCGAACTGGTCACCGGCCCTGAGCGCGACCACATTTTGAGGATGGTGGGCCTGTGAAGCGCACAATCTGGGTCAGCGTCGCCGCGATCGTTGCGGTGACTCTTCTGGTCATTGCGGGTGCCAGGGCGTTGCTTGTCGACGACGCCACGCCCCCGGCTGGCGACGGTGTCGTCGAGAAGCAATCTGCCCCGGTGACAGGACGCCCGGACTGCCCGGAAGGTGCGATCGGAGGTGTGGATCTGGCGTGCCTTGGCGGCGAGGCCGCCGGCGCGCAGCAGGAGATCACCGTGGCCAACGTGTGGGCGTGGTGGTGCGAACCGTGCCGGGCGGAGTTGCCCGTGGTGGAGGAGTTCGCCCGCGCACACCCCGAGTACACCGTGGTGGGCGTGCACGCGGACCGCGATGGGGCGCGAGGCGCGGCGTTGTTGGAAGACCTCGGCGTGGACCTGCCGAGCTTCGAGGACGACTCCAACGTGTTCGCCGGCACGCTCGGCCTGCCGCCGGTGGTGCCGCTGACCGTCGTGTTCCGAGGCGAGGAAAAAATCGGCGTGTTTGCCAAGGAGTTCACCTCAGCCGAGGAGCTGGCCGAGGCCGTGCGCGGGGTGCTGTGATGGTTGCGGTGCGGCCGGAACGTGCACCGGTGTGGCTGCGGGGGCTCGTGGATAAGCTACGCGCTGGCGAGGGCGATGCGCGGGTCAAAGCGATGCTGGGCCCGCGCGTGCCGCAAACGCCGGGGGAGGACCAGGCGGCGGTGCTCATCGTGTTTGCTGGCGACCCGGAGGCGGAGGAACTGCCGGAGGACGCCCGGGTGCTGATCACGCACCGCACCCCGTCTATGCGCAGCCACTCCGGTCAGATGGCGTTTCCGGGCGGGCACATCGACGCCACAGATACAGGCCCGGTGGCGGCGGCGCTGCGCGAGGCGTACGAGGAGACGGGGCTGGCCCCTGAGCGGGTTGTGCCGCTGGCGGTGATGGGGCAGGTGAAAACCGGTGGCAGCCGCAGACTGGTGCGCCCCGTGGTGGCGTACGCACCCGACCCGGGTGAGGTGTACCCGGCAAGCGAGCTCGAAACCGACGACGTGTTCTTCGTTCCCGTCCGCGACCTGGTGGACCCGGCCAACCGCGCGAATCTCGGCTGGAAGCACTGGACCGGTCCGGCATTTTGGACCCGCGACTACCTCATCTGGGGTTTTACCGGAATCTTGCTGGCGGTCGTGCTGGATCTAGCCGGCTGGGTGCGCGCCTGGGACGAGCGTCCGGGCGATCTTTACGAGGCGCTGGCCCGATCCCGCAACCGCGAGCTGTAACATTTGCGGAATGCACCTGGTCGTTGACGTTCTGCTTGGGCTTGCCGTCGTCGCTGCGTTTGTCAGCGGCTGGCGCCAAGGTGCGTTTTCGGCTGTGATCTCCGCAATCGGCATTATCGCGGGCCTCGTGGTGGGGCTGGCGGTGGCGCCGTTGCTTCTCGACGTCACCGAGTCCCAACCCATCCGCATCACGCTGCTGCTGTCGGTGGTGGTGCTCTTCGTCGGCCTGGGCAACCTGCTCGGCGTGACCCTCGGGGGCAACTTGCGGGCGCGGGTACGCAGCCGCCTGACGCGTTTCGTGGATTCGGTGGTGGGCGCACTGTTCCAATCGGTCGCACTGGCGCTGGTGGTGTGGTTTATCTCAATCCCGCTGGCGTCGGCGGTGCCTGGCGAGTTGGGCGACGGGATCCGCAACTCGCACATCCTGGCCAAAATCCACGACACCGCTCCGGAGAGCGCCGGGAAACTGCCCGCGAAATTCGCAGCGCTTCTCGACGAGTCCGGCCTGCCCCCGCTCGTTTCCCCCTTCCAATCCCCGCACGGCGCCCAGGTGGACGCACCCGATAACGCGGCGCTTCGCCCCGAAGTTGTGGAGGCGGCCCGCCCGAGCGTGGTCCACGTCATGGGTGATGCGGAGAGTTGCCGCCGCCGGCTCATGGGCTCCGGCTTCGTGTTTGCGGACGGCTACGTGCTCACCAACGCGCACGTCGTCGCCGGCACCGAGCGTGTCTCCTTGGACACGGTCGTCGGCGTGAAGCCGGCGGATGTGGTGCTCTACGACCCGGATACCGACATTGCGGTCCTCCACGCCCAGGGCTTGGGTCTGCCGCCGCTGCGTTGGGCTGCACGCGAGCTGCAGCGTGGCGACGACGCCGTGGTCATGGGCTACCCCAAATCCGGTCCCTTCGAGGCCGCACCGGCGCGAATCCGCAGCCAACTGACCATCGCAGGCCCGGACATTTACACCACCGGCCGTGTGGAGCGCGAGGCCTACACCATCCGCGGCGACATCCGCCAGGGCAACTCCGGTGGCCCGCTGCTCACCCCGGCAGGGGAGGTGGCAGGCATGATCTTCGGCGCGTCCCTGGATGCCTCAGAAACGGGTTACGCGCTGACTGCACACCAGGTGCAGCAGCGCGTAGGGGATGTGACCAGGCTGAACGCTGTCGTCGATACGCAAGCCTGCGTCAGCGGTTAACGGCCCGTGTACAGGCCAGCCTCATTCTTGGTCAGGTTCTTCTGAGCCTCGCCCGGCTTCAGGTTCTTCAACTCGTTGACCGAGCTGATGGTGCGCTCCGGAGCCTTGATCTTCTTGACCTTCTTCAGGCCAACCAGCGCGAGCAGACCAGCCAGGGCGATCATGATGAGGAAGACGATCAGGAATGCCCAGCCACGGTGCATCCAGGATGCGAGCATCTCCGCAAACGCGAAGAAGAGGAAGAACGAGGAGTACAGGGCAATCACGCCGGCGACGCCGAACAGGCCACCGCCAACGGCGCCCTTCTTCACCTCGCCCATGACCTCAGCCTTGGCCAGCTCGATCTCGCCGCGGACCAGGGTGGACACCTGCTCCGACGCGTTGGAGATCAAGGTGCCGATGGACTGCTGGCCCGGCACCGTCACATCAGTATCGCGCAGTGGAATCGAATCCACCTTGGCGGTTACGGCGCTCGAGCCGCTGGTGTACAGACCTTCGTTGCTCACTGTTTACTCACCTTCCTGGGTGGCTTATTACATGAGGCACCCTGGGACGGTGCCTGGAATTCTCTCAACGATGTTAGCGATACATCACAGTGTTTGCCTGAATCGGGGTGAAAGATAGCGTCACGCGCTGTGGCGCTTGTCGCCGGTTTTGCCGGAGACCGCACGCGCGATGAGCACCCCAGCCACCGCCAACGCCGTCACGCCGGCGATCACGCTCGCGCCGATGCCGACCTCGCGGGCGTTCGGCATCTGGATCAGCGGCTCCGGGTCTTTAAAGGTCCGCACCTGCCAATCGTGTGACAGTGCGTGCTTGCGAAGCGCCCGGTCCGGGTTCACCGCCACCGGGTTGCCCACCAGTTCCAGCATTGGAATGTCCGTGGCGGAATCGGAGTAGGCGTAGCTGCGCTCCAGGTCGTAGTCGTGGTCGGCGACAAACTGGCGCACAGCCTCCGCCTTCGCCCCGCCCTTGAGGTAACGGGTGATCTCGCCGGTGAGCTTGCCGTCCTTCTCCGCGAGTTCGGTGGCCACGACCGTGTCTACGCCGAGTTCGCGCGCGATCGGCTCAACCAGAATTGATGCGGAGGCGGAGATGATGATGACGTCGTGGCCTTGGGCGCGGTGGTCGTCGATAAGTTCGCGCGCTTCGGCGTAAATCGCGGGCGTGACCACGGTGCGCATCGTTTCTTGGGTGATGCGCTGGACGTCCTCGATCGACCATCCTTCGATGAGTTGGGCGAGCGAATCGCGCGTGGCGTCCATCTTCTCGCTGGAATGGCCGACCAGCATGTACTGGGCTTTGGTTAGGTAGAGGTCCCACGCCTCTTGTCGCGTGATCATTCCGTTGTTGCGGAATTCTTTGCCGAAGGCGAAGGCGGAAGACGTCGCGATGATCGTCTTGTCTAGGTCGAAAAACGCCGCCACCGGCCGTGTGGGAGACATGCTTTAGCAGTCTAGCCCCACTTTGCTGGTGGGGCAGTGTAGGCCCGCTGTGAAAGAAGTGAACATTTGGGGCGAATTGTCCACAGGCTTTTTGTTGAAGTGTCACTTAGATTGCGGGTTGTCCACAGGGTGGTTGCCACATTTGCGCTGGTGAAAAACACTATTGGCATGACACGCACACACCCGCACACCGGCCCGATCGTGGTCGCGGTTGCCGATCCCGCCACCCACTCCGAGGCCGTTCACCTCGCCGCCGCGACCGGCCGCCAGGTCATCGACACCGCCGATGCGGCCGAGCTCGCCCGCCACGCGCCCAGAGCATTCGCCGTGCTTATCGACGACACCCGCGCCCCCGACCTTTCCCCACCCCACGGAGCGAACGTCTTCCGCGTCGGTGGGGAGCTGGTCGATTCAGCCGAGCGGGTCTTCGTCCTGCCCGCCGAGGCCGCGGACCTCCTGCGCGCCATTGGCGCCCTTGCCGTGCAGCCCACGGCGGTGGCGGCGCGCGGGAAGGTGATCACCGTCGTGGGCGCATCCGGTGGGTCAGGGGCGTCCACCCTGGCGGCGGCGCTGTGCCGGGTTACGTCACGGGGTGATTCGGCAACGCTGCTCGACGGGCACTGGCTCTCCGGCGGGCTCGACCTGCTGCTTGGCATCGAGCACGTCCCCGGCGCGCGCTGGGGTGAGATCGACTTCGGTGAGGGCACTGTTGCGCGCACCGACGTGCGCCGCGCGCTGCCCGCCACCGCCGACGACATCGCGGTGCTGACCTTTCCGCGCCAGCGCGTGGCGGACCCGTTCCGGCTGGAGGCGGCGGCGTTGGAACACGTCGCCGGCGCCGTTGGTGGGGCAGGGGTGACGGTCGTAGACGCACCCGCCGCGCTGATTCCCGGCCGCAGCGACCTGGTCGTCGTGGTGGTCGTGCCCGAGGTGCGCTCAGTTGCCGCCGCGACCCGCATCGTCGCCGAGTGCGCCGCCGCCGGCCTGCCGTGTGTGGTGGTTGTGCGCGATAGTGCCTGGGCCGCGCTGACCGACGAGGAGATCGCGCACACCACCGGCGCCACCGTACTCACCCACCTGCCACACGTGCGCGGGCTGACTCGCACGGTGGAGAAGTCCGGCCTGCCCGCGCGTGTGCCCCGTTCGCTAGCCGCCTGCGCCAACGCGGTGCTCGAGGAGGTGGCCTAAATGATCGACCGCGACCTCATCGCCCGCGTCAAGCGCCGCCTCGCCGACGAACCCACCACCCCGGAGCCTGCCCGCATCGCAGCCCTCATCCGCGAAGAGGCCGTGGTGATCAGCGACATCGGCGTGCTGGATGTGATGCGCACACTTCGCGACGACACCACCGGCACCGGACCCCTCGAAGCACTGCTTGCCGACGACACCGTCACCGACATCTGCGTCAACGGCCCCAACTGCGTCTACGTCGACTCGGGTGCGGGCCTGGAACGCTCCGCGGTGCGCTTCGAATCCGAAGCCGCCGTGCGCCGCCTCGCCTCCCGCCTGGCCGCCAGCTGCGGGCGCCGCCTCGACGACGCGCAACCGTTTTGCGACGGCCACATCACCCGCGACGACGGCACCCTCCTGCGCTTCCACGCCGTGCTCGCCCCAACCGCCCAGGCCGGCACCTGCATCTCCCTGCGCGTGCTACACACCGCCTCGGCCACCCTCGACGACCTGGTAGCGCGCGGAGCGCTGGGTGGGGAGGTTGCGGAGGTGCTGCGTGGGGTCGTCGCAAAGCGAAAAGCGTTTGTGGTTGCCGGCGGCACCGGCTCCGGCAAAACCACCCTGCTGTCCGCCCTGCTCGCGGAGGTCGACCCGGCCGAGCGCATCGTGGCCATCGAAGACACCCTGGAACTCACCCCCGACCACCCGCACGTGGTCAACCTGACCACGCGCGGCGCGAACTCCGAGGGTGCCGGCGAGATCACCATCGCGGACCTGGTGCGCCAGTCGCTGCGCATGCGGCCCGACCGAGTCGTGGTCGGCGAGATCCGCGGCGCCGAAGTCGTCGACCTGCTCGCAGCACTCAACACCGGCCACGACGGCGGCGCCGGCACCCTGCACGCCAACTCGATCGCCGAAGTCCCCGCCCGCTTCGAAGCGCTCGCCGCGCTGGGCGGGCTGGATCGCGCCGGGCTGCACGCCCAACTCGCCGCAGCTATCGACGTGGTCATCGTGGTCAAACGCCACCCCGACGGCACGCGCCGCCTGAGCCAGATCGGTGTGCTCGAAGGCCAACCCGTGCGCGCCAAGGTGGTGTGGGACGCCGACACCGGCCCCGCCGAAGGCTACGAGGAGCTGCTGTCATGACTACGCTGTTGCTCCTCGCCGGCGCCGCCGCCTGCCCGCCACCTGCTCCTGGCGCTCGCATCGCGCCGCGCTCGTTGGCTGTTCCACCTCGCGTTGCCATCCCGCTGGGCATCGGTGCCGTGGTGCTCGCTGCCCTAGCGTTCGACCGGGCCAGCCTGGTCATCGCGCTAGCGATGGGTGCGGCGACGGTGGTGTGGGTTGTAGATACCCAACGGCGCGCCCGCGTCGCCTCCAAGCGCACGGAAGCGGTCGCCACCTTCCTCGGCCACCTTGGCACCAACGTCGAAGCCGGCGCGCCACTGCACGCCGCGTTAGAGCGCGCCGCCGAACACGCACCGCGCGAGATCGCCCGCGACGTCGCACACCTCATCCACCACGTCGGCACTGGCACACCGCTTGCCGCCGAGACAGACGAGTTCGCCCGCATCACCCCGCTGTTCGCACTGTCGGCCAGCAGAGGAGTGCCGCTGTCGCGCCTGGTTGCCGCCGCGCGCGACGACATCGACCACACCCGACGCCACCGCGCCGCCACCAACGCCGCGCTCGCCGGACCGAAAACCACCGCTGTCGTGCTCGCACTGCTGCCGTTCGCCGGCCTGCTCATGGGCGCGGCGATGGGGGCGAACCCGCTCGCGCTGCTCGCCGGGGGAGGCCTCGGCGGGGTGCTGCTCACCGTCGGCACTGCGCTGGTGTGCGCCGGTGTGATCGTTTCCCAGCACATCATCCAAGGAGCCACCACATGATCGCCGTCACCTTGCTCATTGCCTCCGCGCTCGCCGTCAGTCCCGCGCAGCCCGCCCGGCGCGTCACACACCACGCCGCACCCACGCCGAAGACCCCGCGCGACGGCCCCGACTACGCGCTGCCGGACCGCTGTGCCGCCGACATCACCCTGTTCGCCGCCTGCTTCGAGGCCGGCCTGCCGGTCAGTGCCGCAGCCGCCGCGGTTGCCGAAACTCACGACGGTGACCGCAGCCCGTGGCACACCGTCGCAGCGCTGCTCGCGCTCGGGGTCGAACCTGAGCGCGCCTGGTCGGAACTCCACGCCATTCCCGGCGGGGAGGACTTGGCCAGCCTCGTCGCTATGACGCACGCGTCCGGCGCGGCGCTGGCGCAAGGGTGCGAACGTATCGCCTCAAACCTGCGTGCCGACGCCGCCGACCATGCCAAAGCCAAAGCGGAACGCGCCGGCGTACTCATCGCCATCCCGCTCACCGCGTTTTTCCTCCCGGCGTTTTTCGTCCTCGGGCTCGCGCCTGTGGTGATCAGCCTCGGGAGCAACCTCATCAACTTCTGAAAGGAACAATCATGACTCGCATTTCCACCTTCTTCATCCAGCGTTTGCGTAACGACGCCGGAATGTCGACCATCGAATATGCTTTCGGTTCGTTGGCGGCTGCCGCCCTTGCTGGAGTATTGTATCTCGTGGTCAACGGCGACGGGGTCGTTTCCGCGATCGAAAATGTGATCACCAGCGCGCTGACCAACACCCCGGGCTAATGACCACGATTGAAACGGCGCTTTCGCTGGCCACGCTCGTGGTGGTCACGGCTGCGATCGTGGGCGGCATTGCCACGATGTCCGCCTACATCGCCGCCGTGGACATCGCCGGTGCCGCCGCCCGGGCGCACGCGATGGGCGTGGATTACACCCCGCCGCGCGGCGAGGTGAGCATGCACGAGTCCGCAGGCCTGGCCACCGTTACCGCCGCCGTGCCCGCCCCGATTGGCACCATGCGCGCCACCGCGGTCTTCCCTGTGGAGTTCTAATGCGCAGATTGCTTATCGACGACACCGGCTCCGCCACCGTCACCACCACAGGCATCATCACCGCAGTGGTCTCCTTGGCCCTTGCGGTGGTGGTCACCGGGGCCCGCACCGCCGACGCGCACCGCGCTCGCGTGGCTGCGGACCTTTCCGCCGTCGCCGCAGCCACCGCACTGTACCGTGGCGCCGACGCCTGCACCTGGGGCAACGCCACCGCCAGCAACAACGGCGCTGAGGTCACCTCGTGCGAGTTCGTCGAAGGCGACGTCATCGTAGCCGTGCGGCTGCGCCACGCCGAAGCGACCGCCCGCGCCGGGCCGTAGTGGCTCGCCGGTCAGCCAGTCATGCTCACCAGCGCGCCGAGCAACTTCAGAGCGGCGTGCTTGTCCAGTGGCTGGTTGCCGTTGCCACACTTCGGCGATTGCACACACGACGGGCAGCCGTCCTTACAGCCGCAGGACCGCACCGTTTCGTAGGTTGCGGCGATCCACTCGTGGAAGCGGGCGAAGCCCTCGTCGGCAAAGCCCGCGCCGCCCGGGTGGCCGTCGTAGACAAACACCGTGGGCAGCATGGTGTCCTGGTGCAACGCCGTGGACACGCCGCCGATGTCCCACCGATCGCACGTGGCCAAAAGCGGCAGCAGGCCGATCGCGGCGTGCTCCGCGGCGTGCAGCGCGCCGGGGATCTCGCCAGCCGTAATACCCAGTTTGTCCAGCACCATAGGGTCGATCGTGTACGCCACCGCGCGGGTGACTAGGCGTTGCTCGGGCAGGTCGAGGGGGATGTGTTCGGAGACGGTGCCGTCGGCAAGCCGGACGACATAGCCGGTGACACGGTCGATGACCTCCACGTCCACACTGGCCACCCACAGTCCCGGCGACGGGTTTTCCAGATCTGTCGGCTCGCCAAGGATCGTGATGTCGGTCGTGGAGCGCGCCTGCGTGGAGTAATCCGGCCGCTCCGGCGCGACCAGCGCCACGTAATCGTCCAGGTCTAGCGACTGCACCACAAAGTATTCGCCCTGGTGGATGTACACCGCGCCGTCGTGCACCTGGCTCATCGCACGCCCCGCGTCCACGGTGCCCAACAGCCGCCCGTCGGTCACATCGACGATCATGACTTCCTCACCCACGCCGCCGCGAATGCTTACCGACGCATGCGCCGTCTCCGGAGTGACCTCCCCCTCCAACTGGGGCACCGCAAACCACCCCTGCGGCCGGCGGCGTAGCAACCCCTCGGCGGTCAGGTCGTTGACCACGTCGGTGGCGTTGAAGGCGGCGACGTCGTCGTCGCTAAGCGGACGCTCCACCGCTGCGCAGTACATATGACCGCGCAGGATGTAGGGGTTGGCCGGGTTGAACACGCTGTTTTCTACCGGCCGGCCGAGCAGTGCCTCGGGGTGGTGAACCAGGTACGTATCCATCGGCTCGTCGCGCGCCACCATCACCACCACGGAGCCCTGGCCGCGCCGGCCTGCGCGCCCGGCCTGCTGGCGAAACGACGCAACCGTGCCCGGAAACCCCGCCATGACCACCGCGTCCAGGCCCCCGACGTCGATGCCAAGCTCAAGCGCGTTCGTCGTGGCCACGCCAAGCAGATCGCCGTTATCCAGACGCTGCTCGAGGGCGCGGCGATCCTCCGCGAGATACCCCGCACGATACGAGGCGACGCGTTCGGCGAAATCGGCACGGCCCGCCACCACCAGGTCCTCCTGGGCGCGCATAGCCACCGTCTCCGCCGCGCGGCGCGAGCGTACAAACGTCAACGTGCGCGCACCCTGCAACAGCAGCGTGGACATTATCGACGCCGCCTCCGTCGTCGCCGGGTACCGCACCGGCGCGCCGTTTTCGCCCTCGGCGCCCTCGATGAACCCCGGCTCCCACAACGCGATGGTGCGCTCGCCGGTGGGCGCACCATCCTCCGTCACCGCAACAACCTCGTGCCCGCACAGCCGCGACGCCTGGCCCGCAGGATCCGCCGCGGTCGCTGAGGCGAAAATCAGCGTCGGCTCAGACCCGTACGCCTTCGCAATACGCAGCAACCTGCGTAACACCAACGACACGTTTGCGCCGAACACACCCCGGTAGGTGTGGCACTCGTCCACCACCACAAACTTCAAATGGCGCAGCAGCCGCGCCCAACGCTCGTGCGCACCCAAAAGACCCGCGTGCAGCATGTCCGGGTTCGTAAACACGTAGCGGGTGTGCTCCCGGATGCCCGCCCGCGACTCCTGCGGCGTATCCCCGTCATACGGCGCCGGGTGTACCGACGCAAGCGCCGCATTCCCCCGCGTCATGGCAAGCGTCGCCTGCAACTGGTCCGAACCCAACGCCTTCGTCGGCGTCAGATACAACGCGCACGCCTTTGGATCCGCCGCCAACGCAGAAAGCACCGGCAACTGATAGCCCAACGACTTTCCCGACGACGTCCCCGTCGCCACCACCACATCCCGGCCCGCCCACGCCAACTCCGCGCACTGGGTTTGGTGGGCGTAGGGGAGGGTGACGGCGTCGTCGATAAGCATCTGCTTCAACCCCGGCTCCACCCACTCAGGCCACTGCCCAAACACCGCGTGACGAGCCGGCTCATGCTCCACATGCGTCACCGTCGCAGCAGGGAAACGCTGCGCAAGCACCGAAACGAGCTCATCGCCAAAACCAGAAACCATGATGGTGAGCCACTTTAGCCGGGTCAAAGCAGTGCCGACGACAACAAATCGTGGCAGACTGGGCAACGGTCACAGATTTTGTGTGCGCCTCATCAGGTGCTCGCGAGGATTGTGCACGCGGGCACCAGGACCAAACAGGCCCTGGTGGACGACAAAAACATGCAACATTTTGAAAGGTTTCACCATGGCAACCGGAACTGTTAAATGGTTCAACGCCGAAAAGGGCTTCGGCTTCATCGCACCCGACGACGGCTCCTCCGACGTCTTCGTCCACTACTCCGAGATTCAAGGCTCCGGCTTCCGCACCCTCGAAGAAAACCAGCAGGTTGAGTTCGAGGTCGGCGAAGGCGCCAAGGGCCCACAGGCCCAGCAGGTCCGCGCCCTCTAAAACAGCGCGAATCCCCCGGACGGTACACCCGACCGGGGGAAATTTTTATGCCTACACCGCGCTAATGCCGCGGCGCACGTCTGAACGCTCAAAGATCTGGTTCTGCAGCTTCTGAATCACAAACCCCACAAGGGAACCCAACACCACACCCAGCACCATGCCCAGAAGCGGGTACTGCTGCAGGAGCGTGCCACCCAAATACCCCATGCCGACACTCAGGCAGGCCCACAGGATCACGCCGATGGTGTCGAAAAAGAAGAACTTAAACCAGTTGTAACGCACCGACCCCAGCACAATCGTGGCCACCCAACGCGCCCACGGGAGGAACCGCGCAACAATAATCATCGCGCCCGCACCCCGGTTCATGTTGGCCCGCACCCACGTAATCGCCTGGCCAGCCTTCGAATCCGGATCCAACCTATCCACCCGGTGAATCAACTTCGCGCCTAGGGCGAAACAAATATTGTCGCCGATAATCGCACCGATAATCGCCGCGATGATCACACCCCACACGTTTGGCACACCACGCGACGCGGAAAACGCACCAGCCAGATTCAACACCGTTTCAGACGGCACCACCGGCGCCAACGCATCCGAAACGATCAGCAACACGACGAGTGGGTAAAAGATCGGCAACCCCATCAACGTATGCAAAAACTCAATGAGTGAATCGACCACGCTGCGTCCTCCTTTCCACCCCAACAACTCCGCGCCAGGGCACCAACGCAGTGTAATGCCAGGGGCGAGAAAATCCCCCGTCCGTATAACCATGTGCTAGTTGTCTGATAAGAATGAGGAAGTTTTACCGCTCATACGCTTAGTGGGAATCGAGGAAAGGTCAGCGTGACTGCAAACGGCAAGACTCTCGTGATCGTGGAGTCCGCGACAAAGGCGAAGAAGATACAGAAGTATCTCGGCGACGATTACATCGTGGAAGCATCGGTGGGCCACATCCGTGACCTGCCGGGTCGTGCCGCCGACATCCCCGCGAAGTACAAAAACGAGCCGTGGGCAAAACTCGGCGTCAACCCGGAGAAGGGCTTCGACCCGATCTACGTCGTGTCCGCCGACAAGAAAAAGAAGGTCACCGACCTGCGCGCCAAGCTCAAGCAGGCCGACAAACTCCTGCTGGCAACAGACCCGGACCGCGAAGGTGAAGCGATCGCGTGGCACCTGCTTGAAACACTCAAGCCCAAGGTGCCGGTAGAGCGCATGGTGTTCAACGAGATCACCGAATCTGCCATCCGCGAAGCCGCCGAAAACACCCGCGAGCTCGACATGGATCTCGTCGACGCCCAAGAGACCCGCCGCATCCTCGACCGCCTCTACGGCTACGAAGTTTCCCCCGTGCTGTGGAAGAAAGTCATGCCGCGCCTGTCCGCCGGCCGCGTCCAATCCGTGGCTACCCGCGTCATCGTCGAGCGTGAACGCGAGCGCATGGCGTTCATCGCCGCCGAATACTGGGATTTAACTGCTTCGCTCGCCCACTCTTCCGAAGAATTCGACGCCAAACTCGTCTCCCTTGACGGCAAGCGCATCGCACAGGGCCGCGACTTCAATGACCGGGGAGAGTTGGTGTCGGATGCGGTGGTCGTCGATAAGCAAAAAGCGCATTCGCTTGTCGACGACCTCGGCACCGCACCGATGCACGTCACCGCAGTGGAAGAAAAGCCCTACTCGCGCAAACCCTACGCACCGTTCATGACCTCGACGCTGCAGCAAGAAGCCGGCCGCAAACTCCACTTCACCTCCGCACGCACCATGCGCATCGCGCAACGCCTGTACGAAAACGGCCACATCACCTACATGCGTACAGACTCCACCTCCCTGTCCAAGCAGGGCCTCGACGCCGCACGCGCCGCAGCACGCGAGCTCTACGGCGCCGACTACGTCTCCGCCAAGCCGCGCGTCTACGACCGCAAGGTGAAAAACTCCCAGGAAGCCCACGAGGCGATCCGCCCCGCCGGCGAACGCTTCGCCACCCCCGGACAACTGGCGGGCGCGCTGGACGCCGAAGAGTTCAAACTCTACGAACTGATCTGGCAGCGCACCGTCGCCTCCCAAATGGAAGACGCACGCGGCAACTCCACCAAAATCACCATCGCCGCCGACGCTGCCGGTGAGGCTTGCGAGTTCACCGCAACCGGCCGCACCGTCACCTTCCCCGGCTGGCTGCGCGCCTACTCCGACCGCCAGTCCAACGAAACCCGCCTGCCGCAACTAGCCAAGGGCGACGAACTGGCCACCAAGTCCGTCACCGCCGACGGCCACACCACCAACCCGCCTGCGCGCTACAACGAAGCGTCGCTGGTGAAGAAGATGGAAGAACTCGGCATCGGCCGCCCGTCCACCTACGCGTCCATCATCAAGACCATCCAAGACCGCGGCTACGTCGTCGTCCGCGGCAACGCACTCGTGCCGTCCTGGGTGGCGTTCTCCGTGGTCGGCCTGTTGGAAAACAACTTCGACGCGCTCGTGGACTACGACTTCACCTCCTCCATGGAGGACGAACTCGACGAAATCGCCCACGGCAACCAAGACCGCACCAAGTGGCTCACCGGCTTCTACTTTGGCGACGCCGACGCCAAGGAATCCATGGCCCAAGCCCTCGCACGCCGCGGCGGCCTGAAGCACATGATCGAGAACAACCTCGAATCCATCGACGCGCGCGCCGCGAACTCGCTGACACTTTTCGACGACTCCGAAGGCCGCCCCGTCGTCGTCCGCGTCGGCCGCTACGGCCCCTACATCGAACGCGTCGTCGGTAAGACCGCCGAAGGCGAGCCCGAATACCAGCGCGCCAACCTGCCCGAATCCGCAACCCCGGACGAAATCACACTCGAGATGGCCGAGAAACTCTTCGCCACCCCGCAGTCCGGCCGCGAACTGGGGGAGAACCCCGCCAATGGGCGTGTGGTCGTCGCAAAGGAAGGGCGCTTCGGGCCATACGTCACCGAGCTTGTGCGTGACGACGAACGCGCCACCGCCGAAGCCCGCGCCGAAGAAATCATCGCCGCTGAGCGCGCCGAAGAGGACAAACAGCGCGCCGAAGAAGGCAAACGCGCCAAGAACTGGGACACCAAAACCGCTGCCGCGCAGAAGGAAAAGCGCATGGCGCAGCTGGTCGACGAGCAGTTGAAGCCCGCCACCGCCTCCCTGTTCGCGTCGATGGAACCGGCGACGGTCACACTCGAGGAAGCGCTGAAACTGCTGTCGCTGCCACGTGAAGTCGGCGTCGACCCTGCCGACGGCGAAGTCATCACCGCCCAAAACGGCCGCTACGGCCCATACCTGAAGAAGGGCAGCGACTCGCGCTCGCTCGCGTCCGAAGACCAGATCTTCTCCATCACCCTGGAAGAAGCCCGCCGCATCTACGCCGAACCGAAACGCCGCGGCCGCGCCGCCGCCAAGCCACCATTGAAGATGCTTGGCGACAACGACGTCTCCGGCAAACCCATGACCGTCAAAGACGGCCGCTTCGGCCCATACGTCACCGACGGCGAAACCAACGCGTCACTGCAACGCGGCGACACGCCAGAGACGATGACGGACCAGCGCGCCAACGAACTGCTCTCCGCCCGCCGCGCCCGCGAAGCCGAAGACGGCGGCAAGAAAGCCACCAAGAAAAAGGCGACAAAGAAGAAGGCAACCAAGCGCGTGACCAAGCCGAAGCAGACCACAAAACGCGTGGTCAAAGCTCGCAAGCGTTAGGGATTGCACAATATAGTGGACAATTCCTTTACAAGGGTTGTGCTGTGCGCTTAGCGTGCATGGCATGACATTTCGCGAGATTCTCGAGGCCCTGGCGCACGCCGACATCAGCGTGCTCCAGGGTTTCGACGAGTCCGCGCCCGCCTTCGCCGCCCTCGACCCCGCCCTGAAACGTAAGTGGGCGCAGGCGCACGCCACCTACTTCGGCGCGACGAAGTTCACCCGCAAGCAGGCCGACGCGCGCCGCTTGGCCGCCGGAATGCCGCTCGACCAGATCTGTCTGCTCGAGCGAAAACTCGCCGCCGTCGCCGACCTTGCCGAGCGCTGGCGTCTCCGCCTCGAACTGTTGCGCTTCCGCGGCTCGTACAAGGCGCTATCACGGCGTATCGACGACACCATCACCACCCCGAAACCCACCCCCAAGAAGCAGTGCCGCTTCTCCAAATCACGCTCCGGGATGCGCAACATGTCGCTGACCTACTCCGAGCGTGACATCGCCGATTTGGAGCACCTGCTGCGTTCGCTCATCGACCCGTCGCTGCCCGCCGCCGAGCAAATGGCCGACGCGCTTGTGAGCCTGCTGCGCGGCGCTGGCGGTGCTGGCGCTGACGCTGGGGGTGCTGGCGCTGGCGGGGTTGCCATGCCCTACGCCGCCCCGCGCCCCATCATCCTGGTGCCGCTGCCGGAGTGGACCCGCATCCAGTCCGGCCACGGCGACGAAGTGGAGCTCATCCTTACCGACGGCACCACCATGACCGGCGCCGAATTCCTCGCCCGCGAGTTCGGCGCCGACCTGGAGGTTGCCGCGTTCCACCCCGCCGAGGGGGCAGTGAACCTGTACCGGGCGAAGCGCTTCGCTAACGACAAGCAGCGCACGCTGGCGTCGATGATGTCGCCGACCTGCCCGGTACCCGGCTGCCGTCACGGAGCCGATCACTGCGAAATCCACCACATCACCGCCTGGCGGCACGGCGGGGAAACCAACCTAGCCAACCTCGTGCCCCTGTGCAGTTACCACAACGGCACGAACGACGACGACCCGTGGATCGTCAGACGAGGCCGAATATGCATCCGCGACGGCATCCCAGTGTGGGTGTCACCCAACGGATACGAAGTGCCGAACGACACCCCCGGAGCCATGCAGCTCCTGTTCGGAAACAACTGACCGGGCGCGAGTTCGCGCGCCCGCAGGCCTGAGTCCTGCCGCGCTGCGCTGCTGCCGCGCTGCAGTGCGCTGCTGCCGTGCTGGGCGCTGGTGCTGGGCTGGGCGCTGGTGCTGGGCTGGCGGTGGGGAAGCCCTAGTAGCGGTCCGCCATGGTGGAGCGCACCGGGCGCGCCAACTGCGTCATCTTGTTGCGCCCGCGCAACTCCACCGACTTCATGAGCGTCCAGCGCTGCTGCTCAACCTCGTTCGCCGCGCGCAGGGTCGCGGCGTTGGTCAGCACCATGCCCGGGGTGTCCTTGGCAAGGTCGGTGAGGCGGGCGGCGCCGTTGACGGCGTCGCCGATCACGGTGTACTCGAAACGATCCTTGCCACCGATGTGGCCAGCGACCACGTGGCCCGAGGCGACACCGATGCCGGCCTTCAGTTCGAAGCCTTCCAGGCCGCGCTGGATTTCGCGGGCGGCTTGGAGGGCGTGCGAGGCGGCGTCGTGAAGCGAAACTGGCGCTCCGAACACCGCAAGCGCCGCATCGCCCTGGAACTTATTAATCACGCCCTTGTTGCGGTGCACCACCTCAACCACAACCTCAAAGAACTCGTTGAGCGCCTCCACGACCTCCTCCGGGGTGTGCTGGACGGTGTAGGTGGTGGAGCCGACGACGTCGATAAACAGCACCGCGACCCGGCGTTCCTCGCCGCCGAGCTGCGGGCGCTCCTCAAGCGCCTTCTGTGCGACCTCAGCACCGACGTACTTGGCAAACACGTCGCGAACACGCTGGCGGTCCTGCAGACCCCGCATCATCTCGTTAAAGCCGGCTTGGAGGACGCCGATCTCGGAGCCGTCGTAAATGTCCACCTGCGTATCGCCCTCACCGCGGCGCACACGGTTGATGGCGACCTGCAGCTCCTTAATCGGATCGACGACGATCACCGTCGCAAACGACGTCCCCACAAACCCCGTGAAAATACCCGCCGCGATCAGCGCCACGATCGCCGCCGTCATCTCACCCGGGGTGTCCCGGAAGTAGCCGACGCGCTGCGCCACAGCCAGCAGCAGCACCCCGACCATCGGCACGGCGGAGGTGGTGAACCACGTCAGCATCAACCGAGACGCGATCGGCGGCTGGAGCGTCGAATCCTCGAACCGCCGCGCCAGCGCCGACGCCGCAATCGGACGCACGAGACGCTCCGCCTGCAGATACGTGAGCACCGACACCACAAAACACGTCAGGATGGTGGTGGCGAGGACGACGATGCCCAGGGGGACGTCGACAAGCAACGTGCGCACCGTGACAATCGCAATGCCCAACCCCCACACCGCAACAACGATGATCGTCTGCAACACCGGCAAACGCATCACCAAATGCCGCACCATGTTCGGGTCATGATCATCCGGGCGCCGCTGCCACTCCAACACAGGCCGGAACAGGAAAAACGTGACGATCACACCGAGCGCAACAGCAATCGCCGCATACAACACCCCGATAAACCCAAGCTGGCCGTTGAGACCTAACTCGTTGACGGCATCCATCGGGATGAGGAAGCGCACAAACAGCATGCAGCCCACGGCGCCGAGCAGGTTGGTGCCCAGCACCGTCGCGGCATAGAGAGGCCACGACGTGCCCCAAAGCCACTGCAGCTCGCGCCAGATACGTTCCATGGTCTATCACCTTAGCGCGCGGGTACTCTGGTCACCTGTGACTACCCGCAGCGTTAGTGAGCGTTTGGCTGGCACCCCGGCGGTGCGCGACATCATCTTGTCGGCGGCTGCCACGGCGAGGGGGCAGGGGGATGCGTATGCGATGACGCATGCGTGGCTGTTTACGGGCCCTCCGGGTTCGGGGCGGTCGAATGCGGCGTTGGCGTTTGCGGCGGCGTTGATGTGTGAGAACCCGGATGAGATTGGGTGTGGGCGGTGTAAGGGCTGCCGTGATGCGTTGGCGGGGTCGCATACGGATTTGGTGCATGTGGTGCCGCATACGTCGACGATCAAGGTTGATTTTGTGCGTGATGAGATCGTCGCAAAGGCAGCTCGCTTACCGACGGTCGCCCCCTGGCGCGTTGTCATCATCGAAAACGCGGACCGCCTTGCCACGTCGATCACCACCGCGCCGGCTGACGCGCTGTTGAAGACGGTGGAGGAGCCGCCGGAGCGCACCGTGATCATCATGTGTGCGCCGTCGACGGATCCGCAGGACTTTTCGCAGACGCTGCGTTCGCGCTGCCGGAATGTGTATGTGCCGTCGCCGTCGGAGGATGAGTTGGTGCGCATTCTCGTCGAGGAGGAGGGGGCGTCGGAGCATGATGCGCGCCTGGCGGCGGTGTCGTCGCTACGCCATATTGGCCGGGCGCGGTTGTTGGTGCGTTCAGAGGCGATTCAGCAGCGTCGCGCGATGGCGATCAACTTGGCCGAGTTGGTGTTTCACGGCCCGCAGGCGTTTCAGGCGGTGGGGTCGTTGCTGAAGGCGGCGGAGAAGGAGGCCGTCGAGGCGCATAAAGCTGACGACGAAGCCGAGCGCGCCAAGCTCGAAAACGCCCTCGGCATGGGTGCGAAGGGGAAGGGGGCGGCGAAGGCGTTGCGGTCGGTGGCGTCGTCGGTGCGTCAGTTGGAGGAGGAGCAGAAGCGTCGTGGCACGCGCCGCAAGCGCGACATGCTGGACCTCGTGTTGGTGGACCTGGCGGGGGTGTACCGGGATGCGATGGTGGTGCAGTCGGGCGCCGATGTTGGTCTGACGCACCCGGATTTTGAGGGGCTCGCGCGTGAGATTGCCGGCCAGGTGTCGGCGGAGGGGCTCGTGGAGTGCCTCGAGGCGATCGGGCAGTGCCGCGAGCGCCTGGACCAGAACGTGACTCCGGCGGTGGCGTTCAACGGCATGATTGGCCGCATAAGGCTGGCGTGCAACGTGTCTTAACCTGCGGGTTTCGCAGGTTGCGCCCGCTAGGTTAAGCTGTCTTCCCGGTGCAGCATTGCTGCCCGGCCACCTTAGCTCAGTCGGCAGAGCGTCTCACTCGTAATGAGAAGGTCGCGAGTTCGATTCTCGCAGGTGGCTCAATTTTTTTGCCCTAAACCGGGCAGGAAGCGCGGTACGACTTTGCCGACGGCGTTGCGCGGCAGCTTGTCGACGAAGTGCACGTCCCGGGGGATCGAGTGATCGGCCAAGCGCGAGCGCACCCAGTCGCGGACGGCTTCCTCGGTGATTTCGGCGGTTTTGACGACCCAGACGGCGATGCGTTTGAAGGTGTCGTCGTCGTCGACGCCGTGGGCGTAGACCTCGCCGATGCCGGGCATGTCTTCGAGGACTTCCACCACGGATTGGGGGTGGACGTTTTCGCCGCCGACGATGATCATGTCGTCGCTACGCGATTGCACGTGGAGGTAGCCGTCGGCGTCGATGTAGCCGAGGTCGCCCATTTCGATGAGCCCGTCGATTTCGACGGTGGGGGTGTTCGGGTTGGTGTAGCCGCGCAGAGCGGTTTCGTTGTGGAGGAAGATGCGGCCGGTTTGGCCGGTGGGGGCTTCGCGGCCGTTGTCGTCGTAAATTTTGAGAACGGTGCCTGGCGCAATTTTGCCGACGGTGGTGGGGTCTGCCTGCATTTGTTCGGGGGAGGCGGCGGCGGCGAGGGCGAGTTCGGTGGAGCCGTAGATGTTGGCCAGGATGGGGCCGAAGCGTTCGGTGGTGTGGCGCAGTAGCGACGGGGTGACGGCGTTGCCAGCGGTGGCGAGGTAGCGCAGCGACGAGGTGTCGTAGTTTTCGTCGAGGTCCAGCATGTGTTTGAAGAAGATCGGCGAGGAGATGAGGCCGTCGCAGCGGAATGCTTCGATTTGGCGGAAGCAGTTTTCCGGGTCGAATTCGCGTTGCGTCACGATGGTGGAGCGGGTCGCCAGCGCGACTTGCAGGGCAGACCAGCCCCAGGTGTGGAAGATGGAGGCGGTGAGTTGGATGGTGTCGCCGGCGCGCCAGGGGATTGCTTCGAGGTATCCGGCGACCACGAATGGCAGGCGTGGTTCGGGGCGCACGATGCCTTTGGGGATGCCGGTGGTGCCGGAGCTCATCAGGACGAGGTTGCCGTGTTTGGGCCAGAGGGGCAGTCGCTTATCGACGACCCCTTTCACCACCACGTCCTCATACGCGCGCACCACGGGTGTGTGGGGGATGTCGTTGGGGATGCGGTCGGCGAACTCGTCGTCGATAAAGAGGATGTTGATGTCGTTTTCGGCGATGATGCCGCGCAGTTGCTCGGTGGAGGAGCCGATGTTGAGAAGGAAGATGTGGCCTCCGGTGTAGCCCTTGGCGCCGAGGGGTAGGACGATGCCGCGGCCGTTGCGGGCCATGACGCCGATGCGTAGTTCGTCGAGGCCGCGCTCTTCTTTCTGGGCCAGCAGCCACTTGGCTACGGTGCGGGAGTCTTCGCGCAGTTGGCGGTAGGTCAGCGCCCCGGTGTCGTCGATAAGAGCGAGGCGATCGGGCACTGCTGCGGCGCCTTGTTCGATTTCGCGGGCGGTGGTGAACCAGTAGCGCGCGAGATTCGGGATGAGTGCGAGCGCTGCGCGGGGGCCGCCTTCGGCGCTGATGATGCCGGCGCGTGTAACGGCGGGCACGAATCGCGCGAAAGACTTCAGTAAGAACAGCGGACGATGGGTGGGACGCATGAGGATAATGTAGCCTACCGATACGTAAGTGTCTCGCGTGAAAGGATTTTCGTGTCTGTTTTCCGACGTCTCGCAGCCGCCTTTGTGGCCGCTGCCGCCCTCGTCGCCCCACTGACCCCGGCCGCCCACGCGCAGGAGCGCAACATGGTCATCTTCGGCGACTCCGTTATTTCCGACCCCAACATGGGCCAGTGGGCCGCCGGCAAACTCGGCCTCGACCCGCGCGGGCGCTCCGACAACGGCACCTGGTGCCCGACCTCCGCCACGAACTGGGGCAAGCGCTCCGCCGCGAAACTCGGCCTGCCTGCGCGTGACTACTCCTGCACCGGCGTGGTCACCATTTCGAAGGGGCCGGGCTTCTTCCAACAGGTCGACCGCGCGATCGCGGACCGCGGCCTGTCGCCAGCAACCGCACGCGTGATCATCTCCGTCGGCTTCAACGACACGTACAACAACAATTCGCGCCCCGACGCCGACGTCCGCCGCGACTTCACCCGCTACATGGTCCCGCAGATCAACCGCATCCGCGCCGCCGCCCCGAACGCGCGCATCCAGATCGTCGGCTACCCGAAGGTCACTGCCGGCGACCGCGTGTGCCTGTTCCACATCGCCCCGAATGCCTCCGATTGGACGCGCTTCCAGGAAGTTCAGCGTTGGGAGAACCTCGCCCAGTGGATGCAGGTCGACGCCGCTCGCGCCGCCCGCGTCGAGTTCCTGGACCTGAAGCCGTCCACGATGCATAACAACATGTGCGCCCCGGATAACCAGCGCATGTGGGCTGGACTTGTCGATTTCTACGGCGGCCCGGGCAACCTGCCGATCCACGTGAACCAGCGCGGCCACGAGCACGTGGCAAATATCATCGCCCGCTCCTAGTCTGGGAGGGCATGACACAGACTGTTCAAGGAGTAATCGCCCGTTCCAAGGGCGCGCCCGTCGAGGTTGTGGACATTGTGATCCCCGACCCCGGCCCAAACGATGTGGTGGTCAAGGTTCAGGCCACCGGTGTGTGCCACACGGACCTGGCCTACCGCGACGGTGATATTGCCGACGAGTTCCCGTTCCTGCTCGGCCACGAAACGGCTGGCGTCGTGGAGACGGTCGGCGAAGATGTCACCCACGTCGAGCCCGGCGACTTCGTGGTGTTGAACTGGCGCGCGGTGTGCGGCGAGTGCCGCGCCTGCCGCAAGGGGGACACGAAGAACTGCTTCAACACCCACAACGCGTCCCAAAGCATGACGCTTGACGACGACACCCCGCTCACCCCAGCCTTAGGCATCGGCTCCTTCGCCGAAAAGACCCTCGTGCACGAGAAGCAGTGCACCAAGGTGGACCCGGAAGCCGACCCGGCCGCGGCGGGCTTGCTCGGCTGCGGCATCATGGCCGGCCTGGGCGCCGCGGTGAACACCGGTGAGGTGCAGCGTGGCGAGTCCGTCGTCGTGTTCGGCCTCGGCGGTGTTGGTCTTGCGGCCGTGGCGGGTGCTGCGTTGGCGGGGGCGTCGACGGTGGTGGCGGTGGACGTCGATAAGCGTAAGTGCGATGTTGCGACCGAGAAGTTCGGCGCAACCCACGCCATCTGCACCAAGGACATGAGCGAAGACGACGTCATCGAGGCCGTGCGCGAACTCACCGGCGGCTTCGGTGCCGACGTTGCCATCGACGCCGTGGGCATCCAGCCCACCTGGCGCCAGGCGTTCTACTCCCGCGACCTCGCCGGCCGCATGGTCATGGTCGGCGTGCCCAACCAGACCGACCACGTGGACATCCCCGCGATCGACCTGTACGCCCGCGGCGGCTCCATCAAGCCGGCCTGGTACGGCGACTGCCTGCCGGAGCGCGACTTCCCCACATACGTTGAGCTGTACAAGCAGGGGCGTTTCCCGCTCGGCGAGTTCGTCTCCGAACGTATTGGTGTCGGGGATATCGAGGAATCCTTTGACAAGATGAAGCGCGGCGACGTGCTGCGAAGCGTGGTGGAGTTCTAAATGCGTATCGACAACGTAGTCACATCCGGCCTGTTCAAACTCGACGGCGGCGAATGGGAGGTGGACAACAACGTCTGGATCGTCGGCGACGACTCCGAGGTCTACATCATCGACGCCGCCCACAACGCCCAGGCCATCGCCGACGCCGTGGGCAACCGTCGCGTCAAGGGCATCCTGGCCACCCACGGCCACTCCGACCACATCGACGCCGCCCCCGAACTGTCCCGCCTCGTGAACGCCCCGGTGTACCTGCATCCCACCGACGGGTTCCTCTGGCAGCGCGAGAACCCAGGCGCGCACTACCGCCCGCTTCTCGACGGCGCCACCTTCGACATCGCCGGCACCGAACTACGCGTCATGTCCACCCCCGGCCACTCGCCGGGCTCCGTGGTCATCTACGCCGAGGAAGCCGGCGAACTGTTCTCCGGCGACACCTTGTTCCAGGGCGGCCCGGGGGCGACGGGACGATCCTTCTCGTCGTTTGACACCATCATCCACTCCCTGCAGAAGTCCGTTTTGGAACTGCCGCCGGAGACGGTCGTGCGCACCGGCCACGGCGACCACACCACGATTGGCGACGAAGCCCCGCACCTCGAGGAGTGGATCCGCCGCGGGTTCTAATCCCGCTCCGGCGCTGCGCCCGGCGCTGTGCCTGTCGCAGCGCCCGCTGCGCTACCCGGCGCTGTGTCGGGCGCCTCGGCGTTTTGTAGCGCCACCGCCCGGGCGAGGCGCGCGTAGCGCAGTTCCTGTTCGCGGAAGCGGGTCCAGGTGGAGATCGTCGTAAAGAAAAATGCGATGACCAGCAGATAAAGCATGAGGTCCGTGCCGCGGTCCACGCCGAGCCAGTTGGCCAGCACGGTCACATCGTCGGGGCGGACGATCGCCCACACGGCGGCGAGGATCATCAGCACGAAACCCAACTTCACCCACGCCTTCGCGTTCGCCTTGCGGCGGTTAGCGAAGAAGAACCACGCCAGCGCCACAATGGCCAGCAGTAACAACGCCTGAATCATGGCAGCCTCCTCGCCACGAGCCCATCCGCGAGGATGTTCACCCCGTTGATCAACGATTGCCCCTTGGACATGGAGTATTCGGTGTAGAGAATATCCACCGGCTCCTCGTCGACGCGCCAGCCGAACTTCTCGATCATCGCGACGATCTCCGAGGCGTGCGACATCCCGTTCATGCGGATGTTCATCTCGTCGGCGACCTTCTTGTTAAACGCGCGCAGCCCGTTGTGCGCGTCCGACAGGCCGAGTTTGCGGGTGCGCGGCGACAGCATCACCACCGTTTTCAGCACGACGCGCTTAATCCACGGCACCTGCGAGTTGTCTTGGCCCGCAAACCGCGTACCGACGACAATATCCAGCGGCTCCGTCCGCAACCGCTCAACCATGCGCGCCACGTCCTTGACCTGGTGCTGGCCGTCGGCGTCGAAGGTGACAAAGTACTTCGCGCCGGGCTGCGCACGGGCGTACTCCACGCCGGTCTGGATCGCTGCACCTTGGCCGAGGTTCACCGGGTGGTTGACCAGGTGGGCGCCGGCGGCGCGGATTTGTTCGGCGGAGTTGTCGTGGGATCCGTCGTTGACGGCGACGATGTTGGGGAAGGTTTCGCGGGCGTGGCTGAGCACGTCGAAAATGACCGTGCCCTCGTTGTAACAAGGCACGATCAGCCAAGTGTCTGAAAATCCGGTCATGTCGCTTAAAGAGGTTACTCGCCGCGGTGGAAGAGCACGGAGTAGACGCGCTTGGTTAGCCCGATGGGCAGGGCGCGGTACAGGTTGCGCACGGCGAGGTTCGCCAGCGCGCGTGGCCGCGAGATCAGCCCGTATTCGACGAGGTTGGCCTGCATGGTGCGCTCGGCGCGTCGGGTGTCGGCGCTGGCGCGGCGTCGCAGCTGGTCGTCGGTGACGCGGAAGTAGGTCAGTGGCTCGTCGAGGTTGGCCAGGGTGTGGCCGGCGGCGATGAGGCGCGCCCACAGGTCGTAGTCCTCCATGAACGGCACGTGCTGGTAGCCGCCGACGGCTTTGACGGCGTCGGTGCGGAAGGTGACCGCGGGGTGGTTGAGCGGGGAGTTGATTTTCACGTACGCGTTCGGATCCCGCGGCAGTGCGCGGATGGTGCCGCGGTCGCCGGGGGTGTGTTCGAACTCTTCCATGGCGCTGCCGAGCGCGGCCACGTCCGGGTGTGCTTCCAGGTAGGCCAACTGTTTGGCGAAGCGTTCGGGTTTGGCGGCGTCGTCTGAGTCGATGCGTGCGGTGTAGGTGGCGTTGATCGTCGCTAAGCCTGCGTTGAGCGCCCGGCCCAAGCCGACGTTTTCGGGTAGTTCGACCACGCGAGCGCCATGCTTTGCGACGACCCCACGCACCGCCCCAGATACCTCCCCGTCAAAGACCACCACAACCTCGTCGGCCGGGTGGGTTTGGGCGTCGAGGGAATTCAGCGTGAGTTCGAGTTCGGCGGCGTCGGTGGCGTGGTAGACGCTCATGAGGGCGGAAAGGGTGGGCATTAGGCCTCCTCGGCGGCGTCGATAAGGTAGCGGCCGTAGCCGGATTTGAGCACGGCCTCGCCGAGCGCGCGCAGCTGGGCGGCGTCGATGAAGCCTTCACGGTAGGCGGCGACCTCCGGCGAACCGATGACGGTGCCGGTGCGTTTTTGCAGCACTTCGACGTAGGAGCTGGCCTCGCTCATCGAATCGATCGTGCCGGTATCCAGCCACACATCCCCGCGGTGCAGGCGGTGCACCTTCAGGTCGCCGCGCTTGAGGTAGGCCTCGTTGACCGAGGTGATTTCCAACTCGCCGCGCGCCGAGGGAGTGATGTTCTTGGCGATCTCCACCACGTCATTGTCGTAGAAATACAACCCCACGACCGCGAAGTTCGACTTCGGTTGGGCCGGTTTCTCCTCGATGGACAGGGCGGTGCCGTCCGCGTCGAAATCGACCACGCCGTAGCGCTGCGGGTCCGACACCTCGTAGGCGAAGATCGCCCCGCCCTCAATCTCACGCACCTGGCCGAGCGCTTCCAGGATGCCGGCGCCGTCGAAAATGTTGTCGCCGAGGACTAGGGCGACGGCGTCGTCGCCAATGAAATCTTCACCGATCAGAAACGCTTGGGCGAGGCCTTCCGGCTTCGGTTGTTCGGCGTAGTGGAGCATGATGCCGAGGTGGGAGCCGTCGCCAAGCAAACGCTCGAAATTCGCGCGATCTTCCGGCGTCGTGATGATCAAAATCTCCCGAATACCCGCGCTGATCAGCGTGGAGAGCGGGTAGTAGATCATCGGCTTGTCGTAAATCGGCATCAACTGCTTCGAGATGCCCTGCGTAATCGGGTACAGCCGCGTACCCGATCCGCCCGCCAGAATGATGCCTTTCATAGCCCCGAAGTCTAGTGGGCAGCCAACTTCCCACTAACTTCCCATGTTGGTAAGTAGTTGGGAAGTAGTTGGGAAGTTGATTGGTAAGTTGCCTGCGACCTCAGTTAGCGCAGGCCCGGGATCTGGAGACCCAACTGTGGTGCGAAAGCCGCCGCGATACCGACGACTGCGAGGACAGCGGCGATCACGCCGACCACGATGCCAGCGGTGGAGGAGCCGTCTTCCTTGCTCGGCTGGCTCGCGGGCTTCGTCGGGAACGCAACCGTGGTGTTGCCTTCACCGAGGCAAGCTTCCTCGGCGTCCGCGTTGGCGTTGAGGAAGGCGTTCAGGCCCTCGAAGTACTTGCCAGCGGAGGTTTTCTCGAAGGTGGAGTAGAACTTCTCCATCTGTGCCTCGTTGCCAAGGACATCGGTGAGACCAAACAAGAGAGCTAGCAGGGCGCCAGCGAAGTTGCCTTCGATATCGCCCTCTTTCTTCCTCGCTTCGACGTAGTAATTATCCCAGTCTGTTTCCTCGGATTCGGTGCCGCCGGCGAGGTTCTGCCCATAGGCAGCTCGCGCGCGCAGCTGCAGATAAAACTTCGCGGTCGACTCATTCATACCTGCCATACCCAGTCGGTTCAGGTACGAGTCCTTGTTCAGGGCGTCGAATGCTGCGTCGAAGGCATCGACAGTCTTGTGGCCGGTGAGTGGTTGCTTGTTGGCGTCGACGAAGTCATTGCCAACGGGACGAGCGGACGGGTATGCGGCTTCGAGCGACAGGTTGATGTCGCGTGCAAACGTCGAGTCGAGTCGGCTCGCCACGTCCTGTTCCATCGATGTCAGGAAATCCTTCTCCGCCGCGGTGAAGGTCACCTTGCATTTGTTTTGGCCGAGGGGGCCGATCTGCGCTGCCTGCGCAGGCGTGACAGCGGAAAAGGCCACAGCGGTGGCAGTAGCAAGAGCAAGGAAGCGCGACGTTTTCATGGAAATCTCCTGGGAACGGGGTGGGGACTTCCGTATGTATAAGCGGGATTCACCCCCTCAGCTGGGCTATCGCATGGCGACGTAGAGCGCGAGTGCCGCCCGCCAGTTCGTCGGCGCGAACCCGGTGGCCTTGATCTTGTCCAGCGACAGAGTGGATTCGCGGGGGCGCACGGCGGCGTCGAGGCCGTACTCCTCGGTGGTGACGGGGTGGACGTCGGCCGGGTTGCCGCCCATGGCGATGTAGACGGCCATGGCGATTTCGTCGCGGCCGACGGTGTCGCCGTCGGAGGTGATGTTGTACACGCCGTATTCGGCACCGGTGCGAAGCAGGTGCGCGATGCCTTTGGCCAGGTCTTCGGCGGAGGTGGGGCGCCCGCGCTGGTCGGATACCACCTTCGGCGTGGCGCCCTTTTCGGCGAGTTGGGCCATGGTTTCCATGAAGTTGGCGCCGTCGCCGAAGACCCAGGAGGTGCGGATGACGTAGTGCTTGCGGGCGGTTTGCGCGGCGGTGTCGCCGGCGGCTTTGGAGGCTCCGTAGGCGGACAGCGGCGAGGGCACTTCGGTTTCGTCGTGGACCTCGACGGTGCCGTCGAAGATGTAGTCGGAGGAGACGTGGACGAAGGTGAGGTCGTGCTCGTCGGCAAGCCTGGCGAGTGCGGCGGGGGCGGTGGCGTTGGTGGCCCAGGCGGTGGCGCGGTCGGTTTCGGCGCCGTTGACGTCGTTGTATGCGGCGCAGTTGACCACGGCCCAGTACTCGGACCAGTCCATCGCGGGTGGCGCGGTGATGTCGAACTTGTCGCGGCCGACGAACACTGCCTCGTCGTCGGACCAGATCGCACGCAGCGCGCGGCCGAGCTGCCCGTTGGCGCCGGTGACGAGGATGCGGCGGGGTGGTAGTGGGGTGGCGTCGGCAAGCATGGGGTGTGCTTGGTCGGCGGCGGAGAGTTCGGTGGGCTCCAGCGGCCAGTCGATCTCGCGGTACGAGCAATAGGCGCCGCCGGGGGTGTAGCGCTGGTTGACCAGGTAGATGTAGGTGGTGTCGTCCTCCAACGCTTGGAAGCCGTTGGCTACGCCGCGGGGGACGAACACGGCGGTGTCGGGGCCGATTTCGCAGGTGTAGGTCTCGCCGTAGGTGTCGGAGCCGGCGCGCATGTCTACCCATGCGCCGAAGACGCGCCCGGTGGCGACGGAGACCCATTTGTCCCAGGGTTCTGCGTGCATACCGCGGGTGGCGCCGCGTCGGGCGTTGTAGCTCACGTTTTGTTGCCGCGGTACGAGTGCTTGGCCGGCCCAGTTTTCTTTGAACCAGCCGCGGTTGTCTTCGTGCAGTGTGAGGTCGTGGATTTCAAGTCCTGCGATCATTACTGTCCCCTTTGCGCATATTGCTTCTCGACGACACCCTTACCGTCCTCCCACCACCGACGATTCTCTCGGTACCAGTCGATGGTGTCGCGCAGTCCGGTGTCGAAGTCGTGCTTGGGTGTCCAGCCGAGTTCGTTGCGGAGTTTGGTGGCATCCATGGTGTAACGCTGGTCGTGGCCGGGCCGGTCGGCGACGTGTTCGTAGGTGCCGCCCATGATTTCGCAGATTGTTTCGATGACCTGCTTGTTTGTGGTGTGTGGCTGGTTTGCGCCGATATTATAGGTTTCGCCGAGCCGGCCGTGTTCGAGGATGGTGAGCACGGCGTCGTTGTGGTCGTCGACGTGGATCCAGTCGCGCACCTGGGCGCCGGTGCCGTAGAGCTTCGCGGGTTGGCCGCACAGGATGTTGGTGATCTGGCGGGGGATGAACTTTTCTACGTGCTGGTAGGGGCCGTAGTTGTTGGAGCAGTTCGAGATCGTCGCTTTGATGCCGAAGGAGCGTACCCATGCGCGTACGAGGTGGTCGGAGCCGGCTTTGGTGGCGGAGTAGGGCGACGACGGGTTGTAGGGGGTGGTTTCGGTGAATGCGTCGTTGCCGCCGAGTTCGAGGTCGCCAAAGACTTCGTCGGTGGAGATGTGGTGGAGGCGCTTATCAAACTTGCGCACGGCTTCCAGCAGGGTGAAGGTGCCCACCACGTTGGATTGTACGAACGCGCTTGGGTCCCGCAGGGAGTTGTCGTTGTGGGATTCTGCCGCGAAGTGGATGACGGCGTCGGTGTGGGACACGAGGTCGTCGATAAGCGATTGCTCGCAAATGTCCCCCTGGACGAACTCGACGCCCTCGGGGACGTTGGCGCGGTTGCCGGCGTAGGTGAGTTTGTCCACCACAACGACGCGGTAGCGCTGCGCCGCCATGCGTGCGAAGTTCGACCCGATGAAACCGGCGCCGCCGGTGACCAGCAAAGATTCCATATCGCGTTACCTTACAAGGCCTGCGAGGTGCACGAGCGCACCGACAACCGGCCCGACGAACAGGGCGACGGTAACGGAGGTGGCCACGCCCCACGGCGCGATGAAGAGGACCGCGAAGGCGCTCAGGGTTGCCGCGACCCAGCCTGCCACGTAAAACGCATGCCGTTCCAGCGCGAGTACTGCCACGCCGGTGATCATGAGCATGCCCATAAACGCCGAGGCGAACGTGAGCAGCCCGAGTGTGAGGCCGGCGACGAACAGTTCCGGTTTGAACGCGATTCGCAGGATCCACGGGCCGATGAGCCACGCGGCGGCGAAGCCAACCACGCCGAGGGCGAGCACCGCGCCGATGGGGGCGGCGAGTGCCTTGTAAATACGGTCGCGGTGTTCCACGAACCGCACCACCAGCGCGGATTGGAAGCGCTGCAGCGGCACGAGCACGGGTGCGCGGGTGAGCATGACGGCATTCGAGATCGCGGCGACGGTCAGGGAGGTCTGCGGGTCGTCGGGAAACGCGGCGCTGACGGCGGTGGGGAAGCCGGTGATCAGCGCTGCGGAGGCGCCCGAGGCGGTCATGGCGGAGAGGACGCGGCGTACGAATGTGGCGCGGTCCACGTCCAGCGTGACGCGTACCGGGTCGACGGCGAGGATGACCACCCAGCTCAGGGCGCCGATGACGGTGATGATGAGGAACTCGCGAAGCCCACCGCCAAGCAGCAGCGTGAGCACGGCGAGGACCAGGCGCGCGCCGGAGTCCAACGCCACGAGTGCGGCGTAGCGCTCCCACAGCCCCGCGCCGGACAGCACGCCGGAGAGCACCGATTGGAACGCATAGGACAGCAGGCCGAACGCCAGCAGTGCGGTGGCCAGCGTCGGGTCGGAGGGGACGATCGTGCCCATGCCGAACAGGCCGAACACCGCCACGAGCGCCAGCGCCACCCCGCCGATGACCGCACCCATGCGCCACGGGTTGGCGTTGCCGCGAGTGCCGTCCTCGCGGGCGGCGGCGACGGCGCGGGTGGTTTCGTGGGTGATGCCGTCCACGATCCCGGCGCACGCGAAGAACAGCCCCCAGTAGGCCAGGAAGTACCGGTAGCCGGTTTCTACGTCCATCGCCCAGCCGGCGACCCAGACGACGACCAGCCCGCTGATGGCGGCGAACACTGTCGCCAGCGAGAGGTGTTTCACGGGCACTCCGGCAGTTCGGCGTGCTGTACCCAGGCGTCCAGAATCCCTGTGACCTGCGCGGCGTCGGCGCCGTTGCGGGCAAAGGCGTCAATGAGCGTTTGCGTATCGACGATCCCGTCCGCGTTCGCAGCCACATAATCGCGCACCGTGTTGAAGAAGACTGGGTCGCCGACGCTTCGTCGTAAAGCATGCAGCGTGATCGCGCCGCGTTTGTACACGCGGTCGTCGAACATGTCGCGCGGGCCCGGATCCGCCAGGGTAAACCGCATGGGGGTGAGTTTGTCGTAGTGGGTGCGCACGGAGTCGTCGATAGGCATCTGTCCTGCGTGATCCGCCCACAGCCACTCGGCGTAGCAGGCGAAACCTTCGTTGAGCCAGATGTCGCGCCAGTGGCCGATGCCGAGCGAGTTGCCGAACCATTGGTGCGCCAACTCGTGCGCGATCAGCCGCTCGTTGCGGCGCAGGTGGTTGATGCCGAAGATGGACAGGCCCTGCGCCTCGAGCGGGATTTCCAGCGCCTCCTCGTGCACGACTACCTGGTAGTTCTCAAACGGGTATGGCCCGAAGACGGTTTCAAAGTAGTCCAGCATTGCCTGCTGTTTGTTTAGGTCGCCGGGTTGCGCGCCGGGCAGCCATGCGACGACGTTGCGGCCGAGCTCCACGCGTTGGAACTGGCCGACCTGCACCGTGGCCAGGTACGTCGGCATCGGGTGCGCGGTGGTGTTGGTGACGGCGATGTAGTCGCGGTCGGTGCGCACGTTAAACGTGTAGGTCGCCTTCTCGTCGGGGGTGTCGTTGCAGGGGAACCAGGTGGGTGCGCCGTTGGGCTGGTTGGCGGTCAGCGCGCCGTTGTCCAGTTCCTCCCAGCCGAGTTCGCCCCACGCGGTGCGTCGCGGGCGGGGGTTGCCGCCGTAGCGGATGGTGAGGGTGAATTCGGTGTGGGCCGGGAGGTCGTCGTGAAGCGAGATGCGCAATTTTCCACCCGACTGGCGGAAGCGCTTGATGCCACTGCTTATCGACGACTCCACGCGCCGAACCGCAAGCCCCTCCGCCACATCCAACGTCAGGTGGTGCAGGGCTTCGGTGGTGGTCAGCGTCAACGTTGCGGTGGCGTTGAGCCGGTTGGGTCCGACGATGTAGTCGAAATCCAGGTCGTAATGCGTGACGTGGAACCCACGGTTGGGTTCCACGCCCGTGTAGTTGTCGCTGCGGCGTTTCATCGCCTGCGAAGTCTAGTCCAGCGCGGGCTTACACCCCGAGTGCCGGTGCGATAGTGGTGCGCCAGGCCTTGTCCAGGTCGTCGCGCCAGTACGGCCAGGAGTGGGTGCCCACGTTGCGCAGCTCGAAGTGCGCCGGGATGTTCAACCCGTCGAGCTTTGCCTTGAGGTCGTGGGTGCAGGTGTTGATCGCAGCCTCGATCACGCCGCCTTCTACCTGCAGCGTTGCCGCGCCGATGTGTGCGATCGGGTCCGGTGCGCCGAGGCCGATGAGGTAGCTGACCTGGTCGCTGCGCCCCGCCAGGCCGGTGCCCGCGGAGACGTAGAGCTTCAGGCCGCGCAGTTTCTCGGCGTTGAGCAGGGCGTCGTTCCAGCGGTTGTACGGTCCGCCCATTGGGCCCCACATCATCTCCGGGGTGACGGTTTTGAAGTCCTGGGTGGCCGACGCGCGGTTCACGGTGATGCGGGCGAAGTTGTAGCCGGCTGGCGAGGACGTCGCCGCGCAGCCAGAGAACGACGCCGCGGCTTTGTACATGCCCGGGTTGTGTTGCGGCAGGACGAGCGCCGAGGTGCCCGACATGGAGAACCCGGCGATCGCTCGGTTGTTGTTTGCACCGAGGGTGCGCTCAATCGGACCAGGCAGTTCCTTGGTCAGGAACGTCTCCCACTTCTGTGGGCCGTTGAGGTAGCGGGAGCGCACGGTTGGGGCGACCCAGTCGGTGTAGTACGAAAAAGCGCCAGCCTGCGGGATGACCACGTTGACACCCTTGCCGGCGAAGTAGTCCTTGGTGGTGTGCAGGTGGATCCAGTCCTGGTCCTGCTCCGCACCGCCTGCGCCGTTGAGCAGGTAGAGCGTCGGCGCGCCCTGGACGCGCTGGCCGGCCGGGTTGGTGGCGGGGATGACGGCAACCGGGATGTCACGGTTCATCGACGGGGAGAACACGTTGTAGGACAGGACCGTTTTGTGGTCGACCTGCTTCACCCAGGACTGCGGCTTGCCGGTGTGGATGACGGTCGGCGGGTTTGCCGTGGCGTCCCACGCCTTGACCACGCCAACCGGCTGCGCCACCGCGGGAGTCGTACCGCATGCGACGGCGACGGCGGTGAGTGCTGCGAGCGCAGCTTTCTTCAAGGTCTTCATGAGGCGGGTCCCCGTTTCTGTAACGAAAGTGTGTTGCCTGACGACATTCGAAGCGTCATTGTACGGTACATACGTTAAACCTGTGGCTATTGTTACAGATGTTCCACGTTTTGAAAGGAAAGCGACATGAACCCGATCGAATCCGTCCAGCTGCAGATCAACGAGGTCCTCGGCCAGCTCATCCACTTCGGCTCCTCGACGTCCTCCACGATCGCCTACGGCCTGGGCATGTTCTAAAAGCTAGAAAAAGAGGCACCCTGTGGCAGGGTGCCTCTTTTTTGTTGCCTGTTTTTTACAGGCGCGGTTACAGGCCGAGCGCCGACTTGAACACGGTCTCGTAGGAGCGCTTCAGGTCATCGCGCCACACCGGCCAGGAGTGGGTGCCCACCGGGCGCAGCTCAGCGTGTGCGACCTCCGCACCGTTGGCGCGCGCCTTGACCAGGAAGTCGTGGGTGCAGGCGTTCATCGCAGCCTCGATCGCGCCACCTTCGACCAGGAGGGTCGCGGCGTTCGCGGAACCCTTCACAAACGCGTCGGAGGAGTCCAGGCCCGCATCTTCGAGGCGCTTCCGCAACGTGCCCGGCATGTCGGTCTCCGCTGCGAGGCCGGTGCCGGTGGAGATGTACACCTTCGTGTCAGTGCCCGCCAGAGCTGGTGCGTTGACCAGGGCGTCGTAGCGGCGGTTGTAGTCCGAACCCATCGGGCCGAAGATGTACTCAGGCGTCATGACACCCGGTGCAGCACGGTCCACCGTGAGGTTGATGAAGAAGCTCGGCAGCGGACGCGACGTTGCCGGGCAGCCGGAGAACGAGCCGACGGCCTTAAACATGTTCGGGTTGTGCTCAGCGAGCAGCAGCGACGAGGTGGCGGACATAGACATGCCGATCACGCCACGGCGGTTCGGGTCAGCCTTGATGTACGGCTCGATGGTCTGCGGCAGTTCCTTGGCCAGGAACGTCGACCACATCTGCTTGCCCTTGTAAAACACGTTTTTCTCCGTCGGCGGCTCTGCAGCCCAGTCGACGTAGTACGAGAACGCGCCCTCCATCGGGATGACCACGTTCGCGCCCGAGCGACCGTAGACCTCGTGGACTTCCTCGAGTGCCTGGGAAACCCAGTCGGTGTCCTGCTCGGAGCCACCAGCGCCGTTAAGTAGGTAAACCGTCGGGGCGTTCTCGACCGTTTCGCCCTTGTCGTTGGTGGCGTAGAACACCGCGACCGGGATGTCGCGATCCATCGACTCCGAGTGCACGCGCAGCGCTTCGTTCTTCCACACGCGCTGGTTGTCGGCCAGACGCTTGACCCAGCGCTGCTCCGCGCCGCTCATCGTCTTCGGCACCTCACCGAGTTCCTTGATCGCAGGGTGCTGCTGCATATCCTCACCCATCGGGTTCAGCTTCGCCGCATCCTCCGAAAGCACCGTGGCGTCCGCATCCGCGTCAGTGGCTGAGTCGTCCTTCCCGTCCTTCGAGGTGAGGTCCTCGTTGGTCGTGTCCTTGCTGGAGCCCTCCGGTACCAGCTCGGACGTGGTGGGGGTGGGCTCGTTCGAGGTCGACGTTGCCGACGTTTCCGACGTGGTCGACTTCTCAGTCGGCTCGGTCGTCTCCGAGGTGGTGGTCTCAGGCAGTGTTGTATTCACTGTCGACTGGGCAGCGCTGAGGACGGCGGGGGTGTCGTCGTCAAGCGAAGATGCGTAATGGACAACGGGAACGGCACCTGCTGTAACAAGGGCGACAGCGGCTACGGCGATGGCCGGACGCGTGAGTTTCACGGAACTGTGCTCGCTTTCCTAAAGACTTGGGGAGATCCTCCGCCACATTTTGCCAGACGGGGACGTACCATATGCATCGTGAGTAAAGAACATTTTGACGTTGTTGTCCTCGGCGCGGGCCCCGGTGGCTACGTCGCCGCCATCCGTGCAGCTCAGCTGGGTAAGAAAGTTGCCGTCATTGAGAAGCAGTACTGGGGCGGAGTCTGCCTCAACGTAGGCTGCATCCCATCCAAGGCGCTTATCAAGAACGCTGAAGTCGCCTCCATCTTCAACCACGAAGCAAAAACTTTCGGCATCAAGGGTGACGTGGAGTTCGACTACACCGACGCCCACAAGCGCTCCCGCCAGGTCTCCCAGAAGATCGTCGGCGGCGTGCACTACTTGATGAAGAAGAACAAGATCCAGGAAATCAACGGCCTGGGCTCCTTCAAGGATGCAAACACCATCGAAATCACCGAAGGCGACGACAAGGGCATGACCGTCACTTTCGACGACTGCATCATCGCCACCGGCGCCGTCGTGCGCACCCTGCCGGGCATCGAACTGTCCGAGAACGTCGTCTCCTACGAAGAGCAGATCCTCAACCCTGAGGCTCCGGAGAAGATGGTCATCGTCGGCGCAGGTGCCATCGGCATGGAGTTCGCCTACGTGCTGTCCAACTACGGCGTTGACGTCACCGTCATCGAGTACCAGGACCGCGTCCTGCCGAACGAAGACAAGGACGTATCCAAGGAGATCGCCAAGGCCTACAAGAAGCTTGGCGTGAAGCTGCTCACCGGCCACGCCACCACCGAGGTGCGCGACAACGGCGACACCGTCGAGGTCGACGTAAAGAAGAACGGCTCCGACAAGACCGAGACCCTCAAGGCTGACCGCGTGATGATCTCCGTCGGCTTCGCACCGCGCACCGAGGGCTACGGCCTGGAGAACACCGGCGTCGAGCTCACCGACCGCGGCGCCATTGCTATCGACGAGCGCATGCGCACCAACGTCGATCACATCTACGCCATCGGCGACGTCACCGCGAAGCTCCAGCTCGCCCACGTCGCAGAGGCACAGGGCATCATCGCCGCCGAGACCATCGCGGGTGCAGAGACCCTCGAGATCGAGGACTACATGATGACCCCGCGCGCCACCTTCTGTAACCCGCAGGTTGCATCCATGGGTTACACCGAGGAGCAGGCCAAGGAGAAGTGGCCGGACCGCGACATCAAGGTCGCGACCTTCCCGTTCACCGCAAACGGCAAGGCAGTCGGCCTGGCAGAGACCGCTGGCTTCGGCAAGCTCGTCGCCGACGCTGAGTTCGGCGAGATCCTCGGCGCCCACCTCGTTGGCGCGAACGTTTCCGAGCTCCTGCCGGAGGTTGTGCTTGCACAGCGCTTCGATCTGACCGCTGGTGAGATCGCTCGCTCCATTCACATCCACCCGACCCTGTCTGAGGTGCTCAAGGAAGTTGCCCACGGCGTCGAAGGCCACATGATCAACCTCTAATTGATCGCCGCATAAAAAAGGGGCGCGACCGCACAGGTCGCGCCCCTTTTTTATGTTGTGGTGCGGATCGTCTAGCTGCCACTAGACGATCCGCACCATATTGAACATGGGTTGCGTTATCACCTGGGAAAACGCGGGCGAGGTGCGTTGATCGTCTGGTTGTGCTGCCAAGGAAGCTAGACGATCAGCAAAAGCAGAACGCGGCGCCCCGGCTGGCGGGGTGCCGCGTGGGGTCGTCGATTAGCGAGTGCTTATGCGCCTGCGACTGCTGCTGCGAGCTTGTCCAGGGACTTAGCCAGGAAGTCGTCGTTGAACTTCTCGGTCATGCCCAGCAGGTTCTCCTCCAGCTCATCGCGCTGGTAGGTGAGCTTCACGGTGGTGTTGTCGGCGTCGATCGGCTCGAGCTCGTAGAGCCACTTCGCGCCAACCTTCACCTGGGCGGGGGTGTTTTCCACGTTCTTCCAGCCGATGATGCGGTCCGGCTGGATGGCGAAGACCTCGTTGACGGTCTGGTAGTCGCCGTCCTCCTTGGTCATGTTCATAGTGAACGTGTCGCCGACTGCCTTGAGGCGCTCGGCCTGATCGGCGGAGACAACCATGCCGGAGTCGTCGGTCTCGGCGTGGCGCTCGGGGTTGGACAGGATGTCGAAGATCGCGGCCGCAGGGGCATCAATCTGACGGGTTGCAGAGTTCTCGGTGTTCTTGTCAATAGCCATGGGGGCCAGCGTACCGATTTCGCCCCGAGCTGGCAGTTAGGTGAAACTAACCAACCAAAGATTGACACTTAACGGGGTGAGGATTGTTGGCTATCCACCATCAATGCCTCGCGGTGAGGAAGGTCACAAAGTGCGGTGCGTACTGGGGAGAGGGGTCAAGTGTCGGTTGAAACTTGGGAAAAACATGGATCGCCTGCAATTCAGGTGTGTGTAACCGGCGCGATTCTCATAGAGTATTAGCGACACTGGAGGTGCCATGACTGTACAAAACGCAGACCGTGAAGCCATTCGTCACGGAAAAATTACTGAAAAGCCGCTGCGCGAGCGGCCGTCCTACCCAACATGGGCCATCAAGCTGACCATGGCCATCACCGGCCTCATCTTCGGTCTCTTCGTGCTTGGCCACATGGTGGGCAACCTGAAGATCTTTATGCCGCTGCACGCCGACGGCTCCGCGCCGATCGACGACTACGGCGAGTTCCTCCGCACGATCGGCGAGCCGCTGTTCCCGCGTGAGGGCTTCCTGTGGATTATTCGCATCGTGCTGCTCGCCTGCCTGGTGCTGCACGTTTGGGGAGCATTCGCCCTGCACGGCCGTTCGAAGAAGTCCCGCGGTCGCTTCAAGCGCACGGGCCTGATGGGTGGCTGGCAGTCCACCGCGACCCGCGCAATGCTGGTCACGGGTGTCATCCTGCTGCTGTTCATCGTGTTCCACATCCTGGACCTCACCATGGGTGTTGCTGTGGCTTCCGACGAGTTCGTCCACGGCGCAGTCCGCAACAACCTGCTGGCTACCTTCGGCCCAGGTCGTTGGTGGGTCACCCTGGTTTACGTTGTCGCGAACCTGGCGCTGCTGCTGCACCTGACCCACGGCATCTACCTCGCTGTGTCTGACCTTGGCTGGTTGGGCAAGCGCGGTGAGGGCCTCATGGTCGTGCTCGCGTACATCCTCCCGTTCATCGTCGTCGCCGGAAACGTCATCATGCCGATCGCTCTTGCGGCCGGCTGGGTCCCGGACTTCGTTCGGTAATGGCCAAATAGGAGAAACAATATGACTACCTCTATTTCCTCGAATCAGGGTTCGCACGGCGAGCAGGCCTCCACCGAGACGCCGGCTGCTGGCCAGGCCCAGGCACAGGCGTTCCGTCAGCCGGAGTCGGCTGCTGCTGGTGTCACCCCGGGTGAGATCCTGCAGTCCAACGAGCCAAACCGCGACGAAGTGCGCATGAAGGACATGTGGGAGTTCCAGAAGGACCACATGAACCTGGTGTCGCCGCTGAACCGTCGTAAGTTCACCGTCCTCGTTGTTGGTACCGGCCTGTCCGGTGGTGCAGCTGCTGCGGCACTTGGCGAGCTCGGCTACAACGTCAAGTCCTTCACCTACCACGATGCTCCGCGTCGTGCGCACTCCATTGCTGCACAGGGTGGCGTCAACTCCGCCCGCGGCAAGAAGGTGGATAACGACGGTGCTTACCGCCACGTCAAGGACACCGTGAAGGGCGGCGACTACCGCTGCCGCGAGTCCGACTGCTGGCGCCTGGCTGTCGAGTCGGTCCGCGTGATCGACCACATGAACGCCATTGGCGCTCCGTTCGCTCGTGAGTACGGCGGCACCCTCGCCACCCGTTCGTTCGGTGGCGTGCAGGTCTCCCGTACCTACTACACCCGTGGCCAAACAGGCCAGCAGCTGCAGCTGTCCACCGCTTCGGCTCTGCAGCGCCAGATCCACCTGGGCAACGTTGAGATCTTCACTCACCACGACCTGATGGATCTGATCATCACCGAGAAGGACGGCAAGAAGCACTGCTCCGGCATTGTGACCCGTAACCTGATCAACGGTGAGATCACGCCGTTCACCGGCCACGCAGTCATCCTGGCTACCGGCGGTTACGGCAACGTGTACCACAAGACCACGCTGGCGAAGAACTCCAACTCTTCCGCCATGATGCGTGCGTACGAGCGTGGTGCCTACCTGGCGTCCCCGTGCTTCGTCCAGTTCCACCCGACCGGTCTTCCGGTCAACGCGAAGTGGCAGGCAAAGACCACGCTGATGTCGGAGTCGCTGCGTAACGACGGCCGCATTTGGACCCCGAAGGAAAAGGGCGACGACCGCGACCCGAACACCATTCCGGAAGACGAGCGCGACTACTTCCTGGAGCGTCGCTACCCGGCCTTCGGCAACCTGGTGCCGCGTGACGTTGCGTCCCGTGCGATCTCCCAGCAGCTCAATGCCGGCTACGGTGTTGGCCCGCTGCACAACTCCGCATACCTGGACTTCTCCGACGCGATTGAGCGCCTCGGCGAGGACACCATCCGTGAGCGTTACTCGAACCTGTTCGAGATGTACGAGGACTCCACTGGCGACGACCCGTACAAGGCTCCGATGCGTATTGCACCGACCGTCCACTTCACCATGGGCGGCCTGTGGACCGACTTCAACGAGATGACCTCCATCGACGGCCTGTTCGCCGCCGGTGAGTGCTCCTGGACCTACCACGGTGCAAACCGTCTGGGTGCCAACTCGCTGCTGTCCGCATCCGTCGACGGCTGGTTCACCCTGCCGTTCACCGTCCCGAACTACCTGGCAAACCACCTCGGTGAGGAGAAGCTCTCCGAGGACTCCCAGGAAGCCAAGGCCGTTGTCGCTGAGGTGGAGGAGCGCATCGCGCGCATCATGTCCATCCGTGGTCCGGAGCCGCACGGCCCGGAGCACTTCCACGAGCAGCTCGGCGACATCCTCTACGAGCACTGCGGCGTTGCCCGCACCGTGGAGGGCCTGGAAGAGGGCATCCGCAAGATCCGCGCACTGCGCGAGGACTTCTGGACCAACATTCACATCCCGGGTACCGCGGATGACATGAACCAGACCCTCGAGGCTGCGCTGCGCCTGGTTGACTACATCAACCTCGGCGAGCTCATGTGCATCGACGCTCTTGACCGCGACGAGTCCTGCGGTGCTCACTACCGTATGGATCACCTCACCGATGACGGCGAGGCAGAGCGTGACGACGACAACTGGTGCTTCGTCTCCGCGTGGGAGCCGGCCGGCGAAGGCCAGTTCATCCGCCACGCTGAACCCCTGTACTTCGATTCGATCCCGCTGATGGCAAGGAACTACAAGTAATGAAACTGACACTTGAAATCTGGCGCCAGGCTGGTCCTGACACTGAGGGCAGCTTCGAGACCGTCCAGGTCGACGACGCTGTGGAGCAGATGTCCATCCTGGAGCTGCTCGACCACGTCAACAACAACTACGTCGAAGAGGGCAAAGAACCGTTCGTGTTCGCCTCTGACTGCCGCGAAGGCATCTGCGGCACCTGTGGCGTACTGGTCAACGGCCGCCCGCACGGTGCTGGCCAGAACACGACGGCCTGCCTGCAGCGCCTGTTTAACTACAACGACGGCGACACGCTCAAGATTGAGCCGTTCCGCTCCGGTGCATTCCCGGTAATCAAGGACCTGACTGTGGACCGCTCCGCTCTGGACCGCGTCATGCAGCAGGGTGGCTACGTCTCGGTCAACGCCGGTACCGCTCCGGATGCTGACACGCTGGCTGTGAACCACAAGGATGCAGAGACCGCACTTGACTACGCAGCCTGCATCGGTTGTGGCGCTTGTGTGGCTGCCTGCCCGAACGGTGCTGCGCACCTGTTCACTGGCGCGAAGCTCAAGCACCTGAAGCTGCTGCCGCTGGGCAAGATGGAGCGTGGCCGCCGTGCCCGCAACATGGTTGATGAGCTGGAGACGAACTTCGGCCACTGCTCGCTGTACGGCGAGTGTGCTGATGTTTGCCCGGCCGGTATCCCGCTTGATGCAGTCGGTGCGATCAACGCTGAGCGTGCCCGTGCTGCCTTCAAGGGTGGCGACGACTAGATCTGCCGTATACTCCGAGGTATTGGAGTCCTGGTAGAACCAGCAGTAGTAGAAGGAAACATCATCATGGGTTCTCATGCAGTTGCAGATATCCACAGCGAGTCTTTCCCTGAGTACCAGAGCAGGATTGAGGACACGTACATCGAGGGCTACGACCCGGTATCCCTGGGTGCGCCGCACTCGTCCCTGAACCGCAACTTCACCTGGGTTGCGATGGGTCTACTCCTGTCCGCACTGTTCGGTATTGGTCTGGCAGTGTGGGGCTGGGGTGCGATGGTCTACGGCTTTGGCTCGCAGACTCACGGCCTGGCAGAGCGTCTGCTCATCCTGGGCGTCGCTGAGGCAGTGATTACCACGGTGCTCGCCTTCATCCTCATCGGTCTTGGCCGGAAGGACTACAAGGAGTACCGCAAGCGCACTGGCCGCGTGAACTAACGCGCTGGACGCTTTTGCCCTCTTCGTTTCGGCGGAGGGGGCATTTTTCGTGCCCATGTCGGCCATGCTGCTTTAATCGGGGGCATGACTGATCAGTTGATGCCAAGCCCAACCAATGAGGCGGAGCGGCGCCGCGTCCTGCGAAACCACAAGATCGCGGTGACAAGTTTGCTTGGGGTTGCTGCGGTGATCTTCCTTGCGTGCTCGTGGGCGCAATCCCAAGGCGCAACCGCGGCGTGGATTGGTTACGTGCGTGCTGCGGCGGAGGCCGGCATGGTGGGTGGTTTGGCGGACTGGTTTGCGGTGACCGCGTTGTTTAAGCACCCGATGGGGATTCCGATTCCGCACACGGCGATCATTCCGAACAAGAAGGATCAGGTTGCGGGTGCGCTGAGCGACTTTGTCAGCGAGAACTTCCTGAATGCGCGCACGATTACGCAGAAGGTGATGGATGCGGGCATCCCGGAGCGGGTAGGCACGTGGATGGCGCAGCCAGCGAACGCGGAGCGTGTCAGCGAAGAGGTGGGCACGTTCGTGGTGCGCATGGTCGAGGGCATCGATCCGAAGGAGGCGGAGCGGTTCATCGATTCGCAGGTGATCGACCGCTTTGCGGAGCCGATCTGGGGCCCGCCGCTGGGCCGTGCGCTGGAGGGGTTGATTGCGGATGGCAAGGTGGAGCCGGTTGTGGATGACATGGTGGCGTGGGGTCGTCGCAAAGTAAATGGCATGGAGGACACGGTCGTTTCGCTTATCGACGAACGCATGCCCCGCTGGGCACCCCAATTCGCCAAAGACCTCGTGGGGCAACGCGTGTACGACGAGTTGGTGTCGTTCATGGCGGACGTGGACGCGGACCCGCAGCACGAGGCGCGGCGGGCGCTGCGCCGACAGATCAACGACTTCGCGCAGGACCTGCAGTTCGACGGGGAGATGATCTCGCGCGTGGAGGCGCTGAAAGGCGACATCATGGCGTCGAATGCGGTGCGCTCGGCGTCGGCGGGGATGTGGGCGCAGTTGTCCACCGCGTTGGTGGAGGCGGCCTCGGATCCGTCGAGCACGCTGCGCAGGAAGATCGTGGATGCGTCGATGGAGTGGGGCACCAAGCTTCGCGACGACCCCACAGTCCGCGCCGACGCCGAAGCACGCCTGGAAAAGATCACCCACTACGCGGCCGAGAACGGCGCGGAACAGATCGTGGGCATCATCGCGGAGACCATCGAGCGCTGGGATGGGGAGGAAGCAGCGGAGAAGATCGAGCTGATGGTGGGCCGTGACCTGCAGTTTATTCGTCTGAACGGCACTGTGGTCGGTGCACTGGCCGGTTTGGTTATTTACACTGTGACACAGCTCTTGTTCTTTTAGATGAAAGGTAAAACTATGGCTGACAACAATGGCGAGATCCGCAACAACCTCCGCGACGCCGGCGAGGCCCTGCTGCTGGCTGGCTCTTCTCTCGGCGCGGCGCTGGGCAAGGTAGCCGGCGAGCTCTCTGAGCGTTTCCAGTCCACGTCCGATGAGGCTCGCACGAACTTGAACGCGGCGACGTCGGAGGGTGACGTGCGCAACGTGGCCAACAACTTCGTCGACGAGGCGGAGAAGCTCTTCAACTCCCTGCGTGAGCGCGACCTGCAGATCTCCGACGACCTCAAGGAGACTGTGACTACGAAGGTGAACGAGGTGCGCGCTGCGCTCAACGAACGCCTGGATAAGGCTCTTGATGGGGTCGACGACAAGGGTGTTATGAGCGATATCCGCTCGCGTTTCGACGGCCTGGTGGAGCGCCTCCAAGACCAGTTCACCAACACCACCGGTGACGGCGATATTATCGACGGCGAGATTCTGGAGACGGACGAAACCGACTCCAACAACACCGCTAACTAGAAGGTTGGGATATGGATACCGCGGCTCTTGAGCAGATCCAGTTCATCACGACGCTCCCGTCACGCGTGAGCTTCCTCATGCTCTTCGCGGTCGGCATCGCAGGCCTTGCGGCTGCCGGGCTCGTGGCGACGACCCGCCCCGACGCGTTCGAAGCAGCAGGCCGCCAGTCCAAGGGCGCCTGGATTGGCATCCTGGCGCTGTCTGCAGTGGCGTGCATGCTCGGCCTGCCGTTCATCGCATGGTTTGGTGCGGTGGCGATCGGTATCTACTACTTCGACGTCCGCCCCCAGATCAAGAGCATTCTGGAGGGCAACGCGGGCTGGTAGCACGCCCGCGCCGCCGCAGCGGCGTCCGCATCGGCGGCACCGCTTAACCCTGCTGGGTCGTGAACCCGGCAGGGTTTTCTTGCATCATCTGCAGTTCGTTAAAGCTCACGTCGGTGCCCACCATGGAGATTTGGAGGCCGCCGTCGATGACGCGGAAGTCGTCGATACGCATGGTGCTGTTGGCTTCCTGGGCCATGCCGTTGGACAGGGCGCCGCTGATGGCGTCGGCGACACCGTCGGGCAGGTCGAAGCCGAACAGCGAGGTGTTCTCGGCCTCGAGCGCGAGTTGGCCGTCACGCATGGAGGGGCGCAGTTCGACGCCTGCGACACCGCCGCTGAACTCGACGGTGAAGGTTCCGGCCTCGGGGTTCGCGGTGACGTCGCTGACGTTGATGAAGTTGGCCAGGAATCCGGCGTCCTCGCCCATCTGCTGCTCCAACTGCTGGTTGAGCATGGCGCGGACGTACTCGGTGGGCAGATCGGAGGTCAGGTGGAGGGTTTCGGCGACCGGGTCGCCACCTGTGATGTGGACGTTGTCCATCTCTACGACGGCGGCGGGCGCGCCGGTGAAGGTGTTGCCGTCCACGACCAGGGTGGAGTCCTGGTCGATTTTCATGTGGGGGAACTTTCCACCCAGCAAGCCGAGTGTGACTGGCTTCGGGCCGAAGGACACCGAGGTGCCTTCCGGGGCTTCGGACGTGACCTGGTGGGACACGAACGCGCGGATGCCTCCTTCCGCAACGGCGAACAGGAGGAGTACTCCGACGATGATGGAGAGGGTGACTTTCCAGGCTTTGGTCATGCGGGCCAGTTTAGGAACTTGGGGCGATGGCGTTCCACTCGACGGTCACGGAATTGTCGGAAAAGCGGCGCCGCTGGGGCGTGATCGGCCATTTTGCGGCCAGGTCGTCGAGGGCGTGGCGCCAGCGCACGCGCGGGCCGTGGGGTTCCCATCCGGCGGCGTGTTCCCAGGCGGTATCGGCGTCGGTAAGAAATGCGTGGATGGCCTCGCCGGGCACATTGCGGTGGATCAGCGCTTTGGGGAGGCGCTCCGCCACCTCTGAGGGGGTTGCGGTGTGGAAGGGATCCCAGGAGAGGGTTAAGGAGACGGGGCCGGTGTCGTCGAGAAGCAACCATGCGCAACGGCGTCCGATTTCATCGCAGGTGCCTTCGACGAACAGGCCGCCCGGCGCAAGGCGTGAGCAGACGGTGTCCCACACGTCGGGGACTTGGTCGACGTCGTATTGGCGCAGCACGTTGAAGGCGCGCACGAGGTGGGGGCGGTAGCCAGCAAGTTCGAAGCCACCGAGCTCGAAACGCACGCCGTCGCGGGGCGGCAGGACGCGCTCCGGGTCGATCTCCAGGCCCACGACCTCGATGTCGGGGCGGATCTGGCGCAGCCACCCGGCCCATTCGACGGTGGTGGCATGCGAGGCGCCGTAGCCCACATCCACGGCCAGCGGGTCGGGTACGGCTCGCAACAGGGACTGGACCCGCGGGTGAAAGCGGGTCCAGCGATCAGATCTGCGCAGACGATTAAACCCGGTCGTGCCGCGGGTGATCACCCCGTAGGGTTTGCCCGCCGCACCCGGGTTATCGGCGCGGAGATTGTGATAGTGGGGGATTAGAGGTTCTCGCTAATCCACTGCTCGGTGAGCTTCGCTTCGTTTTCCACGATCTCCTCGAGTGCCTCGGCGACCTTCGGCTCGAGGGCAGCGCCCATAAACGGGATGTTGACCTTGGCTTCGAGCTCGTAGTCAAGCTTGGTGTTGTCGCCGTCGCGGGTTGCTGTGTATTCGGCGCCGAGGTCCACCGGGGTGCCCTTGACGTCGCCGGTCATGGTGTGCTTGGCGGTGTCGCCGTCGAGCGCGCCTACGGTGACGACGCGCTTGAGCTTCAGGTCCTGGGACACCATCGCCTGTGCTGCCGGCGGGAGGATAGAGGTCGGCAGAATCTCAAAGAGGGTTGCGGTGTTGTCCGCGAACTCGTTGAGCTCGCCCGGTTCCGGGGAGAGTTTCTCTGCGATGAACTCCCAGTATTCGCGCGTGGCGTAGGCTTGCGCGACCTTTTCGATCGGCTGGTTGATGGTCACAGTGATCTCACTACGTGCAGTCATGGATCACAGACTACCGTTGTTGGCGTGTCAACCCCATCATTTGCCTCTCTGACCACGTTGCGCGTCGGCGGTTCGCCGGCCGAGATCATCGAGTGCACCAGCGCTGAAGCACTCGCCGAGACCGTTGCGCGCCTTGATCGCGCCGGTTCGCCGCTGCTTGTTGTCGGCGGCGGTTCCAACCTGCTTGTTGCGGAAGGTGCGCTCGATCTTTCTGCTGTGTTGGTGCGCAACGAGGGCATCTCGCTTATCGACGACACCACGCTGCGCATCCAAGCCGGCACCGTCTGGGACGACGTGGTTGCCTTTGCTGTGGACCATGGCCTGGGCGGCATCGAAGCCTTGTCGGGCATCCCGGGCTCCGCTGGTGCCACCCCGGTGCAAAACGTGGGTGCGTACGGCTCCGAGATCTCGGACGTGCTGACCCGCGTGCGCCTCTACAACCGCGAGACGGGTGCCGACGAGTGGGTGTCCGCCGACTCCCTCGACCTGGCGTACCGCTACTCCAACCTGAAGTTCACCTCGCGTGCCGTGGTGCTGGAGATCGAGATGGCGCTGGAGAAGACCGACCAGTCGATCCCGCTGCGCCACCTGGGCGGGGAGCGTGTGTCGCTGGCGGAGGCCCGCGCATCCGTGCTGGAGACGCGCCGGGCGAAGGGCATGGTGCTCGACGCGGACGACCACGACACGTGGTCCGCGGGCTCGTTTTTCACCAACCCGGTCGTGCCCACCGCGCTGGCGGATGAGATCGAGGCCAAGGTCGGCGAAGACCACATGCCACGCTTTGCCGCTGGTGAGGGCCAAGAGAAGTTGTCTGCGGCGTGGCTGATCGAGCGCGCCGGCTGCCCCCGCGGATTCCCCGGCGAGGACGCACCAGCGCGCCTGTCCACCAAGCACACCCTTGCGCTGACGAACAGGGGTAACGCCACGGCGGACGACATCGTGGCGTTGGCGCGGAGGGTGCAGGGGGTCGTCGACAAGCAGTTTGGCGTTGAGCTGCACCCCGAGCCGGTCTGGGTGGGACTTTAGCGCTGCTCGAGCTTGGACAGCAGGTCCTCGCGGACCTCGCGGCGGCGTAGCTTGCCCATCTGGTCCTTGGCCAGCTCCTCGAAGTGGTAGAAGGTGCGCGGCACCTTGTAACGGGTGAGGTTCTCGCGGGCGAAGTCCTTCAGGCCGTCGGGGTCGAGGGCGGCGCCGTCGCGAAGCACGACGCAGGCGACAACATCCTCCGAACCGTCGGAGCGTGGACGTCCCACGACGGCGACATCCTCGACGTCCTTGTGGGTGCGGATGACCTCCTCAACCTCCGCAGGGTAGACGTTGAACCCGCCGGTGATGATGAGCTCCTTGATGCGGGAGACGAGCTTGATAAAGCCGTCCTCCTCCATCACACCCATGTCGCCGGTGCGGAACCAACCGTTGTGGAAGACCTTCTCGGTGGCCTCAGGGTTGTTGAAGTAGCCGGAGAACACCTGCGGGCCCTTCGCCAGGATTTCGCCGTCCTCGCCGTAGGGCATGTCCTTGTCCGGGTTGTCCGGGTCGACGATGCGGATCTCGGTGTCGGGGAAGGGGATGCCAATGTAGCCGGGGCGACGGTCCGCGGTCTGCGGGTTGCCCACGATGATCGGCGACGTCTCGGTCAGGCCGTAGCCTTCGACCAGGCGACCGCCGGTGGCGCGCTCCCACTCCTCGATGATCTCCTTCGGCAGCGACGACGCTCCCGAGAAGCCAATCTGGACCGGGGACAGGTCGATGTTTTTCTTCTTCGCCGTCTTCAGGATGCGCTCGAACAGGGTGGGCACACCCGGAATGAATGTTGGCGGGGTTTTCTTGATGGCCTTCATCACAAGAGGCATCTGCGGGGCTGGCAGGAGCACAAGTTCTGAGCCGATCAGCATGGTCAACGTCAACGAGAACGTCAGGCCGTAGGCGTGGAAGAACGGCAGGGCCGCCAGCATGCGCTGGTTGCCCTCTTGGAGTTCCTTTACCCACGCCTGGCCTTGCAGCGGGTTGGCAACCAGGTTTGCGTGCGAGAGTGCCGCGCCCTTCGGCGCGCCGGTCGTGCCGGAGGTGTACAGGATCACCGCGGGGCTTTCCGGAGTGATCTCCGCTGGGGGTTCCAGGTCAGTGCCCAGCCCACCGATGGCGGAGCTGGTCAATGACTCCCATGGCACCGTGTTGCTGCACGGGCCGGTGAGCGCTGCGCGGGCCTCCATCACCTTCGGCAGCGGCAGGCGCAGCGCGAGGTGTTGGGCGCGTGGCATGGCCTTGATCATGTTCACGCTGACCACGGTTTCCAGCGGGGTGTCGGCGCGCAGCTGCTCGAGCGTGTCGGCGGCCTTGTCCCACACGATTGCCACACGGGCGCCGTGGTTCTTGAATTGTGGGCGCAGCTCGTGGGCGGTGTAGAGCGGGTTGTGCTCGACGACAACACCGCCGATCTTCTGCACAGCAAAGAAGGCGGCGACGTGCTGCGGGCAGTTCGGCAGCATGATCGCCACGCGGTCACCCGGGCGAACGCCAAAGGCTTTCAGACCTGCGGCGGCGCGGCGCACCTCGCGGTCGAGCTCGCTAAAGGTCTGGGTGCGGCCGAAGAACCTGGTGGCGGTGTTGTTGCCGTTGGTGGCCAGGTTGTCGTCGTAAAGATCGTTCAGCGTGCGGTTGCCGTACTCCAGCGAGTGGGCGGTCCACTCGGGGTAGTACTGCAGCCAGGGGGCGTCTCCATTGGTTGGGGAGGGTGAAGTCATGGTGACCACCCTACGCCCATCTACCTACGGTTGGGTAAGAAGACTGACGAGAGTGTCGCGAACCTCACGGCGACGAATCTTGCCTGTCTGGTCCCGGTTCAGCTCCTCGAAGTGGTAGAACTCGCGCGGCACCTTGTAGCGCGTCAGGTGCTTGCGGGCGTAGGCCTTGAGGCCTTCGGGGTCGAGCGCGGCGCCGTCGACAAGCGTGATGCACGCGACGACATCCTCGGCGCCATCCTCGCGGGGGCGGCCGACGACCGCGATGTCGTCGATATCCGGATGGCGGCGAAGTACGCCCTCCACCTCGTCCGGGTACACGTTGAAGCCGCCGGTGATGATCATCTCCTTGATGCGCGCCACCAACTTGATCCAGCCGTCCGGCTCCATGACGGCCATGTCGCCGGTGCGGAACCAACCATCGTGGAACGCGTTCTCGTTTGCCTCCGGGTTGTTCAGGTAACCAGCGAAGACCTGCGGGCCACGGGCAAGCAGCTCGCCTGGCTCACCGTCGGGCATGGTGCGAGAAGGGTCGTCCGGGTCAGCGATGCGGATCTCCGTATTGGGGAAGGGGAGACCGATGTAGCCCGGACGACGTGTGCCGTCGAGGGGGTTGCCGGCGAGGATCGGCGAGGTTTCCGTCAGGCCGTAGCCTTCGATGAGGCGCCCGCCCGTGGTGTTTTCCCACAGTTCGATCGTCTCTGCAGGCAGGGTGGATGCGCCGGAGATCGACGTGTGAATCGAGGAAAGGTCGACGTTGTCTTTCTTCGCCCATTCGATGATTTTGGCGTACAGCGTGGGCACGCCCGGCAGCATCGTTGGCCGCGTTTTCAGGATCGCCGACTGGTACAACTGCGGCTGCGGTGCGGGCACGAGCACGATCTGCCCGCCAACGGTCAGTGGCAGGCCGTAGTTCAACGCAAGGCCGTAGATGTGGAACATCGGCAGCACGGCGAGCACCTTTTCGCGCACCGCACCCCAGTCCTCCAGCCACTCGATGCCCGCCTTGAGGACCGAGACGATATTGCGGTGCGTCAGCGGCGCGCCCTTCGGTTTCCCGGATGTGCCCGAGGTGTAGAGGATAAAGGCGGTAGTTTCCGGCTCGATCGGTGGCAAGTGCACCGTGCGAGAACGTGTCCGCAGCAGGTCGGTGAAGTTCATGGTCCCTGGGGCGGGGGCGCTGAGCTCGGCGCGCTTCTTCTTTACTGGCGGAATTGGCAGTGCGAGCAATGCCTTGAGGTGCGTTGGCATTTCGTCGATCATGTTGACGGCCACAACGGTTTCCAGCGGGGTGCGTCCGCGCAGGGAGAGGAAGGTGTCCGCTTCACGGTCGAAGACAATCGCAATCTTCGCTCCGTGGTCGTTGAACTGTGGCTCGAGCTCGTCTGCGGTGTAGAGCGGGTTGTGTTCGACGACGACCGCGCCCAGTCGCAGGATTGCCGTGACTGCGATGACGTGCTGCGGACAGTTGGGTAGCGCAACCGCAACGCGGTCCCCAGGCTGGACGCCGAGTTTGGCCAAGCCGGCTGCCGCGCTGCCGACGTGATCGTTGAGCTCGGCGTAGGTGAGCTCCTTGCCCATGAACCATGTTGCGGCGCTGCGCGGTTGGGTGGCCACGGCCCGGTTGAACCAGCTCACGAGCGTATCTGTGCCGATTTCGGGACGCGGGTTCGTCCATTCGGCGTATTGCTCAATCCAGGCCTGTGTGTCTGCGGCGCCCATTGCATCCTCTCGGTTATGGTCATGTGTAACTAAACGTGTTGCGGAGTATAACTTACTCTTGCGTAGGTTGTGAATGGGTGCGCGCAAGAAATTGATCATCTACACTTGCCCGCATCACATATTTGGGGAAATACGGGGGGATTTTTCATGACCACGTTCCATGACGCCACGCTTCGCGACGCTGTTGCCATGCCGGAGCTTGAACTCACACCACCTGAGGTGCTCGATCAAACCAACCTGGTGGATCCGGTGAAATCGCCGCCGAAACAGGGCTGGCGCAAAATGATCCACACCGCCACTCGTGGTCGCATCAACCCGGGCGGTTCGCGCAAAGAGCTCGAGGAGCAGCAGCTTATCGACGCCATCCGTGCGCCCCTGCGCGGCGACTACCGCATTGCGGTGATGAGTCTGAAAGGTGGCGTCGGCAAGACTACGACCACCGTTGCCCTTGGAGGCGTGTTTGCACAGACCCGCGGGGATCGCGTCATCGCCATCGACGCCAACCCGGACCTGGGCACACTTGCCCAACGCGCAGCAACCGCGCCACCGGCCACCATCCGCGACCTGCTCCACGCGCCGGAAACACACCGCTACCCGCAGGTCCGCGCCTTTACTAACCAGGCAGCATCGCGGCTCGAGGTGATCGGCTCCGAGCGAGACCCGGCGGTCTCCGAGGCGTTTTCGGAATCCGACTACCGCCACGCCATCGACATCCTGCAGCACCACTACAACGTCATTCTCACCGACTGTGGCACCGGCCTGATGCACTCCGCGATGGCGGGCGTGCTCGACCTGGCCAACGCGCTTGTGCTGGTCACCTCACCTGCTCTCGACGGCGCGCAGTCCGCATCCGCGACCCTCGACTGGCTCAACCTCCACGGCTACGACCAGTTGGCCGCCAACGCTGTCGTGGTCGTTTCCTCATCCGCACCGGGCAAGCCGACCATCGATATGGGCAAGGTCACCGAACACTTCGCCTCGCGCACGCGGGCGGTGCACACGATCCCGTACGACAGGCACTTGGCGGAAGGTGCGGTCGTCGATTTGGAACGCATGGCCCCGGCAACCCTGAAGTCCTATCAGCACCTGGCGGCTACGGTGGCGGCGGACTTCGGTGCGTGGCACCGGCACGCGGCGCACTAAAGGCCTTTGTAGACCTCGCCACGCGGCGCGATGCGCAGTACTTCCACTAGAACGACTTTTTGCTGAACTGAGTAGATGATCCGGAACCCGCCAACCCGGATTCGGAAATCGTCGTAGCCGGTTAATCGGACACAACCGGCGGGGAATGGATTAGCGGAGAGCGCTTGTAAGGCTTCGGTAATTCGCTCGAAGGTGTTTCGGTCGCTTCGTCGAATTTTTCTGAGGTCACGACTGGCTTGGTTGGTGAGCTCGACTTGGTATTTCATTGACACCCCCTAGAAAATGTGTACAGTGTGTACCAACTGTACACAGTATGGATGAAGGGGTGGTGCACTGTGAAAGCGCCGGAAGACGCAATTGCGCTTGTTGAATTGCGGAATCGCTTAGGTGAGACGGTTGACCGAGCGAATTATGCAGGTGAGCGGGTGTTGATTACCCGGAACGGGAAGTCTGCTGCAGCTATCGTGCCGGTTGAAGACTTGGTGCTGTTGGAAGAGCTAGAGCAGGTCGCTGACCGCGAACTGCTACGCCGTGCCCGTGAGGAGGACGACGGAACGAGGACACCGCTCGAGGTGGTTCTCAAACAGCTCGCTGAGGAAGACTTGCAAAGCCATACCAACGCGCAGTGACGCAGGGTTTTGCGCCGCGCTAATCTGGCCCGCATGCGCGTCGCCATGATTTCAATGCACACCTCTCCGCTCGAGCAGCCGGGAATCGGTGATGCCGGTGGCATGAACGTCTACGTTCACAACATTGCGACCCAACTGGCCCGCCAGGGCACGCAGGTGGATGTGTTCACCCGTGCGACGCGGCCCAGCCAGGGCGAGATCGTCGAGGTCGAGCCAGGCTACCGGGTGATCAATATCGTCGCCGGGCCGTATGAGGGGCTGGAGAAAGAAGACCTGCCGACCCAACTCGCTGCGTTCGCCGGCGGGGTGGTGCAGTTCTGCCGAGCAGACGAGCGCTCTTACGGCCTGATCCATTCCCACTACTGGCTCTCCGGCCAGGTGGGGTGGTTGCTCGCCGACCTTGCTGGGGTGCCGCTGGTGCACACCGGGCATACGTGGGCGGCGGTGAAAAACGCCTACGGTGTGGGTGGCTCGGAGTCGGAGGCGCGCCGTATTTGTGAGCAGCAACTCGTGGACAACGCCGAAACGCTCGTGGTCAACACCGAGGATGAAACCAGCGAGCTTGCCCGCTTCTACGACGTGGACCCGTCGAAGATCTCCGTGGTCAGCCCTGGTGCGGACACGGAACTGTTCACCCCTGGCACGAACCGCAACACGGAACTTGCACGCCGCCACCTGGGCATTCCGTTGCACGCGAAGGTGGTTGCGTTCGTCGGCAGGCTGCAGGATTTCAAGGGCCCGCAGGTGTTGTTGCGCGCGATGGGGGAGGTCGTGCGCCGCGCTCGCGTCGAAGGCCCGCTTCGCGTGATCATCTGTGGTGGGGCGAGCGGGTCCGGCTCCTCGGTGGAGCACTACCGTGCGATCGCGGACGAGGAGGCGCTGGGTGCCACCGTGCGTTTCCTTGGCCCGCGTCCGCCTGAAGAACTCGTCAGCATCTACCAAGCAGCGGACGTCGTCGCGGTGCCGAGTTACAACGAAAGCTTCGGCCTGGTCGCTGTGGAAGCGCAGGCCACAGGTACGCCGGTGGTGGCGGCGAAGGTCGGCGGGCTCCCGATCGCGGTGTGTGACGGGGAGACCGGCCTGCTGGTGGGCAGTCACGACACCAACGAGTGGGCGGACGCGCTGGAGCGGTTGCTTATCGACGACTCCACGCGCATCCACATGGGCGAATCCGCCGTCCGCCACGCGGCCCGGTTTAGCTGGGCGGCGTCGGCAGACCAGCTCGCGGGCGTCTATAAGCAAGCGCTCGACGGTTACGACCCCTGTGAGGCTCCCCGGATCCCCGGCGGCAACTAGCGGATGATCGCGTTCACGGCGGCGCTGATCTCACCTGCACGCTGGTTGGCTGCGGCACCCGCACGTCCGGCAAGCTCCTGCGCTGCGGCAACCGGGTCTGCTGCTTGGGGAAGACGCTGCGCCTCCCCGGCGAGGCGAGCAGCATCAGCCTGGGCACCGTTGACTGCGCCGGTGAGTTTGTGGAACTTCGACGGTGCCGGCGCGGGCTTGTTGGCGGCGGCTGGGTTGTGCTGGGCGATTTCGTCGCGAAGCGTCGCAAACTCCGCGCGCGGCGCCGGCTCAGCAGGAGTAAACGCCTGATTTACCTGACCGTCGGGGATGCCGTAGGCGGACTCGAGCGCACGATCGATCTGCTGGGAGTTGCCGAAGGGGCCGTATCCAATGATGGTCAACCCGATGGCCTCGCCCGTGCGCGGGTCGTAGTTGATGCCGCCGGAATCACCCGAGGCGTAGTTCAACCCGACGTGCCAGATGAAGTTCTGTGTACGGAACACCTGGGTGCCGCACGAGCGGCCGGTGCGCATGCCGTCTTTGCAGATGGGCTGGCCAAAGTTGTCAAAGCTGATCAGCTCGTTGCCCAGGCTGCGGTAGTCCTTCACCCCGGTGATCGCCACGTTCCGGGAAGGTGCAGAACCCCACTGGTCGCGGGAGGTGGACCAGCCGGAGGCAGAAACGCCTGGGTCGAGGCGGACCATGGCCCAGTCGGGCTCGTCGATAATGCGGTAGAAGTCCATCAATTCGCCGTTGCCCAGCTCGAACTTCTTGCGCTGCGTATCAATGGTGCCCACGTGCGGGTAGCGCACCCCGCCACCACTTCGTACCGGCGCGTACACCTCCGGGCGCACCGTTTTATCGTCCACGTCGAAGCAGTGCGCGGCGGTGATCATGATCCGCTTCGTCTGCCCGTCAGGGGTGCGCACCACACCGGAAGGGCCCTGGCTGCAGCGCGAGGTGTTGGCAAAGGAATCAGAGCCCTGAAACAGCGTGGCCACAGGCGCGCCGGGGGCGGCAAGCGCAGGCGCTGCGGCAGCAGATGGGGCAGTGGTCAGTGCCGCGGCGACAGCAACCGCGGCGGCGTAGCGAAAAACCTTGAGCATGCCCACGACACTAAACCTCTTTCGTGGCATGCTTAAAGTCATGGGTAACGGAAAGTTGATTCTTGTACGTCACGGTCAAAGTGAGTGGAACAAGTCGAACCAGTTCACCGGCTGGGTGGACGTCGACCTGACAGAGCAGGGTGAGCGCGAAGCCGTCAACGCCGGCAAGCTCATGGTTGAAAAGGGTGTCCTGCCGGACATCGTGTTCACTTCGCTGCTGCGTCGCGCGATCCGCACCGCCAACATTGCGTTGAACGCAGCGGACCGCCACTGGATCCCGGTTGTGCGCAACTGGCGCCTCAACGAGCGCCACTACGGCAAGTTGCAGGGCCTGAACAAGGCGGAGATCCGCGACAAGTACGGCGATGAGCAGTTCATGGAGTGGCGTCGTTCCTACGACACTCCGCCGCCGGCGATTGACATCGATAACGAGTACGCGCAGACCAACGACCCGCGCTACGCGTTCCTGCCGGAGGTGCCGCGCACCGAGTGCCTGCAGGACGTTGTGCGTCGCTTCCTGCCGTACTACGAGGAGGCAATCTTGCCGCAGCTGCTGCAGGGCAAGACCGTCATGGTTGCGGCGCACGGTAACTCCCTGCGTGCGCTGGTGAAGTACCTCGACGGCATTTCCGACGAGGACATTGCGGCGCTGAACATCCCGACGGGCATGCCGCTGCTGTACGAAATCGGCGAGCGCGGCAAGGTGCTCAACCCGGGCGGTACCTACCTCGACCCGGAGGCTGCCGCTGCTGGCGCTGCCGCTGTGGCTAACCAGGGCAAGAAGTAGCGCTTAGGCTGTGTCGCCAGTTCTTGCGTTTATTCTCGGCGCGCTCGTCGCCGTCCCCGCTGCCCATCTCGGGCGGCGGGCATTGCGTTGGTATGCCCGAAACAGTGCGGACGACCACGATGAACACACAGGCGTGAGCACTGTCAGCGATATGTTGCACCTGGTGACACAGGGATCGCCCACCGGCATCGTCGTCGTTGGAAGAAGTGGCAAGGTGCAACTGTCCAACGCGCGTGCCCACGATATGTCGCTTGTGCACGACGGCACCGTCAACCCCCGCGTATTCGATGTTGCGGAGCAGGTGATGGACGATGCGGAGCAACGTGTCATCGACATGGAGATGCCACAGCGCACCACCGGTAACCGCATCCGTAACGTGCGCGCGGTAGTTGCTCCGTTGACGCTGACGGATAACTCGTCGGTGATCATTTACGGCTCCGACGAGTCTGAGAATGTGCGGATGGAGCACGCGCGGCGTGATTTCGTCGCAAATGTCTCGCACGAGCTCAAAACCCCCGTCGGTGGCATGTCGCTGCTGGCGGAGGCGCTTCTACAAGATCCGACTGACCCGGAGATGGTCGAATACTTCGGCGGGAAACTGCACAAGGAAGCGCACCGCATGGGGGAGATGATCACGGACCTGATTGCGCTGTCGAAGTTGCAAGGCGCGGAAGCGCTGCCCGACATGGCGCCAGTGCGTGTCGACGACATCATCGACGAAGCCGTCATCCGCAACCACGTCACCGCCGAAAACCGCAAGATTGAAATCAACCGTGGCGCCCCCACTGGGCTGTACGTGCTCGGCGACAAGTCGATGCTCACAGTGGCGGTGGCCAACCTGATATCCAACGCGATCAACTACTCGCCGGATGGGCAGCCGGTGAGCATCACGCAGAAAACGGTGCGCGACAAAGCGGTGCTGATCCGTGTCACGGACCGCGGGATCGGCATTGCGCCCGAGGACCAAAAACGCGTGTTTGAGCGGTTCTACCGGGTGGATAAGGCCCGTTCTCGCTCGACAGGTGGCACTGGCCTGGGACTGGCGATTGTCAAGCACGTGGTTGCCAACCATGGCGGTAACATAACCGTGTGGTCTAGGCCCGGCACCGGCTCAACGTTCACCATTGAGTTGCCGATCTTTGACCCGGAATCTGTTCACGCCTCTGCTGGCAGAAAGGAACTTGAGCAGCAGTGACGACCATCCTTATCGTCGAGGACGAAGAGAACTTATCGGACCCGCTCGCGTTTTTGCTGGGCAAGGAAGGGTTTGAGACCAAGATCGCGCCGGACGGTCCGACGGCGCTGCAGCTCTTCGACTCTGAAAACATCGATCTGGTTCTGCTGGATCTCATGCTGCCAGGGATGAGCGGCACGGAGGTGTGCCGGAAGCTGCGTGCGGAGTCGTCGGTGCCGATCATTATGGTCACGGCGCGTGACAGTGAGATCGATAAGGTTGTCGGCCTGGAGCTGGGGGCGGACGATTACGTGACCAAGCCGTACTCCACCCGCGAACTCGTCGCCCGCATCCGCGCGGTGCTGCGCCGCGGCCCGGAGGCGGAAAGTGCGGAGGATGCCGACGACCAGCTGCTGAAGGGCGGCCGGGTGGTCATGGACATCGACCGTCACACGGTGCTCGTGGACGGCCAGCCGGTGCCCATGCCGCTCAAAGAGTTCGATCTGCTCGAGTACCTCATGCGCAACGCCGGCCGCGTGCTCACCCGCGGCCAGTTGATCGACCGCATCTGGGGCGCCGACTACGTGGGCGACACCAAGACCCTGGACGTGCACGTCAAGCGGTTGCGTTCCAAGATCGAGGCGGAGCCGAAGCGCCCCACTCAGCTGGTTACCGTGCGCGGCCTGGGTTACAAGTTCGAGGCCTGATCCGTCGCGGGGTGGGTGGCTTTCGCCTCCTGCGGCAGGTTCGCGCGAGCCTCGCAATGCTTTGCGACGATCGCATACGGGACCTCACCAATCAGCGCAATCAACTCGTCCTTCATGGACTGCCAAATCGGCTTGAGGCTGCCGTTGTTCGGGGTGTGGCACTGCGGTGAGGCGGTGCACCACCAGTCGAAGTCCTCGCCGCCGTCGCCCCATTGGCGGCGGTCGTACTCACCGATGGTGGTGCGCAGGATCTCGTGGCCGTCGCTACGCTCTTGCCATTCATCCTCGCGGGAAAACGGCACCTGCCAGCACACTTCCGGCTTAGTGCCAACGATGTTGTGGCCTTCCGCCATCGCCCACTGGTGCAGCGCACAGCCCGCACCGGTCGGGTGGCCGGGGCGGTTAGCAAAGATGCAAGCGCCGTCGACCACCTTTGTCTTGATGTGCGGACCGTCGTCCTCTTCATCGCTGTCGTCCCACTCCAGCCACGGTTCGAGCCACGTGGGGTCGTCAGCCTTGAAGAACTCATCCGTGTCGGCCGGACGCAACTGCCAGTACTTCGCCGGCATCAACGCAACGGAGTTATATACGGTGTCGCGGTCTTCTTCGTCGGCAATGTATGCGCCGTGGATGCAGCAGCCGACCGCCTGGTTGGATTCGTCGATACCCAGGCACTGTGACGTGCCAAAGCGGCATGACCACGTGGACTCGAGCCAGGTCAGATCTAGCGAAAACGTGTGGTCAGGGTCCTCCGGGTGGACAAACTCAAACCATTCGCGCGGGAATTCCTGGGCCGTTTCCCTGCCTGCCGCAATGGAGCGACCTGCCGGGGAATCTGCCGGAAAGCCAAGAAAAACAGGATTCGGGGCTGGTTGATTCACACTTGCACACCGTAGACCCGTTACGCTGAGGTGGTGCGATTAGGTGTATTAGACGTCGGAAGCAACACCGTCCATCTTGTGGCGGTCGATGCATACGGTGGCGGACGCCCCACCCCGATGAGTGACTGGAAGCAGCCGCTGCGGCTTGTCGAGTTGCTGGATAAGAAAGGCAACATCGAACAAAAAGGCATCGACAAACTTGTCGACGCCTGCCAGGAAGCAGCCGACCTCTCCAACAATCTCAAGTGCCAAGAGGTCCTTGCCTTCGCCACCTCGGCAGTACGCTCCGCGACGAACTCCGAGGACGTGCTGAAGCAGGTGAAGAAGAAAACCGGCGTGGATCTGGAGATCCTCTCCGGCGAAGAGGAAGCACGCCTGACCTTCCTCGCTGCCCGCCGCTGGCACGGCTGGTCCGCCGGCCGCATCACCAACCTGGACATCGGCGGTGGCTCGCTCGAGATTTCCTCAGGCACCGAAGAAATGCCGGACCTGGCAGTGTCGCTGGACCTCGGCGCTGGCCGTCTGACCCACGAGTGGTTCGACACCGACCCGCCAGAGCGTAAGAAGATCAACATGCTGCGCGACTACATCGACGCGGAACTCGCCGGCCCCGCCGAAGAATTTAAAGCACTCGGCGAGGTAGGCCTGGCGGTGGGTACGTCGAAGACGTTCCGCTCCCTTGCCCGCCTTACCGGTGCAGCACCATCGTCGGCAGGTCCGTTCGTGCAGCGCACCCTCACCGCACCCGGTTTGCGCCAGCTCATCGCGTTCATTTCACGCATGACAGCAGCGGACCGTGCGGAGCTCGAAGGCATCAATGCGGACCGATCCCACCAGATCGTCGCCGGTGCCCTCGTTGCCGAGGCTGCAATGCGCGCACTAAATATTGATAAGTTGGAGATCTGCCCGTGGGCCTTGCGTGAAGGCGTGATTCTGAAACGCATCGACCAGGGCGGTTTGAATGCCGATAAAGGAGACGACGAGTAAATGGCCGACAAGCAGCTCACGGTAGCCGAGCTCCTCGCGCGCGCCGAGAAGGAAAATCCTTCGGCCACACGACGCCCCCGGCGCCGCCGCAGCCTCGAAGACGGTGGCGTTTCGGTCGCCGAGCTCACCGACTCCTTTAAGAAGGTCAACGTCAAACCTGTCGAGGCGAAGCACTCGAGCGTGCCTATCGACGCCCCCGCCGAACCGGCAAAGACCGTCAAGCAGGAGAAGCCAGGGGAGAAGCCTGCGGAGAAGCCTGCCAAGCAGGAGAAGCCTGAAGAGGCAGTGGCCAAGGCGAAGCCGACTCAGGCTCCGCCTGCCGAGGACGACACCCACGTCATTCCGGTCGTGCGCGAAGGCGCTGCCAAGCCGGCAGGGAAACCGGCAGAGAAACCTGCAGGGAAACCGGCGGAGAAGCAGGTAGAGAAGCCTGCGGAGAAGCCTGCAGCACAGGCCACGGCACCTGCGGCAGCTGTGGCGGCTCCTCAGTCGGAGGAGAAGCCGGTAGATGAGGTAGTCGTCGATAAGCAGGATGCGGAGCTCGACCTGTTCGAGAACGACCTGCCTGACGAGGACGTCCGCGACATCGAAGTCGAGGACGCCTCCATCAACCCGATTCTGATGGTGCTGCTCGTTGGCCTGGGCGTGCTGCTGGGTGTGCTTGGGTTCCTGGCATTCAAGTGGCTGTGGGCGCACGTCATCCCAGTTGTTGCGGTGCTGCTTGGCATCGTCGCAGTGGTCGGCGTGGTTTTCGGTGTGCGTGCGATGCGCACCGGACGTGATGGTCTGAACATGGCGCTTGCAGGTATCGCTGCAGCAGTTATGGCATTTGGGCCCGCGTTGATCTAAACATGGCAACCATGGCAAACATCGCAATTGTTGGCGCCGGAAATATCGGCGAAGCGCTCCTGTCGGGTCTGATCCAGTCCGGTTACGACCCGGAGAAGATCACGGCGACGAATAGGTCGTCGCAACGCAGCGAAGTATTGCGTGAGCGCTACGGCGTGCGCACCACCAACGACAACCACGAAGCCGTACAGCACGCCGACGTCGTGTTCCTGTGCGTGAAACCCGCGGGCATCCTCGACGTCATCGCCGAAATTGGCGAAGGCTTTGGCGACGCCGACAACACCCCGGTCCTGGTCTCTATGGCAGCAGGTATCACGCTGGCAGCGATGGAAGAGGCAGTGGCGCTCGCAGGCGCCCCGATCGCGCGCGTTATGCCGAATACGCCCATGCTCGTCGGTAAGGGCGTGCTTGCGGTGACCTACGGGCGTTTCGTTGACGACGAGCAGCGGCAGACCGTCGATGAACTGCTCGCCGCCGCCGGCGAGGTTGTCACCGTCACCGAACCGCAGATCGACGCAGTGACCGCAGTGTCCGGCTCCGGCCCTGCGTACTTCTTCCTTGTCACCGAAGCGATGGTGGACGCGGGCGTGTCCCTCGGCCTGCCGCGCGACCTTGCGGAGCGTCTGGCTAAGGCCACCGCGGCCGGTGCAGGCGCGATGCTGGAAGGCGAGGATGGGCCCGTGCAGTTGCGTGCCAACGTTTCGTCCCCGGCAGGCACAACCGCGCGTGCAATCCGCGAGTTGGAGGAGTCCGGTCTGCGTGGTGCGTTCTACCGCGCGATAGAGGCCTGTGCGCGCCGGTCGAAGGAACTTGGCGAGGAATAACCCCGGTAGTCACACCCGTCACAACTGATGCTGTGTGTTCACTACCTGCACTCTGAAAAAATTCTCTCCCTTAAGTCGCACTCAACCCATGTTTCACGTTAGGGTGGTTGGAGCACGTGCGTGTTCGTCCTGCGGGAGGGGAAGCCTGCAGCGCGTTTGCGTGCCGAGAGGTAAGAATTAAGTGGTTAATGAAGATAAAGGAAAGTTCCTGACGGTCGCCGAAGTCGCGGAGATTATGCGCGTCTCCAAGATGACCGTCTACCGCCTCGTTCACTCCGGCGAACTGCCTGCCGTCCGCGTAGGCCGTTCGTTCCGTGTCAACGAAAACGCGGTGAACGAATACCTGGAGTCCTCCGTCTACGACGTGGGGTAAAACCACTCCAGACCCCTACGAAACGCCCGTTCCCACCTGATTTCAGTGGGGGAACGGGCGTTTTCGGTTTTTGGCTGCTGGTCTGCACGCCTGTATGCTTGGCGTGTTCAGGTTGGCCACAACCTGTGGGAGTGTGCACCTCCCACTGTTCCGCGCAAGCGGTCGTGCCGACCACGTACGTACGAAGCAACGTTAGAAAAGAGGAAGCCTTATGGGTTCAGTTATTAAGAAGCGCCGCAAGCGTATGTCGAAGAAGAAGCACCGCAAGATGCTCCGCCGCACTCGTGTGCAGCGTCGTAAGCTCGGCAAGTAAGCCAAGCGCCGCCCGCCTCCGTTTTTGTGGAGGCGGGCTTTTTGTTTGCCTTCCGTGGAGCGGATGGTGGGGTGTGGGTGTGTCCCTATATATGGCGTCGGATTGGGGTTGGGGCGGATGGTGGGGTGGTGTTCTCCTGGTCTGTGGGCTGATCGTCTAGCTGGGCTTGTGATGCTGCTAGACGGTCTCGTTTTGGCCTCTGTGTTTGCCCTGGTGGTGTTGGGGTTGTTTGTCGTTATGGGGCTGATCGTCTAGCTGGTGTTTCAGGGAGCTAGACGATGAGCGTTGGGGTGGTGGACTGGTGTGTTCGTGGGGTTGAAACACGGTGTTTTCGTGTCTTGAGGCCTGTTATGGCGTGTGCGCTCGGAAAACGGGGGTAATTTGCGGGGGTAAGCAGGTGGTGCAGATTGCTGAACAATCCGCACGTCACACCCATTTCGAGGCGTTTTCACAGTCGTTGAACAATCCTCCCGACCGTTTTAGGGCTGTTTTGGAGTGTTGTTCCGGCATTTCCCCAGGTCGCGATCCGGCAGGGCGGGTGTTGGCTGAAAACACCCTTAAACCGCA
>NZ_KV801082.1:0-38437 GCF_001810365.1 Corynebacterium sp. HMSC055D05
GCAGGGTAAAACGCAACCGCCAACGCTTCGCGGCATCTTCAACCACGGCGAGTTTGCGTTCAATCAAGCACAACTGATCCAAGGGTGTGTCTGCTGCCATGTGGCGTGCGTCGGATTGTTTCCGCGTGAATTTCGTCGCTCCGTAGTAGACGTCGTGTACGCGTGACCATTCTCGGATGCGCGACGGGTTCAGCCCGGCAGCAAGGGCTGTGTCGCGGTCGAAGTCGGCGATGTCCGAAAGCCGGAAGCCGAGAAGGTCTACAAATGCCATGGCATAAACGCTACGAAGCGATCAACCACCGCACAAGACCCACCACAAAAATGTGGATAACTCCCACACCAAATTCCACAAACCGCTGGTGAGAAGTACTATGTGCGTCGTGACTGTTCTGATCGTTGGTCTTGGGAATCCTGGCCCTCAGTATGAAAATACGCGTCATAACGCGGGTGTGGTCGTCGTCAATGAGCTTTTGGAGCGCACCACCCCGATGCCCGCAACCTTGTCGGCACACAAGCGCACTAACACCGAGGTGGCGGAGTTGGCGGCGGGACGCCTGGCTAAGGACCGCGTGATCGTTGCGCGCACGCGCAGTTTCATGAATGTTTCGGGCGGGCCGGTGAAGGCGCTCGCAGATTATTTCGGCGTGAAGCCGGAAGACGTGTATGTGATTCACGACGAGCTCGATCTGGACCTCGGCGAGGTGAAGATCCGTCTCGGCGGTGGCGATCACGGCCATAACGGGCTGAAGTCGGTGACCAAGGCGCTGAACAAGCCGTACAACAAGGTCGCCGTCGGCATCGGTCGCCCGCCCGGACGGATGGCGCCGGCGGATTATGTGCTGAAACCATTCAGTGCAAAAGAGCAGGTAGATCTCGCGATTGCGGCTGCGGACGCGGCGGATGAGATTCTGCGCGCGTTAGGCTAGCCGCATGAGACTTGCAACGATCAGGACTGGAAACACCACCACCGCGGCCCGGCTTATCGATGACACCCGCGCCGTCAAGCTCAACGCCCCCGACGTCGGCGCACTTTTGCACGCGGGAAAATTCGAGGAGGGCGAGGAGTTTACCTTCTCCCCCGCTGATTTGGCGCCGGTGATTCCGCGCCCCGGCAAGATCATTTGCGTGGGGCTAAATTACGCGAAGCATATCGCGGAGATGGGGCATGAGCAGCCGGATGTGCCGACGCTGTTCATTAAGTTCCCGGAGGCGCTCGTTGGGCCGTATGACGACGCTGAGGTGCCGGAGTTCCATGCGGAGTCGTTGGATTTTGAGGGTGAGTTGGCGGTGGTCGTCGGTAAGCGGGCGCGCCATGTGTCCAACGGTGCGGATTACATTGCTGGCTACAGCGTAATCAACGACTACACGCAGCGCACGTATCAGAAGCGCACGCAGCAGTGGCACCAGGGCAAGTCGTTGGAGAAGACGGCGGGGTTCGGCCCGTGGCTGGATACGCAGTGGCAGCCGGGTCCCGCGATTACGACGACGGTTAATGGTGAGGTGATGCAGCATTCGCGTACCGACGACCTCGTGTTCACCCCCGCGAAACTCATCGAATTCATCTCGCATCTGTATCCGCTGGAACCGGGTGATGTGATCGCCACCGGCACCCCGGACGGTGTTGGCCACGCGCGTGATCCGAAGCGCTACCTGAAAAATGGCGACACGGTGCGGGTTGAGATCGAAGGGCTCGGTGCGATCGAGAACACCACCCGCGTGTACTAGACGCCGAGCCTGTCCAGTAGGCGTACTTCTGCCTCGGCCGCCTAGGGCGTGAGTATCCGTTCGATCTCGGCCGCCGGTGCAGCCATCAACGCTCCCCGGTCGGCGCCGACGAGGCAGTAGTCGTTATCCCTGGTCATCGGCCGTAAATACGGGTAGGTCGGCGGCAGGTCAGGATTTTCCCGCGTGAAATCTGTTTCCACACCGCTCGCCCACCGTCCGGAGAAGGCGCGGGTGACGACGGCGGGTGTGTCGGTGCGCAGGAGTTCGCGGTTGTGTTGGCTGGTGCCGGCTTCGTCGGCGAGGAGGAATGCGGTGCCGCAGGCGACGGGCACGTCGATCGCGGCCACGTCTTCGGGTCCACGGATGCCGCCGGCGGCGATCACGGGAACGGTGGCGAGGGGCCGCAGATCTGCGAGCAACTCCGGCAATGAGCGCTGGTCAGGGTCGTCGTGTTGGCTCCAGGTGCCGCGGTGTCCACCGGCGCGTGGGCCCTGGATGATTACGCCGTCGACTCCCCTGGCTTGGGCTTCGAGTAGTTCGGCCTCGTTGGTCACTGTCGCCCAGGCTTCCGAGCCGACCGCATGCAGTTGTGCGATCTCGGTTTCGGTGAAGCAGCCGAACGTCGAGGACACCACGGCGGGTGCGGCCTCCAGCACGGCGGCGAACTTTTCGGCGTAGTCGGATTCGAGTGCCGGAACTGCCTGTTGGAGGTGGTGGGCGGTGCGGTGGACGTCGTCAGGCAATGGCTCGGGTTGTGGCACGAAGAGGTTCGCGCCGAACGGTGCTTCGCACGCCACTAGCCATGAACGTGCCTGGGATACGCTGCAGGTGCCGAGCGCGATGAAGCCGAACGACACCGCGTTGACGAGTTCGGGTGTGGATGGTCCGCCGGCCATGGGTGCTGCGATCACGCGTGGAAATTCCATGGGTACAGTGTGGCACGTGTTTGGTTTTTTCAGACGTCCCAAGGCTGATTGGCTGGTTGTGGGGTTGGGTAACCCGGGTGCGGAGTATGCACGCACGAAGCACAATGTGGGCTTTTTGGCGCTCGATGAGTTGCCGAAGATCGACGGTGTGGCGCGTTGCAAGCCGCAGACGTATATGAATCTGTCGGGTGAGGCGGTCGCTCCCCTTGTCCGGAAGTTCAACGTGCCGCCGGAGCGGGTCATTGTGCTTCACGACGAGCTCGATCTCCCAGCCGGCAAAGTCCGCGTGAAACTGGGCGGGAACGAGAACGGCCATAACGGTCTGAAGTCGATTACGGAGCATTTGGGCACGCGCGATTACGTTCGGGTGCGCATCGGTATTGGCCGGCCGCCGAAGGGTACGGCCGTGCCGGATTGGGTGCTCAGTGATATTTCCGGCGACGAGGACATCGCAACCGCGGCGGAGGCGGCTCGCCTGGTCGTCGCCGAGGGGTTAGCGAAGGCGCAGAACGTTATCCACGCGCGCTAATTGCCTGCTCTAGGTCGGTGAGCACAGTGCCCAGCGCGTCGGTGTTGGCGGCCTTTTCTTCCTCGAGGTCGGTGCCGAAGATGTTGATGCCCACCTGGTTGCGGATGTCAAACATGGAGAAATTAGCGACGATCTGACGCCAGTGCTCAATCGCGCGAATCGCGCCGGTGCCGCTGTAGCCGACGAACGCGACCGGCTTGCCTGCCCACTCGGAGGCGAGTGAGTCGAAGGCGTTTTTCATCGTGCCGGGGATGGAGTGGTTGTACTCAGGGGTGACGAAGACGAAGCCGTCGCAGGCGTCGATGGCGTTTGACCAGGCGGTGACGGCGTCGTGCTCGTATTGTTTGTTGGCGGCGCCCGGCACGGTGGCGGCGGTGAGCGCCGGGACGTTGAACTCTGCGAGGTCGAGGAGTCGGTATTCGACGCCGTCGCGGGCGTTGCCGGTGTCGGTTACCCAGTGGGCGACGCCTTCGCCGACGCGGCCTTGTCGGATGGATCCTAGAAATACGCCAATTGTTGTCATGTACGCGACTGTACTCGGTGGGTGGGTCGTCGATAAGCTAGCGCCCCATGAGCACTGTTTCCGAGGCCGCCCGCCGCCGCACGTTCGCTGTTATCGCCCACCCGGATGCGGGTAAGTCCACGTTGACGGAGGCGCTGGCGCTGCATGCGCATGTGATTTCGGAAGCTGGCGCGGTGCACGGTAAGGGCAACCGTAAGTCGACGGTGTCGGACTGGATGGAGATGGAAAAGGAGCGCGGTATTTCCGTCGCGTCGTCCGCCTTGCAGTTCGAGTACGCGCCGGAGGGGCACGAGGGCGAGCCGTATGTGGTCAACCTCGTCGATACTCCGGGCCACGCGGACTTTTCCGAGGACACCTACCGTGTGCTTTCTGCGGTCGATGCTGCGGTGATGCTGATCGACGCGGCGAAGGGCCTCGAGCCGCAGACCCTGAAACTGTTTCGTGTGTGCAAGGCGCGTGGCCTGCCGATTGTCACGGTGATTAACAAGTGGGACCGCGTGGGTCGTGAGCCGCTTGAACTTGTCGACGAAATCGTTACCGAAATCGACCTCCAACCCACCCCTCTGTACTGGCCGGTAGGCGAAGCGGGTGACTTCCGCGGGCTCGCGCACGTCTCCTCCGATGGCGAGATCGACGGGTACGTGCACTTCACCCGCACAGCCGGCGGTTCGACGATTGCGCCAGAGGAGCACTACTCCGCCGACGAGGCCGCCGCGAAGGAAGGCGACGCGTGGGACACCGCGCTCGAAGAAGCGGAGCTTTTACTTGCCGACGGCGCCGTCCACGACCAGCAGCTCTTCGAACAGTGCATCACCTCCCCCATCATTTTCGCCTCGGCGATGCTGAACTTCGGCGTGCACCAGATCCTGGACACCCTGTGCGCGATCGCCCCGGCACCTGAGGGCCGCGCCTCCGACCCGAAGGCTGTGGAAGCCTCCACGACCGCGATGGATACCGAGCGCGAAGTTGGCGACGACTTCTCCGGCGTGGTGTTCAAGGTCCAGGCCGGCATGGATAAGAACCACCGCGATACGTTGGCGTTTATGCGCGTGGTTTCCGGCGAGTTCGATCGCGGTATGCAGGTCACGCACGCCCAGTCGGGCCGCAGCTTTTCCACGAAGTACGCCCTGACCGTCTTCGGCCGCAACCGCGACACCGTGGAGACGGCGTTCCCGGGCGACATCATTGGCCTGGTCAACGCGGGTGCGCTGGCGCCGGGTGACACGATCTACTCCGGCAAGAAGGTCCAGTTCCCGCCGATGCCGCAGTTCGCACCGGAGCACTTCCGGACGCTGCGTGCGAAGTCGCTGGGTAAGTACAAGCAGTTCCGCAAGGCGCTTGAGCAGTTGGATGCCGAGGGCGTGGTGCAGATCCTGCGCAACGATACGCGTGGCGACGCCGCCCCGGTCATGGCCGCCGTCGGCCCCATGCAGTTCGAAGTCATGCAGGCTCGCATGGAAAACGAGTACAACGTGGAAACCGTCACCGAGCCGATCCCCTACTCGGTGGCGCGCCGCACCGACGCCGAGTCCGCCCCGGAGTTGGGTCGCCAGCGCGGCGTGGAAATTTTCACGCGTACAGATGGCGAGATCATCGCGCTGTTCGGTGACAAGTGGAAGCTGGCTTTCGTCGAGAAGGAGCACCCGGAGCTCACCATCGAGCCGCTCATCGCGGACTAGCGCTTCGCGGTGAGGAACTCGCGCATCGCGGGCCAGTCGCGCTCCACCTGGGCCTGGCCGGCAGCGTAGTTCGCCCACAGTTTCTCCGCGTTGAGCTCGGTGGACTCCACTCCCATCGCATCGGGGAAGAAAATGTAGGCGTTGCCGGCTGCCGCTTCGTCGATAAGCGACTGCTTCGCAGCGTTGTAAATGCCCGGCCGAGCAATCATGGCGTCGGCGACTTTCGGCGTGCTGCGCATGATGCGACGCACGGCGCGCTCGCGCTTTTGCGGCCCCTTGACGTAGTCGCGCGGGCGGGTGAGCACGGCGAGGAAACGAGTGTAGCCGGCGGCGCGGGCGGCGTCGATAAGCAAACCGCCCGAGGTGCCCAGCGCGCCATCGACGTAGGGCACGCCGTCGATCTCGCGCATCTTCATCAGGACCGGCATCGTCGACGACGTCCGCGCGGCGAGGGCGACATCCTCCAAAGTGCGCAGGTTGTCGCGGTTAAACGCCACCGTCTCCCCTGTGTCGGCGCGCACGGCCTCCACGTGGACCTCCTCGGTGGTCCGGGCAAACGCGTCAAAGTCGAACGGCAGGACGTCCTCGGATTGCTCGTACGCCCATTCGCCGTTGATCAGGCCCTTGCCTCGCACCACAGAGCGCCAGCCGCCGAACTTGGGGTTACCCGGAAACTCCGTGAACGCGTTTTCAGAGCGCCACGTGTCGCGGGAGACGAAGTTCAGCGCGTGGACCGAGCCTGCGGAAATGCCGCCGACCCAGCCGAACTGGACCTCCTCCGCGATGAGCTTTTCCACCACGGGTGCGGTGTAGGAGTTGCGGGTGCCACCGCCCTCAAAGATGAGGGCGGTGTCGCGGGCGTCAATCATGCCCGCGAGCCTACGCGCACGCCCGTGGCACTTTCAACGGTGTTCAGTGTTACGGCGTCAGCGCGCCGCCGGTAACCGCAAGCGTCTCACCGGAGATGTACGACGCGTCCTCGGAGGCGAGGAACACGTACGCGCCGGCGAGCTCGGCCGGCTGTCCTGGTCGTCCGATGTCGGAGCCCTGGGCGAAGTTGTCGACGACCTCCTCCGGCTGCCCCTCAGCGGGCTGGATCACGGTCCAGATCGGCCCCGGCGCAACGGCATTGACGCGGATTCCCTTCGATGAGAGGAGCTCGCCGGCCCCCTACTCATGGCCTACATCACGCCTGTCCAGGATTTCGTCGGCGGCGCGGTCGGTCCACCGGCGGGTCTGCAGCCGCCACGCCGCCCCACTGTTGGAGCGTGGTGGTGCCTGGATGTGGCGGCGTGAGTCCATGCCGTGTTGGAGTTCTTTGGCGCGTAGGACTTCGGCGTCGATTTTTACGCCTTCGAGCAGCACGATGTTCATCAACCAGATCAGGGCGAGTACCGCCAGGACGGTGCCGAATGCGCCGTAGGTGCTGCGTATGCCGACGAGTTTGAGGTACCAGGAAAACCCGATCCATAGCGCACCGATGACGAGGAGCGCGCTTGCGGATCCGAGGGTGAGCAGGCGGAATTTGCCGGGTTTGACGTTGGGGGCGAAGTAGTAGAGCACGGAGACGAGCGCGATTGAGACCACTGCGATGACGGGGGTGCGCAGGTAGTCCCAGACGGGGAGGAAGATTGCGGTGAGGTAGTGCAGTTCGTCCTCAAGTCGTAGGGGTCGCGCGATGGGTTCGAATACGGCGTTGACGATTGAGTCGGTCAGCAGGGCCCCGAGCACGATCACCAATGCGCCAATGACCAAAACGACCGTGACAAGCCACATGGTTATCCATGTCACGACGAGTGGGCGGCCTTCGGTGCGTCCGTAGATGAGGTTGGCGTTGCGGGAGAAGGATCGCACGTACGCGGATGCTGACAGGAGCGAAATCACCACTGACACTGCCAGGGCGATGGTGCTTTCTGCTGGGGTGGCCACGATGACTGTCAGGAGACGCAGGGCTTCTGATTGCAGTTGCACCGGTACGTATTGGGCGACGAGGTCGGCGATGATTGAGTCGGCCATGTCGTCGCCACGCGGCATGAGCAGGCTGAAGATGGAGTATGCGGCGAGCAGCATCGGCGCGACCGACAGCAGGGTGTAATAGGTCAGGGTGGCGGCGCGGTCCACCATGGCGTCGTTGGAAAAGTCTGTGACCACGCGGCGGAAGATGGATTTCCATCCGGCGCGTGTGAGGCGGTTGCCGCGGCGTAGGGGTGTTTCGTAGTCGTGGGGTGTGACGACGAGGTCGCCGGTGCCGTACGACATCACCATGTCGACGCGGTGCGATTCAGACATACTGGTCACCTTATACACTCCCTTGTCATGGGAATCATCGACCGCGCGCGTGAACTTTTCGGGTTGAACCAGCCTCGGCTGGTGGAGTTGCCGGGGCGGGTGGTGCCGGTGGTCGTCGATAAGCTGCAGGTGCACACGGCGCGGCTTGCGCCCGATACCAACGAGAAGATCATCATCGTGACCACCTCAGCGAGGGCACTCGAGGAGCTTTCGCGTATCGACGACGCCGTGCAACTCACCTCCCCCAACGAACGCTCCGTCACGTTCGTGCCGGTAGACCGCAGGTCCGAGCCTGTGCTGGATCCGAAGTACGGCTGGATCATCCCCGTCACACGTGAGACCGCCGCCGAGTTTGCGGGGTTAGCAAAAGGCCCAGGCGAGCACGAACTTTCGACGCTGCACCTGGGCCTTATCCTGGAGTAATACGGCGTATCTAGACCAGGCCGATCCAGTTCCAGTAGGTGGCGGACAGCAGCAGGATGAGCAGGTAGGCCACGATGGTCAGTGGGATACCGCTGCGCAGGAACTGCTTGGAGGTAAACGCGCCGGTGCCGTAGGCCAGCATGTTTTGCGGTGCGGAGACCGGCAGCAGGAAGCCGAAGCAGATGACGAACTGCTGGATGATCACGAACCCGATGCCGCCGTTGGGCACGTCCAGGGTGGCTGCAAGGGCGATGAACACGGGGATCAGCGCGGAGGCAAGCGAGGTCGCGGAGGCGAAGCCCAGGTGGATCAGGATGTTAAACAGCGACACCAGGGCGATCGCGGCGAGGATCGGCATCGAGGACAGGCCGATAGCGCCGAAGGTTGCCTCAGACAGCCAGGTTGCAGCGCCAGTGTCCAGCAGGAACTTGCCCAGGGAGATGCCGGCGGCGAACACGACGAGGGTGCCCCAGTTGATCTGCTGCTGGGCGTACTTCCAGTCCATCACGCCAATGACCGGCATAAGCATGAAGCCGACGGCGACGATGGTGATGGTTGCGGAGGAAATCGGGTGCAGCACGCCTTCGGTGGCCCAGAAGAACAGCAGCAACACTGCGATGGCGGTGAGGCGCTTCTCAGCGCCGGTCATGGGTCCCATTTCCGCGAGCTGCTTTTCGACGAGCTCACGTCCCCCATCAATCGACTCCACCTCAGGCTTAATGGCGGCACGCATGATGAAGTACAGGGCGATGGACATCAGGATCGACCACGGTGCGGCCCAGATGAACCACTGGCCCCAGGAGACGGTCTGGCCCATTTGGTCTTCGATGAAGCCGACAGCCACGAGGTTTTGCGCCGCAGCGGTCTTGATGCCGACGTTCCAGATGGACACCGCCTGGGTTGCCGTAATCACGAGCAGCGCGGCGAGCTTGGATTCCTTGGCCAGACCGAAGGCGGCCACCATGCCCATGAGAATCGGCACGACGGCGCCGGCGCGTGCGGTTGCGGACGGGACAAAGAACGCCAGGATGATCGAGATAACAATCGCTCCGATGACAATGTTGGAAACTTTCTCGCCGGCGAACTTCAGCACATACAGCGCCAGGCGACGGTGCAGGCCGGTCGCCTGCATGGCGGTTGCCAGCGCAAGTGCCGCAGCAACAAGCGCCACCGCCGATGACGAGAAGCCGCTCATGGCGATACTCAGGCCCTTGGAGGCACCGATCGCTTCGCCTGTTTCGGGGTCCACGGCGAACGTGAGCATGATTGCGATCAGCCCGACGATCATGACCGCACTGACCGGGTAGGACACTGCTTCCGAGACCCACATGATCACGGCAAACGCAAGCATGCCGAGTGCGATCTTCGCTGGCATGGCAAGCCCTGCGATGGGGGTCAGGATCACAGCGGCCAGTGCGATAAATGAGAGGAAAAACGCGATCGTTTTTCCTGTGTTGAGTTTGTTTGAGGTTTGTTGTTCGGGGCTGTCTGCGGGGGCGACTGCCGTTGTCACGGTCTTCCTCCTTGAAGTGGTTGTTCCTGCATAAACATTAGTCTCACCAAATGGGCCTTCAAAATGTGACGCGTGTACTGTTTGCCCTGCATACGGGCGCGTAGCATGGCCATCATGGGCTTGAGTTCACTGTTGACGTACAACATCCATCATGGTGCACAAGATTTCCGCAATGCGCTCGGCAACGGCGCCGCTGACCCCTGGTTGCCTGCGTCGTGGCAAGCGTCGCTAAACGATCTGAGCCATTCTGTCGTGGCGTTATGGGATTCGGCCATCAACGCAATCTCCATCATCGTTTAAACGGCACACCCGGTTCGCAGGACCGAGCTTTCTGGTACAAACGTAGATAATGTTCACAACACTTTGTTGCTAAAAGGAGTTTTTCCCATGAAGGCCCTCTACAGAGCCGCAATCTTCTACCTCGCCTTCGGCCTGATCTCGGGCGTGTTCTACCGCGAGTTCACCCGCGCCAACAACTTCCCAGAAGGCCAGTTCACCCAGCTCAGCGTTACCCACACCCACCTTTTGGCCCTGGGCTTCATGATGTTCCTCATCTTCCTCGCGCTTGAAAAGGTCTTCACCTTCTCGCGCAATAAGAAGCTTTTCAATATCTTCTTCTGGCTCTACAACGCAGGTTTGCTCACCACCGTGTCCATGCTGATCTTGCACGGCTCGCTGACGGTGCTGGGCAAGGAGTCGGGTGCGGCGATCTCCGGCATCGCAGGTTTGGGCCACATCATGCTCACCATCGCGTTGGTCATCTTCGTGGTGCTGCTGGGTCGCGCCATCGATAGCCCTACCCGAACCTCCGAGGCAGCGCTGGCAAACTAACGCGCTACCCTCGCGGCATGAGCACTCTCACCCCGATCCAGCAACGTCTCACCGACCGTTTCTTCCGCTATGTCCGCACGGAAAGCCAATCCGACGCTCACGCAACCAAGGTCCCGTCCACCGAAAGCCAGTGGACGTTTGCGCGTTTGCTTGTCGACGAGCTCTCCACCGCCGGGGCCACCAACGTCCACCTGTCCGACACGTGCGTGGTCACCGCGAAGATCTCCGGCACCGGCGACGGCCCCGCGATCGGCTTCTGCTCCCACCTGGACACGGTGGATGTAAACCTCTCCCCCACGGTCAATCCGCAGCTAACTCATTACAAGGGCGGGGATATTTGCCTCAACGCCGAGCGCGACCTCTGGCTGCGCGCCGCCGACCACCCGGAACTTGCAGCGTACGAGGGCCAGCCGATCGTCCACACGGACGGCACGAGCGTGCTTGGCGCCGACGACAAGGCCGGCGTGACCGCGATCATGGAGGCGGTCACCGAGCTCGGCGGTCAGACCCCACACGGCGACATTTACATCGCGTTCGTGCCGGACGAGGAGATCGGCCTGCGCGGTGTACGCACGATCGATTTTGACCGCTTCCCCGTCGATTACGCCTACACCGTCGACGGCGGCGAGCTCGGCGAGGTTGTAGAGACCACGTTCAACGCCGCCACCGCCACCATTACCATTGCCGGCGTCAGCGCCCACCCGATGAACGCGAAGGGCAACCTGGTCAACCCGATCACACTGGCAATGGAGTTTGCCAACCAGCTCGACGCGCAGGAAACGCCCGAGCACACCGAGGGGCGTGAGGGCTTTATCTGGCTCAACCACATCGACGGCAACCAGTCCACCTGCACCATGCAGTTGAGCATCCGCGATCATGACCGCGAAGGCTACGAGGAAAAGAAGCAGCGTCTACGCGCGCTTGCCAGCGACCTTGCCGCAGCAAACCCCCGCGCCACCATCACCTGCGACATCGAAGATGTCTACGCGAACATCTCCGACGCGAAGACCCCCGAAAATTCCGTCGGCTCCGAGCGACTGCACGCTACGATGCGCCGCCTCGGCATCGAGATCAAAGAGATCGATATGCGCGGCGGCACCGACGGGTCATGGCTGTCCAACCAGGGTGTCTACACCCCGAACTATTTCACCGGCGCGCACAACTTCCACTCGATCTACGAGTTTCTGCCGGTGCCTTCCCTCGAGCGCTGCTATGAACTCACCCTCGCCCTGATGCGTGGCGAGTAACCGGCTCACTAAGCACGCTTGATGCTGGTGCTCGTCTTGTGCATGAGCTCAGTGTCAAGTTCCTCGCGCGTGTGGCGTTTTCGGCCACAATTACTGCTGCGTTGCTCGGTTCCCTACGGAATGCACAATATATTGTGCATCCCGGCTCTGGTGTTGGGGCCGGTTGTGGTTTAGGCTCGTCGATACGCGGAAGCAAAATGGGGGCTTCCGCCCGACACCCAGGGGGGATAATTATGGCTTTTCGTGCCTACGAGCTTTACTACCTCGATTCTTACGACGAGGAAGTCGATGACCTTGTCACCATGTACGACTACGACGAGGACGACTACAGTTTCGACGACGACATCCGCTGGCACATTGACGACGACTACATCATCGAAAACGGCCTCCGCGTCGCAATACTCATCCACGACCCGGAAACCCACGAAATCGACTGCGCGTTGCTCCAACCGGACAACCCACGCGCGCCCGATTGGTATGGCGTGGAGGAGATGGCCAACGTCATGGCCGAAGTCCAGCGCATCATGGTCGCTCACGACGACTACACGGTCAGTATCGTGCCACCGCAGGATCCCGCGTTCGCGCTCACGGCGCCTCGCGTCTTCCCTGCGGAAGATCTCACGGCTGCGACGGTGATGATGCTCGGCGACTCGCAAGACAACGCGTGGTACAGCGCCTTTTGTATCGAGTTCACACCGAACCTGAAGTCCGACGAGTCGTTCCCAGTCGCCGTTTTTGTGTACGACCCGCGCGATAACCGCCTTGTCAGCAAGAGCTTCACCGGCATCAACCCGTTCGCGCCGGAGGCGTTCAACCGGAGGCAACGCAGGATCGTCGAGCGCAAACTCGACGAGATCTTTGCGGCAATCGACTCCTCAAAAACCGCAACCCATCCCGTGAGCCCGTTTGCCAACCTCGGCCCGCAATTCCGTGCATCGAGGCTGCCCTCCGTCGAGGCGGCCGGCCCCGACCACGCGCTCCTCCAAACACTTGAGAGGCTTCTGGCCTGGTGGCAGGAGCAGGCAGCCTAGGCGTTAGATCATGCGCTAAATCATGCCCTGGCTCATCGCCCAGCCAGCTAGCGCAGCACCAAGGCCGCCGATAGCGAGCAGCACGCCGATGATGATCGCCACTGGCGAGACCGCACCGTCGCCGTTGGCCGGCGGCTGCTGCGTCTTCGGTTTCTGCGCCGCCGGCGCGTTGCTCGTCCCTTCGGTCTTGTCCTTCGGCTGCAGCTTCCTGCGGGCCATGTCCTTGACGTACTCCGGGGCGTCGGAGGCAAGCACCTCGGCAAGCACCTTCGCCATCTCTTCGCGGGTGTAGTTCAGCGCGGAGACGTTGTAGGACTGGCTAAACACTTCCGTTCCGCGCGAGTTTGTAACCACTACGCTCAGCGGAACGACCGGCTTGTCCAAAAACGCCGCGCGGTCGAGCTTGATGTCTACCTGCTTCTCGTCGCCGACTTTGCCGGCAGGCTTCAGGTCGTAGCTTTGTTGGAACACTCCCGAGCCGTAGTTGACGCTGACCTTAAACCGCTCGTCCACGTCTCCCAGGTTGGAGATGGTGCCGCGCAGGACGTTGTCGTCGCCAAGCTGTGCGACGACGCCATTGTCACCGTTCGCGGTTTCGTTGAGACGAAAGCCTGCCTTGTACTTGTTGTTGCTTGCCGCGTTGATGACCAGTTCTTTGACGTCACCTTCGGTCAGCACCGGCATGCTTTCCTCGCCGTGCGAGTGGTCGTGATCGTGGTCGTCTTTGTCGTTTTCCTTGTCTGTCTCGTCGTTCACTCCGATGTGGCCTTGGCCAACGTTCGCGCCTGGAAGGTTCAGGTTCGCCCAGTCCGCCGGGATCTGAAACTCCCTGCCGGTCTCGTCGTGGCCGTGCGTTTCCTTTTCGGCAAAGTTGAACTGGTTGAACTGGTGCGCGTAACTCATCACCGAGTTGTACTCTTCGAGGTCATCGCGCGCCGGTGCCGTGTTTGACTCCACGTGCGCGCCGTAGTGCAGCAGGTTCAGGGTGTGGCCGAACTCGTGCAGGATCGTGTTGCGCAGCTGCTCCTGCGTGGTCATCTCAGGATGGTTCGCCACGAAGAATACGGAGTCGTTGACCAAAGCGAGGCCTGTCGAGGAGTCGCCGCGAGAAATCGTGTCGCCGATGACGCCAACGCGGAAGACCGCCTTGCGTTCTCCCAGCAACCGTTCGCGTGCCGAGATGAATTGGTTTTGCGCATACAGCGCGTAAGCCCATTCGTCTTTGGCCAACTTCGGATCGGCCAACCCTGGCATGAATTCTTTGGCGTAGTCCTCGGTCTTGCCGCCCTCGCGGTCTGCCTCCTTCATGCTGGACATCGAGGAACTGACGTACTCCGGCCCCGCAACGATGTGGAGATTGATGCCTTGTTTGGCGAAGCGCTCCTCCAACTGCTTGAGGATCTCCGGTGACGGCGCATAGTCCTTCGTGTTTGCACGCGCACAGTCGGCGAACTGGGTAAAGCCCGCCACGGATGCCGCGAAGGATTCCTTCCGGTCGCAATTGAGCTGTTCCCACTCGGATCGCATCCAGTGCAGCTGCAGGAACAGGTCGGGTTTGTTCTCGTCGGCGCCCCACTGGTGGATTGGCAACGATTTGCCTGAGGAGAGTTTCATGCCGACGCGTTCCCACGAGTTGCGCAGCCCGTCGCCGTCGGAGTCGAACGCGGCTGGCTGCGGGATGAAACGCGCCTGGGTTTCGGCCTCGAGTTTCTCACCCGCTGCGAGGCTCTTGCTCCAGCGTCCGGCCTGGTAGCGCGCGTCGTTGTCGTTGCGGCTCTCCTTGGCTTTCTCAGCGGTCGGTCCTACGCCGAACCGGTCGGCGTTCGCAAACTTCACGCGTGCGGTGTGGCCGGGCTTTTCCGGGGAGACGCGAATTTCGCCGTCGAAGTATTGCTGCGCGCGGAGTTGGCCGTGGTCGCCCATGATGTCGCTTACGGCTTCGACGCGGACATTGACCGGGGCGCCCGAGACGTTGGTGGCGGTGACGGTGTACTGGATGATGTTGTCGAAAATGTTGATGGTGCGTTTGACCTCAACACCGTTAAACGTCTGGGTGTAGACAACCGTGTCGGTTCCGTCGTCTCTGCTGAGGGTTTCGGGCGTCGCGTTCCAGTCGACGGGCATTTTCGCCTCGTTGACGTACACGTCGGTGCTGAGGCCGTACTTGAGCACCTCGGCGGCGGCTTCGGGGTGGTCGAAGTCGAAGAGGCCCTGTCCGTCGGGGCGCACGGTCGCGTTGATGTACGGCGACCATGTGCTCTTCTGCTGCCCCTCAACGACAACCTGCCTGCCTTGCTGTGTGACCTTGGCCTGCGCGGGCATAACGCAGACGGGGGCGAGGGCGGCGCACAGGCCGACTGCCATTACTTTTGTGGAAAATCGCATGTTGTTGCCTACCTACCCAGTACCTGCATGATCTTGTCTTGGTTCAAAAATGCGGCGAATCCTACGCCGGCAAGCAGCGCCAGCGCGCCCACGAGGACCGCGATCCAGCCAACGCTTGTCGACGACCCCTTGTCCTCAACCACCACTTCCTCCGGCGCCCTCGCCGTCAGGGGGACGTTGACCAGTTCGGAGGATCCGTCCGGGTAGGTCACCCGCACCTTGACGGAGGTGGTTTTGCCGTTGGGCACACTGCCGTTGGACCGGGCGGTGATACGGCCGGTTTTTTCGTCGATAGTTGCTGTCCAGCCCTGCTCGTTGAAGCCGTCGATGCTAAACCGCGTGCCCTCTGGCAGTTTCGACGAAGGTTCCGGACGAGCCTCGCCGCCGATAGGAACGTTCGCTCCAACATATCCGGCGTCAAACGTCGCCGCATCCGAAGGCACCGTGACCGTGGCGGTGATTTCGCGTGCGCTGCCGTCTGGGTAGCGCACCTGGATCAGCGGCTTGTAGGTTTCGTCGATCTCGGCGTTCTTCGGCGCCGTGATGCGCAGCGCGCCGGTGGATCTGTTCACGCCGACGTCAAGGCCAGCGTTGTCGATCACGTCGAAGACCGCACCCTTGACCGCATCGCCAACAGCGGCGACTGCAACTGTGTTGCCCACCCGCACCGTGGTAGACGGGTAGGAGATGGAGTTTTTCACGGCGTGTGCAGAAGCTGTGGCCAAGCGAGCGCGCGCTTCAAGTTCTTTGGTGGAACCATCCTGGAAGTAGGCGATGACCTTGACCGTGAGCGGACGCGCGTTCACCTTCGGTGCGTTGACTCGCACGTCGCCGGTGTTCGCGTCCACCGTCGCGGACCAGCCGCCCAGGCTCGACCCGGATTTCATCTTGAAGGTCGTCCCCTCGGGCAACGCAGCGTCGCCGGTGCGCAGCACGGTTGCGCTCAGTCCCGGGACCACCATGATCTCGTCTTCGTAGCCGAGGTTTGCCAGGTCTGCCAGCATGGGCTCGCCGACCTCGAAGACGGCGTTGACCGTCTTGGGACTGCCGTCCGGGAAGGTGATCGTGACCGGGACCGTGTGGGAGCCGCGCTTTGCGTTGGCCTCCGGCTTGAACGTGATGCTGCCCTTGGCGTCGATGGTCACGCCCTTGGCGTCCGTTGTAAACGTTGTACCTGCGGGCAGCACGCGGTCGTCGTATGTGAAGCCGCGCTCCACCACTTGCGCACGCGGCGAGCTCGAGGAGCGCTCCACACCAGCAGGCACCGGGGTTTTTGCCCATTCGACCGTGTAGCGATCGGCCATGGGTTTTTCTTCAGCCACGACAACCTCGACGACCTCGCGTTGGCCCGTCGGTGTGTTGACCTCTACGCGGTAAGTTCCGGGCGCGGCATCGCGCGGTGGCGTGGCGACGACCGTGCCGTCCTGCTCCACACGAATCCAGGAATCCTTCGGCGAAACCTGTTCCGTCTTGTGGCCGGAGATGACCTTTTCCACGCCGTTGGTGGTGAACCCAGACGGCACCGGGTCGCTGCTCCCCTTACGCGTCGGCGTGCCGATGCCGACCTCGCCGGCGTGCACCACCACGGGTGCCCACACGAACGGATCCGGCTGCGGCTCGGGCTGCGGGGCCGGATTTGACGTCGTCGGCTCCTTTTTCACAGTAATGCCCAGGTTGGACTGCTCGCTTGGCTTGACCGTGACCTTGCCGTCGTTTTCACGTGTGACGGTGTGCTTGTTCGGTGCCTTTGCGGTCACGGTGTAATCGCCTGGGTAGAGGCCATCGACGACGTACTTGCCGTCAACCTTTTCCACGTTGCGGGTTTGGTTTTTCGGACCACCCGTGATCGTGATCGAATCTGGCTCCGCATCGCCTGTAACTGTGATGTTGACGGAACCCTTGACCAGCGCCACCGTGAGCTCCAGATCGCGCGGCTTGTTCGGCTCGACACTGAAACGCTTGGTTGTTCCTCCGTGGTTGTCGCTGGATTCAACCTGCACGGTGTATTCGCCGGCGTGCAGTTTGCCCGCGTTAAACCTGCCGTGTGCGTCGGTCGTATCCTTGGCGATTTCCCTACCGTTCTGGGTGATGCGAATGGGGGCGTTGGCGACGGGTGCGGAGAGGTCGTCGAGAAGCGTGCCGCTCACCGCGTTGAGCGTCTTCACCAGGATTTCGCCGCTGCTGTGTTTGCCGGGCTGCAGCGTGACTTCGCGGCTGCCTTCGCTGTGGGACTCGCTTTCGGCGGCTTTGGCCGTATAGGTTCCGGGCAGGATGTCCTCGACCGTAGCCATGCCTTCCGCGTTGGTATTCACCGTGCGTCCGGCGACATCAAGTTTGGCGTTGGCGACGGGGTGGCCGGTGTCGTCGACAACCTGCAAGACGAGGTCCACCTTGTCCAGCGCGAGCGCAAAGTCGTGCGTTTCGGTGCTGTCCTTTTTCACCTTCGCAGCCTGCGACGGCGCCGAATACCCCTGCGGGCCAACAATCTCGACGGTGTAGGTGCCCGTTGGCAGACCAGCAATCGAATACGTCCCATTGACCACGGGCGCAGTCTTCTTCACGCCAGCGGTGTTCTGGTCTGCACCACGTACCTGAATCTCGGCGGGTTGGCCGCTTGGCAGGCCGGTGACGCTACCTGCGATATTGCCCACGTTGCGCACAACGTTGAGTGTCTTTTCCGACGTCTCATTTGGGTTGATGGTGACGGCACCGCCGCCTTCGATCGTGTACCCCTCCGGGGCGCGCCCACCAAGGGTGTACTCGCCCGGGTACAGGTCATTCAAGACGTAGTCGCCGCCGGCTTCCTCAATCGGCAGGTACTCGTTGTTCGGGCCGCCGTTGAGGAACACCTCCGTCGGAGCCAACGGCCCCGAGGTGCCAACCTTGATGGACCCGCGGTGCAGCGCGACCTTGAGCATCACTGACTCGGTGTCTCCGCCGGGTTCGACTGTGAAGTTTGCACTCGCCGCGTCGTACGTGTTGTTACGGGCCACCTCTGCGGTGTAGTTGCCTGCAGCCAGCGCGCCAGCGTTGAAGTTGCCTTCCGGGGTGGTCGGGAAAGTGCCGATGACACGGGAGCCTTGCTTGACGACGACCTGCGCACCCGCCACAGCCTGACCAAGATCGTCGACAACAATGCCACCGGTTTGGTTCAGTGAACCAACCTTCACCGTCACCGGATCATTATCGCCCGGATACAGCACGAACCCCTGGGATGCGCCGCTGTACTTGCCCCTGGCAGCAGACACTGCGGCGGTGTAGGCACCCGGCGCGAGATCCCCAAACGTTGCAAGGCCTTCGGCGTTGGTAGTTTCGGTCCGCCCGTCAACGGTGACTGTAGCGTCGGCGACCGGCCTGTTGGCGTCGTCGACCACCTTGATCACGCCCGTGACGTTGTCCGCAATCACCGCGAACCCAACAGTCCTGTTTTCGTACTTTTCCACTTTGGCGTTCTGCGGGCCTGTGACGGAGTATCCGCGTGGCACGGAGTCTTTGATCACTTCGACGCGGTAGTCCCCGGTGGGCAGGTCCGGGAAGCTGTAGTGGCCGCCCGAGACGGTCTGTTCCAAAATCTCGGGACCCGTGACGCGGATCTTGACCTGTTTGTCGGCCGGCACGCCGGAGATCACACCAGAGATGCTGCCTTTATCGCGCGTGGCGGTGAAGTTTGCGTTCGCGGTGGTTGCGCGTTTGACGTCCACGTCTGCCGTTTGGGTCACCGAATACCCCTTCGGCAGCGACTCTGGGACGACCTCGAGCACGTGCTTGCCCACCGCCAGGTTCGGGATGGTGAACTCCGCGTTCTCATCGGTGTCTACGACAGTGTTCGTACCGACGACACGCACCTTCACCTTGGTGCGTTCCGGCAGCCCGTTGACCTTGCCGCTGACTTTGCCGTACTGCTGCTTGCGCTGCACAACGATCGGGTCCGCGATGCGGTTGACGCGCTGATCCTCTACTTTGACACCTTCAACCTCTGTCCCCTGACTGTCCTCAGTTTCGCCCACGACCAGCGTGTACTTATCCTCTGGATCCTTGGGCACCGGAACCTTGGGCACGGTGAAGTTACCGCTTTGATCAGTCTGGGCCGACTTACCGCCGACGGTCACACGTGCACCGGAGATGCCGACTCCCTTGTCGTCGATCACCCGGCCGGTGACGGTGATCGGGTACAGATCAAAATCCGGGGCGGTGGCCTCGTCCTTCCACGGCTTGGTCGCCGGGCTGACAAAGCCCGCTGGAGGTCGCACGCCAATCTGGTACGTCGTTCCTGGGTTGTTGGAGGTCAGCCAGTAGGAGCCGTTATCGGCAACCGCTTCCTCACCCTGGAGGACGATTTCCTTGCCCTGGCGGTTGGTCCACTTCCTGTTCACCAACACCTTCGGGCGGCCGACTGGCTCCTCGTCCGGATTATGCACACGCACCTTGCCCGGCGAAGCCATGTTGACCATAGGCACGGTGTACCGGGAGCCACCACCGGCCATCGGAGTCGGATAACCGCCCTTGCCCATCCCCCAAAGGATCAGGCGGTGCATTCTTTCTACCTGCAACTCTTCCGGTAGCTCATAGCGCAGTCGAATCGCATAATTGCCTGAGGGGGTTGTCGCGATGCTGCGGTGGACGGTGACATCATATGTCTTCAGCACAACTTCTTGGCGGTTTCTGTAAACGCGGTGATCAAGCTTGAACTGCGAGACTTCAGGGATTCTTTTGAATACCGGATCATCCTTCGGCGCTGACTTAACAGTACTTGCGAAGAGCGGCGGGGGCGCGGTTTCCGGCGGCACGAACTCGATGGATACCGTCTTCACCCGCACGGATCCGTTGAAGAAGACCGCTCCTCGCCAATTGCCGTTTTCAATGCGAACCTCGCCATGGTCGATACCAGGTTGCAGAATGGGCGCCCTCTGCGCGTGCGCGACCGGCGTGAAGGTACCCAGCGGGACTTCGGCGACCGTGCCGGCAAGCGCGAGCACCGTCGCAACTGCGGTGATGCGCATGCCCCGTGGGCGGTGTACGCGACGGGGGTCATCGGAATAGCGAGACATGGGCGTCATTCAACTTTCTCGAAGCAAAGGCACGGGAAACGAACGGTAAAACACAGGAATGATACCACTTAGTTATATGCCTTATCTAAATCTTTTACGGAACTGCCAGCTATTCCACACCCTTACTACACGACGAAGCGCCCCGGCCGAATGCGGCCGGGGCGGTGGAGTCGTCGCTAAGCAAACGCGCTACTGAATCTCAGACGGCTCCTTGCGTGCCGGGTACACGGTCGGGCGCACACCCGCAATGTCCTCAACAACGCGAACCACCTGGTGAGAGTAGCCGTACTCGTTGTCGTACCAAACGTAGAGCACGAGGTGGTTGCCGGAAGCAATCGTGGCCAGACCATCAACCACGGATGCGTGGGAGGTACCAAGCAGGTCCGTCGACACAACCTCAGGCGAGTAGATGTAGTCGAGCTGCTGGCGCAGGTTGGAGTGGGTGGACACGCGACGCAGGAAGGTGTTCACCTCGTCCTTTTCAACGTCCTTCTCCAAGTCCAAGTTCAGCACAGCCATGGACACGTCCGGGGTTGGCACGCGGATGGCGTTGCCGGTGAGCTTGCCCTCAAACTCCGGCAGTGCCTTAGACACGGCCTTCGCCGCGCCGGTCTCGGTGAGCACCATGTTCAGGCCCGCTGCGCGGCCGCGACGGTTGCCCTTGTGGAAGTTGTCGGCCAGGTTCTGGTCGTTGGTGTACGCGTGAACCGTCTCAACGTGACCGTGCTTGACGCCGTAGCGGTCGTTGATCACCTTCAGCACCGGGGTGATGCCGTTGGTGGTGCAGGACGCTGCGGACAGGATGCGCTCGTCGCCGATCATGTCCTGGTTGATGCCGTAGACAATGTTCGGGATGTCGCCCTTGCCCGGCGCGGTAAGCAGCACGCGGTCCACACCCTTGGCCTGCAGGTGCTGGGACAGGCCCTCGCGGTCGCGCCACACGCCAGTGTTGTCGACGACGATGGCGTTATTGATGCCGTACGCCGTGTAGTCGATCTCGGCCGGGTCGTTGGCGTAGATCATCTGGATCGGGGTGCCGTTGGCCCAGATGATTTCCTTCTCCTCATCCACGGTGATCGTGCCGTTGAACGGGCCGTGGACGGAGTCGCGGCGCAGCAGGGAGGCACGCTTGATGATGTCGATGTCACCCTTCTTACGCACCACCACCGCACGCAGGCGCACGCCACCGTACATTGCCTCACGCGCGATCAGGATGCGGGCGAGCAGACGGCCAATTCGGCCGAAGCCGTAGAGCACAACGTCGCGTGCATCGAGCTCGGAGGAGGTACCGATGACGTCAGCGAGCTGCGCATCCAGGAAGGTACGCAGATCCTTCTCGTCGGAGTACTTGAACTCCTTGGCCAGGCGGCCGAGGTCGATCGAAGCGGTGCCGAGATCCATCTCCACGAGCTCGCGCAGGATCGGGAGCGTCTCGTCGAGGGCGAGCTCCTTTTCGTCGATACGACGCGCGTAGCGGTGTGCCTTGATGATCTCGATGTCGGTCACACCCACCAGCAGGCGGCCGTAAACCGAGGTGACCGCGTTATGTTCGCGGTGCAGGCGGCTGATCAGCGGCAGCATCTCCTGGGCAAGGGTGAGCTTGTGGTTCCAGTCGTCGCGGGGGTTTGTGGTTTCGGTCAACGTTGCTCCTTCAGCGTGTTGGATTCGGGGGCAATTTCAGCCCCACACCGCCATTTACTTTAGCGCAGGACAGCGCGATACTTGGAGGGGTCCGCCTCGGGGGCAAACTTGGGGGCCTGATCCTTATCGACGAGCACCGCACGCACCCCTTCCGCAAAGTCCGGCTCACGCACCATCACCGCGCCCAGGCGGCGCTCATTGTCCAGCGCGCCGGCCAGATCCTGCGATGCGTTGGCTGCGATGAGTTCCGCCGCCGCCACGAGCGACGACGGGGACGCCTGCTTGGTCAATTCCTGCACCTTCTCGCCGAACTCGCCGTCAAGGCGCTCGCGGATCTCGGCCCAGGAGCCGGTGAAGGTGGCCTCGATGTCCTCGTACAGTGCCTCGAGCTGCGATTCTCCTTGCTCCAACCCGATCTCGTCGAGGTAGCCGGGCCCGTGCTCCACGATCCCGTCGAGCACCCCGTCAAGCGAGGCAACCTTATGCGTGGCCAGGCCGGTAGCCAGCATGTCGTCCGGGCTCAAGCGGTAGCCCGTCAGCGCCAAAAACGCGCCGAGCGCTTGCGAGGGTCGCTTTGGCAGGTTCTGCAGCAGCCACGACATGCCCACATCCGTGATGTAGCCGATGTTCATCTCCGGCATGGAGGCGAACGCGTCCTCGGTGACCACCATGTGCGAGCCGTGCGCCGACACACCCATGCCACCGCCCATGATCACGCCGCTACACAGCGCGATGTACGGCTTGGGGTAGTTCGCAATGTCCAAGTTCATGGCGTACTCGTCTGCGAAAAACGTATCGACCTCATCCAGGCGTCCCTCGAGGACACCGTCGCGCGCGGCACGGACGTCGCCGCCGGAGCAAAAGTGCTTGCCAGAGGACTGGATGACAACTTGGGTGACGGTGTCGTCGTCACGCCACTGCTTCAGGATCTCGTCGATGGCGCGTGCCATCTCCGGGTTCAGAGAATTCAGGGCCTTGGGGCGGTCGAGGGTGATCACCCCGGTCGCGCCGCGTACTTCGGTCTTCACAAACTCAGTCATGCCGCCCAGTGTTCCACATCACACCGGTATGGTGTGGGCAATGCAGACGCCACGACTGATCGCACTCGACATGGACGGCACCCTCCTCACCCCGGAAGGCCAGGTACCTGAGCGCTTTTGGCAGCTTTACGACGACGCCACCGCCCAGTCCGTCACCATCACCCCCGCCTCCGGCCGCCAACTGGCAACACTGCAACGCATGTTCCCCGCATGCGAGACGTTCATCGCTGAAAACGGCGCGGTGGTGTGGCACGGCGGCGAGGTCGTCTCCACCACCGCCCTGTCCGCGGACGCCGCGCGCAACTTGATCGCAGCGCTACCCGACGCACCATTTCCCGCCCACACCGTCATCTGCGCCCCGGAAGTAGCCGCCACCCTCCCGCTGCCGCCAGCAATCGACGCGGAGGTGGACAAGTACTACGCCTCCCGCACAACGCTGTCGGCGCTCGGCGACCACCCCAGCCCCGTGGTTAAGATCGCCCTCTACGTTGAAACCGACGCCGAACGCGACGCCCTGCCCTGGGTCCGCGAACACGCCCCCGACCTGCGCGCAGTGGTCAGCGGCAAGCACTGGCTGGACATCATGCACCCCGATGCCGACAAGGGCCACGCGTTCGAAGCGCTCGCCGGCACGCTGGACATCCCCCTTGCACAGACGGCGGCATTCGGCGACTTCCTCAACGACCTCGGCATGCTCCGCGCCGCCGGCCACGCGGTAGCGATGGACAACGCGCACCCCGACCTCAAAGCGATCGCGGATGAGGTGATTGGGTCAAACGGGGACGAGGCGGTCGTCGATAAGCTTGCGCAATGGCTGCAATGATCGACTTCACCCAACCCGCCGACGTCGTCGCACCGCAGTTGCTAGGGTGCCTCATCACCCACAGCGGGGTGACCGTGCGCCTGACCGAAGTCGAGGCATACCTCGGCGCTGAAGACCCCGCCGCCCACACACACAGGGGCAAAACCGCCCGCAACGCCGCCATGTTCGGCCCACCCGGCAGGCTGTACGTCTACCTCTCCTACGGCATCCACCACAACGGCAACATCGTCTGCGCGCCCGAAGGCATCGGCCAAGGCTGCCTCATGCGTGGCGGCGAAGTCGTCGCCGGCGAAGCACTCGCCCGCGAGCGACGACAACGCCCCGACCGCGCGTTGATCCCGTTTGAAAACCTCGCCCGCGGGCCCGGCAACCTCGGCCAAGCACTCGCACTGGGGTTAGGCGACAACGGCACCCCCATTCACCTCACCCCGCGCAACACCGAACCCGAATGGGTCGCAGGACCCCGCATCGGGATCTCCAAAAACAAAGACGCCCCGTGGCGGTTCTGGATCCCCGGCGACAAGACCGTATCCACACCACGCGGGCGCCCGAAGCGGATCAACCTTTTGGGTGATTGATTGAAGGTTAGGCTTACCTATATTCTCAATCTACAACTAAGGGTAACCTACCCTTCATTCCTAGATTGGAGAAGCAGATGACCATGGCCGCCCCCACTGACCAGCGACTGTCGGCCGCACTCAAAGACCAGACTGCCACTGCGCACTCCAGCGCCGAGAATTCCCCCTTCATGTCGAGCCTTGGAAAAGGCGAGCTGGACCGGGCAGCCGTAGCAGAGCTGACAGTGCAGTACTTCCACATCTATTCGGCACTCGAAGATGCGGTGCGCCGCGCCGCTTCCCACCCCGCGGTGGCGCAGATCGCCGACGAGCGCCTCGAGCGCGTGCCCGCCCTCGAAGCCGATCTCACCGCCATGCTCGGTGCCGGCTGGAAGGAAACCACCGCCCCACTCGATGCCACGAGGCGCTACGTTGCCGAACTCGAGGCGCTCACCCCGGACTCCGGCCCGGAAGTCATCGCCCACCACTACGTGCGCTACCTCGGCGACATTGCCGGCGGACAGGTGCTCGCACGCGTGTTCCAGAATGCGTACGCGCTGCCCGACGAGGCATTGCACTTCTACAACTTCTCTGCGGTAGGCAAGATCCCACACTACCGCGCGCACTACAAGGAGGCGCTCGACGCGATGCAGCTTAACGACGAAGAGCGCGCACGAATCATCTCCACCGCCCAGCACGTTTTCGCCCTGAACCAGGCAGTGTTCCAGGACCTTTCGACCCACGCCGGCTAGGCCGAGGCTCACTAACGCCTGTCAACGTAAGCGATCGCACCCCAGATCGCCCCAGCCGCCACGAACGCAGTGAGCACTCCGCCGGTGAGCGTGAACTGCGCAGGCACCAGAAACAGCACTAGCACTGCCAAGCAAACAATCAACCCCCAAGCCACCGCGAGAACGATCCCCGCGCGTTTGCCCAGTCGAGCACCGGCATCGCGGCCCTTATGCGAGGGCAGTGACGAAAGCCCGAGAACCGCAGCCACCAACGCCACGCTCGCAGGGAACGCCACCCAGATGCTTCCGGTACCCGCCCCAAACGCGATCACACCTGTGATCAAGGCGATCAGGGCGCGCTCCCAGGTGACGAAGTGCACAGCGCCGCCTTCATATGTGCGCGGCAATCGCACACCGACAGGTCGAATGAGTTTGGTAGCAGGTCCCGTCTGTTGCGCCATCACGACAACCCCTTTCAACATTATGCAAACCTAACCTTACTTAGGTAAGGTTAGCCTACCTACTTTTTGCTATTTCGCACCTCGAGGCAACCATGAATGTTCGCACCCACCTCGGCGCAGTCGCTTGCGCGAGTCTGATCGGCTTTACCGCCACCATGTTCGGCGCCGCGCCTGCGCTTCTTCCTCTCGCGGCGGCCGAAGAGTCTGCCAGCACACACCGCAGTGTCTCAGCGGGAACCATGCAATGGGGGGTGCGCGAATCGTTCAGAAAATACATCGAAGGTCCCATAGCCCACGGCAGCATTTCGGTCGGTGGCGGCGCACAGCGCTCAGGCGACGGTTTCACGTTCGACGCCAAATCCTCGGCACTGACTTCAGCCTCGGCCGGCGAAATCAGCTTCCAGGGTGAGGTCCATTTCACCGGGCACAACGGCGCGCTTGATATGACGCTGCGCAACCCCACAGTGGTGGTCAATGGCGCTCAAGCCGAACTGCGGGTGGATTACGCTTCACGGAAGTACGAGGGCATGAACTCGACCGGCCCGGTGCGCGAAGGCACCCAAGAGCTGCTCGCCACCATCGCGCTCAACGCCGCCCCGGATTTCTCCGCACAAACAACGACCATCGCAGGCCCCACCTCCCTCACCACAACCGGTGCGGAGATCTTCGGTGGCTTCTACGAGGTGGGCGCTCCACTCGACCCGGTCACAATTGAGCTATCGCTTAACGACGCCTCCGGCCCCGCCCCACAGCCCAAAGAGGGCGGCGGCACCTCCGGCGCAAAGAGATCGGGCGCCACCTCCGGCCCGGCCCGCCTCCTCGGCGAGATCAACGACACCCTGGAAGAACTCAACGCGATGTTCGCCAACACTGAGACACTGCTGCGCAGCGGTGAGTCACTGCATCGCCGGGTACTTCCGACGCAGGAAGGCACGAGCCCTGCACCAGCGGCAAACAGCGGCGCCCCCACGTCCAATGCCCCCCGAACGGGAGGAACCTCCAACGCAACGAACAGTCCAGCGAACGTCAACCCTGGCTCCGTCCCCGCGACACCAGCCGGCGCGCCGAAGGTGGGTGGCGGCACGAACACCGGTAATGCAGCAAAACCCACTGGTGCGGCACCTGCGGGTGGCGCCAGCGACAGCGGGATCTGTGACTCGAGCGCGTCTCGTGGGATTGTCAGTTCCGAGGCCCAGTGGGGCATTCGCCAATCTTTCCGCACGTACATCCGCGGCAACATCGCGAAAGGACGCTGGGAACTCAAAGGCGTCGGCGACGACGGCAACGCGTTCACGTTCTCCGGCAATTCCGGCGCGGTGGACACTGCCGCACGCTCCGGTTCCATCCTCTACCCCGGCACCATCCATTTCACCGGCCACGAAGGGGTGTTAGACACCCGCTTTTCCAATATGGAGATCCAGTTCAGTGGCGATTCGGGCCAAATCGTCATCAATGTTTCGTCGAATAGCACTGATGGCAAGGCGAATGATTTCGGCCGCGTCGCGATCGCCAACTTATCCTTCAGCGAGCTGAGCGTTTCCGATTCCGCGGTGTCCGGCTCCGCGCAGGCGACGCTCACCCAAGTCGGCGCGGAGGCGTTCGGCCAGTTCTACCCCGCTGGGGCCCCACTCGACCCAGTGAGTTTCAGCGCTCGCCTCGGCAACACGGCGAACTGCCGCGAGGGGCAGGGTGGGGCCTCCTCGGAGTCGTCGACAGGCAAAGGCGGAACCGCAGGTGACGCTGCGGCGCTGAAGCGCGGCGGCACGGCAGGAGCCCAAGCGAAGCTGAACTCAGGGACGACCCCCGAAAACGCAAAAGGCAGCGTGTTCGACGAGGTAGAAGGTACAGATGCCGTGGAATCCGCCAAACAGCCCGAAGGCGGAAAGTTCCAGATCAAAAACTCCGCGGCAGGCGACGGCGCCGGCAGCGGAGGCTGGGACGACTCAACGGTGGCCAAACTCCTGCTTCTGGTGGCCTCGCTGCTCGGCGCCGGTGGCGCGCTGACCAGGTTTATTGCGACCGGATAAAGCCGGATAGAAAAGGAAACTCTCAATGAAGCTTTGGAAAACACCCCTCGTCTGCGCGGTCGCGGCGGCCGTGGGTCTGTCGCTTGGAGGTTGCGCCAGCTGGGACAACCCCGTGCAAACCGAACAAAAGGCGCTTTCGCAGTCGCTCGCAACCGGAGCCGACCCGCACCAGGCTGAGGGCGTCGCGATGGTATCGGAGATTTCCGAGGTAGAACCCGTCGAAGCGGAGCGCGAAACTGCGCTGCCCGTCGAACTCACTGACGCCGACGGCCACGACGTCACGGTTACCGACACCTCCCGCATCCTCGCGCTCGACCTCTACGGCACCTACACAAAGACGCTCCGCGGTATCGGGTTGGCGGACAACATTGTCGGTCGCACGGTCAGCTCCGCGGAACCCTCGCTTTCTGACCTTCCCGTGGTCACCGAAAACGGTCACTCACTAAACGTGGAGGCAATACTGAACTTGCGCCCGACGTTGGTCATCGTGGATCACTCCGTCGGTCCGAGCGAGGCCATCGACCAAATCCGCGCGGCGGGCGTGACCACCGTCGTCATGGAGCCGAAACGGACCATGGCATCAATGGGAGAGGACATCATGAACGTGGCCTCCGTCGTCGGGGAGCCAGAAGCGGGCAAACTCCTCGCGGAACGAAGTGAAAAAGAGGTGCAGCAAGCTCTCGAAGCGATCAAACAGGTCGTCCCGAAACAGCCGCTGCGCATGTCATTCCTGTACGCGCGCGGGACCGGCGGCGTGTTCTACCTGCTCGGCGGCGAAGACGGCACCAAGGACCTCATCGAGGCGCTCGGCGGCGTCGACGTGAACACTGAAAACGGCATCGGCAACGCTTCCCCCGCCAGCCCCGAAGCGCTCGCCCAGGTCAATCCGGAGGTGTTCGTCATGATGAACGGCGGGCTGCAATCCACCGGCGATATCGAGGGCCTGCTTCAACGACCCGGTGTCGCACAGACGACCGCCGGCCAGCACAAGCGCGTGCTTTCACTTCCCGACGGCGACTCGCTTGCGTTCGGCCCCCAAACCGGGGAACTTCTGCTGCGCGCAGCCCACGCCCTGTACGGGGAGGGGCAGTGACATCTTCCGCCGAGGTGTTTCACGCCCGCCGCCGCGGCCGTGTGGCGCTGTTCACGACCGTCAGTGTGCTGCTGGTGGCGACAGCCATCGGCTCGATCATGGTTGGACAGTTCGAGCTTTCGGTCCGTGAGCTGTGGCCGATTCTCCAGGCCGGCCCGCTGTCTGCAACCTCTCTGGAAGCGTCCGTGATCTGGCAGATCCGACTCCCCCGCCTGGTGCTCGGTCTGTTCGTCGGTGCCGCGCTGGGCGTCAGCGGGGCGCTCATGCAGGCAGTCTTCGCCAACCCGCTCGCGGAGCCGAGCGTGATCGGCGTGAGCACCGGCGCGGGCGTCGGGGCCGCCGTCGCGCTCGTCTTCGGGCTCACCACTTTCGGCACGATGACGGTGCCCGTCCTTGCCTTTATATCTGGGACCCTTGCAACCGCGGTGGTGTACTTCCTCTCACGAGTCGGCGGCAAGGTTCGCGTGCTCAACCTGATCTTGGTGGGTATCGCGGCCAACGCTATCTGCGGTGCCATTATTTCAGTGCTCACTTTTATGGCCCCCACGACCGCGCGAGAGCAAATCATCTTTTGGCAGATGGGCACTCTCTCGGGCGCGAACTGGGCGCAAACGGGCGCAGTGACAGGCGTGGTCATCGTGTCACTGACGCTGGCGATGCTGTTAGGCAGCAAGTTCGACCTTCTCGCACTCGGCGACCAGGCCGCCTACCACGTCGGGCTCAATGTCACACGCCTGCGAATGGCGGCGATCGTGCTGTCGACGCTGCTCACCGCTGCCGCTGTCTCGTTTGCGGGACTGATCGGGTTTGTGGGTCTTGTGGTGCCGCACATCGTGCGCACTGCGGTAGGCCCTTCCAATAAGGTGCTGCTCCCCGCTTCAGCTCTCGGTGGGGCACTTTTGATCGGTGCCGGCGACATTCTCGCCCGCACAATCATCCCCTTTGCAGACCTACCGATTGGCATATTTACCGCGCTGATCGGTGGGCCAACATTCTTCTTGCTGTTGCGGCAAATGATACGAAAGAACCACCAGATATGAGTGTTACCGCACGTGGCGTCACTGTGCAGAAGCAAAACCGCACTATTCTTAACCAAGTCGACCTGCACGCAACCGCCGGCCAGGTCACCGGGCTTATCGGACCCAACGGAGCCGGAAAGTCGACCCTGCTGTCGGCCTTGGCGGGTGACATTCAGCTCGCGCACGGAGTGGTCGAAGTGGCGGGCAAGGATGCGTCGGAAAGCACAGCCTCCGAACTCGCGCGCACGCGCGCTGTCATGCTCCAAGACGTCAGCGTGGCGTTTTCCTTCCTCGTGCGCGATGTCGTCGAAATGGGCCGCCACCCCTGGGGCCGTGGGCCGGACGATGCGGCGATCGTGGATGCGGCGCTCGACGCGACGGGGATCACCCACCTACAGGACCGCGAGATTGTGACGCTGTCCGGCGGAGAGCGAGCCCGCGCAGCCTTCGCGCGGGTGCTCACGCAGCAAACGCAGGTCGTGCTTCTCGACGAACCAACGGCAGCCATGGACGTTCACTTCCAAGAACAAACGATGGGAGCCGTTCGCGCGCTTGCGCGTCGCGGTGTGACAGTCATCGTCGTGTTGCACGACCTACAGCTCGCGGCGCGATATTGCGACCGCGTCGTGTGCCTTAAGGCGGGCGAGATTACAGCGGCAGGCACCGTTGACGAAGTGTACAACGACGCGATTCTCAGCTCCGTCTACGACTGGCCCATCACCGTGTTGCGAAGCAGTGGGCGGATCCTAGTGGCCCCCGACGAGGCGGGTGAACCCGTCTCCGGACTCTGGTGTCCAGCCCCAGCTCCCCCCACCCCTTGAAAAAGTTAGGGATACCTTGCTAAGGTTAGCCTACCCTATCCCATCGGTGCGATGTTACATCCACCACACCAACTCACCGAAAGGCTTCATCAATGTCCCGCACCACCACCCTCGCGGCCATCACCGCCACGGCCATGATCTCGACTGCATTCGCCACCCCCGCTGCCTTCGCGGATGCGCCAACCATCGAGTCGGGAAATGCGCACTGGAACATCAAGGAATCGTTCCTGCGCTACGTGCAATCCCCGTTCGTCGCCAGCACCATCACAACCACGGAAGGCGCGGAGAAGGTGCTTCGCGACGGCAAGCTTGCTGACTTCGCACTTCCGGTCAATGCCGCCGACTCCGCCCTCGATGCCAACGGCAACGGCACCATTGACCTCGACGGCGCCATTTCGATCGAGGGCCACCACGGCGCTATGGACATCAAGATGTCCGACTTCAAGATTGTGGTTAACGGCACGAAGGGCGTCCTGCAGGCGGATTACGTGCGCAAGGGCGCAATGCCGGGCTCTGAGCCCACCACCGCCACCGGAGACGACAAGCCGATCGCAGAGTTCGAGGTCACAGATGCGCTGAAGCCCGGCAAGGACAACAAGTTGTCTGCGACGTTCACCCCGACCAAGCTGACCGAGTTCGGCGTCGACATCTTCGGCTCGAGCTACGAAGTCGGCAAGCCATTGGATGACTCGAAAGTCGCCGTCAACCTCGCATTCAAGGCCCCGAAGAAGGAGCCGAAGCCGACCGACCCGAAGCCGACCGACCCGAAGCCGACTGACCCGAAGCCGACTGACCCGAAGCCGACCGACCCGAAGCCGACTGACCCGAAGCCGACCGATGAGGACGGCTCGAGCACCGGCGCAATCGTCGGCATTGTCATGGCGGTTATCGCAGTGCTGGGCGGCCTGGGCTTTGCGGCGACTCAGCCTTCGGTCCAGAAGCTGATTAACCAGTTCATGGGCAAGTAGCGTCCATGTACAAGGCGCGATTGTCCACCGCGGTGGCGGTGGCGCTATTGCTTTGCTCCCCCGCCGTCGCCGAAGGCCAAACTGCGGAGGAAGACACTTTCACGGAGATTTCCTCGACAGACGACGGCTCGCCGGCTACGCAAGCCACGCGGGCAATCGCACTGGCGATGGCTTTCACCGGTTTAGGGTTCGCGCTCAGCGCCCTCATACAGGGGGCCGCGTCAATCCTCGGCATCAAGCCTCCACAACTGCCCCAACTGGTGCGTTAAACACTGCCTCAAGAGCCCCGTCGTCCGGCGGGGCCCTCATTTGATTCGAAAAGGATTCGCCTCAATGCTCATCTCCCGAAACGCCGCTGCGGCGGGGTTCTCCGCGCTTATATTCGCCACTGCGCTGGCAATTCCTGCCGCCGCCGAAAGCTCCTCTGCTGAGCTCGCCGAGGTTGGCGGCGAATTTGTGTGGCCCATTTCCACCGGTTTTCTGAATCAGGCCGTCATTAAAGGTCAAGGTCGCGTGCTCACAGGCGGGGGCGCGACGTGGAACCAGGAAGCGCTTGAATTCTCCTTCCCGGTCACCTCCGCGACGCGGACCGGAAAGACGTGGACATTCGCGCTCGACGGCTCAGCGCAGGTACAGGGATACAAGAATGCGGGTGGCTACGACGGCTGGGCCGTAGATGTAAAATACTCGGACCTCAAGCTGAAGGTGGAGGGAAAAAACGCCACTTTGTACGGCGATTACCTCCTCGCCGGGGTCGCGAACAAGACGTACAAGCCAGTCGGTGCCAAGGGGGACGACGAGCCGCTGGTCACCTTCACACTCGGCAGCGAGATCACCCCGCCGAAACAAGTGACAGAGCACAACCGGACAACGGTGTCGGATACCGGCATGGAGAAGTCCCTCAGGCACTACCCGAAGGGCACGTTGCTAAAAGACTCTGAAGTGGATCTCAACGTGACATTCGGGGCGACTGCTCTCAGCCCTGGGGCGATCGCGGGCATCGCCGTGGGCGTGCTCGCCGTACTTGGCGGTCTCGCCTACGCATCAACCCTTACCCCGGTCCGGGCGCTCCTTGCGCAGTGGCTGCCCCGGTAACTACTTTCTCTTTTTCTTCTTGCTGCCCTTGCCCACTTTGCGCTTCTCCAACTTGGCGGCGACATCGGGCACGTAGCGGAACTCGTCGCGAGGCGGACGCTCATAGTCCGTGATCGCCGGACGCTCGGGAATCTCTGGGAGGTCAGGCTCAATATGCTCATACGGAATCGTCGACAGCAAGTGCGAAATGACATTGATGCGAGACCGCTTCTTGTCCTCGCTCTCCACCGTGTACCACGGCGCCGCCGGAATATCGGTGTGGACAAACATCTCGTCCTTCGCGCGGGAGTACTCCTCCCACTTCGTAATGGACTCCAGATCCATCGGCGAAAGCTTCCACTGACGCAACGGATCCTCACGACGGGACTGGAAACGCTTGTACTGCTCCTCATCCGAAACGGAGAACCAGTACTTGCGCAGCATGATGCCGTCCTCAACCAGCAGGCGCTCAAAGATCGGCACCTGGTGCAGGAAGCGGCGGTACTCCTCAGAGGTGGCAAAGCCCATCACGCGCTCGACGCCGGCACGGTTGTACCAGGAACGGTCAAAGATGACGATCTCGCCTGCCGTCGGCAGCTTCTCCACATAGCGCTGGAAGTACCACTGACCCGCCTCGCGGTCCGTCGGCTTCGGCAGCGCCTCCACACGGCACTGACGCGGGTTGAGGTACTGGGTGATGCGCTTAATTGCGGAGCCCTTGCCCGCAGCGTCACGCCCCTCCATAATGATCACAACACGCTCGCCGTTTTCGACGACCCACTGCTGCATCGCAACCAACTCAGCCTGGAGGCGCAGCAACTCCTGCTCATAGGCATCACGGGACAACTTCGGCGGCTTTTTAGCTTGGCTCATAGGTATAACCGTACTCACAGACAAAAACGACACAACAATTATCTCGCGAGGGAAGACATTGTTGAACAATCTATGGGCTATACTTCTCCCGAAACCTTTTCAATACCGTACCGGGTCACTCAAAAAGTCCCGGTAACGCTGACCTAAACGGATGCCATGCTTGCACATAACGTTTCCGCCGAAGTTCGCAGAGCGATTTCGCGCGGTGAGTTTATCCCCGGACAGAAGCTCAACGAGGTGGCCCTCGCTGACCGCTTCGGGGTATCTCGCAATACGCTGCGCGAAGCCTTCGCAATGTTGACCGCTGAAGGCCTGGTCGAGCGCATCCCCAACCGCGGTGTGTTCCTCGCGACCCCAACAGCGGAATTCATCACCGACACCTTCCGCGCACGTGCAGCAATCGAACCTGCTGCACTGCTATGGGGTACCGACCTGGACGTCGACCGCCTCGAGGAGCTCAACGCCGAAGGCCGCACCGCAATTGAGGAACAGGACGACGACCTGTTCATCGCTGTGAACCAGGCATTCCACCACGTCGTACTGTCCTCGATGGGTTCAAAGACCCTCGGCGACACCATGGACCAGCTCGACGCCTTCCTCCGCCTAGCCACCCTCCCAATTCTGGAGAAGGACCCCTCCTTCAACCGCCGTTTCATCGGCATTAATGAGCACATCGTGGAGCTGCTGCGTGCCGACGATCGCCAGGGCGCATCCGACTACCTCCAGCACCAACTGATTGAGCTGAGCACTGAAATCATCGAGATGATCGAGAAAATCAACAGCGGGCAGCTCATCTAGCCCCGCACCCCCCTTATGTTCGGGGTCACACTCGAACAGCGGTATAACTGGGGTCATGCATATAGACCTCAACGCCGACCTCGGTGAAACGACTGCGGGCAACCCGGTCGCAGACGATGCGGCGATGCTGCAGATGGTCTCCAGCGCAAACGTTGCGACCGGCTTCCACGCTGGAGACCCCCACTCCATAGCCGGAACGCTCAAAGACGCCGCAGCACATAACGTCACACTCGGCGCACACGTGGCCTACAACGACCCCGTCGGTTTCGGCCGCCGATTCATGGACTACACCCCGGCCGAACTCGCCGACGAAACCCTCTACCAAATCGGCGCCCTCGACGCGCTTGCCCGCGTCCACGGCATGCGCGTGCGCTACGTCAAACCACACGGCGCGCTGTACAACACCATCGTCCACCACAAGGCCCACGCCAAAGCCGTCATCGACGGCATCAAAGCTTTCAGCCCCGACCTGGCCGTCATGCTGCTGCCAGGCGGTGTTGCAGTCGACATCGCAGAAAAAGCCGGCATGCGCGTCATCCGCGAAGCGTTCGCCGACCGCGGCTACAACCCCGACGGCACGCTGGTATCGCGCCGCGAACCCAACGCCGTCCTGCACGACCCAGCCGCCGTCGCAGAACGCGTTCTCCAGGTCGCCTCCACCGGCTCCGTCACAGCCATCGACGGCACCGAAGTCAAAGTGCAGGCCGAATCCGTCTGCGTACACGGCGACTCCCCAGGCTCGGTCGAGCTGACACGCAGTGTCGTCGCCAAGCTTCGCGACGAAAACATCACGATCGCGAGCGTCCTATGACCCTCAGCATCAAACGGGTCGGCACCCGCGGCCTCATCGTCGATCTGCCCGACCTGGCCACGGTGATGAACTACTACGCCGCACTCACGGCAAGCCCGCTCGACCACCAAACCGACGTCGTTGCAGCCGCACGCACCGTACTGCTTACCTTCGACTCGCCCACCGCGACCACCAAGGCAATCGACACGCTGCAGACCTACAGTCCCGCAGCCGCCGAACACACCGAACCGCGCGACATCGCCATCGACGTGCTCTACAACGGCGAAGACCTCGCCCCGCTGGCCGAATCGCTCGGCATGGCTACCCACGAACTCATCGACTGGCACACCTCCACCACCTGGGTCGCAGCCTTCGGCGGATTCGCCCCAGGCTTCACCTACTGCGTCCCCGAAGACGCCACCCGCGCCCTGAGCATCCCGCGCCGCGACACCCCACGCACCGCCGTGCCCGCCGGCGCCGTGGCACTAGCAGGCGAATTCTCCGCCGTCTACCCACGGACCTCCCCCGGCGGCTGGCAGCTCATCGGCACCACCAACACTCCAATGTGGGACTCAACCGCCACCCCGCCCGCCCTCGTCGCCCCCGGCGACCGTGTGCACTACAGAGCAGTCGACACACTTAACGACGACACCACCCTCGCCCGCCACCACCTCGACGCCCCACCACGCCGCCCCGTCTTCACACTCGACGACGCCGGGCTGCAAACCCTCTACCAAGACCTCGGCCGCCAAGGCAACGGCAACCTCGGCGTGACCACCTCCGGCTCCGCCGACCGCGCCTCCGCCCGCACCGCCAACGCAGCCGTAGGCAACAAACGCAACGCCACCCTGCTCGAAAATATCGGCGGGCTCACCATGACCGCACTGACCGAAACCGTCATCTGCGTCACCGGTGCCGACACGGACGTCACCGTCGGCGGAAGGCCCGTACTGCTGGCAACGCCGACGATTGTCCCGGCGGGTGCGGAGGTCGTCGTCAAGCAAGCGCGCCTCGGGTTCCGCACCTACATCGCCGTACGCGGCGGGCTCATCGCCGACACCGAACTCGACTCCGCCGCAACCGACATGCTCTCCGGCCTCGGACCCAAACCACTCCAAAGCGGCGACCAAATCGCCATGTCCCTAGCCAAACCACAATCCGCCAACTCACTACTCACCAACCCCCTGCGCGTCGAACGCGACGGCGCAGACGTCGTCGGGACCGTACGCTGCGTCCTCGGCCCCCGCGACGACTGGTTCAGCAACGACGCCGTCGAACGCTTCTTCAACACCACATTCACCGTCACCGCCGACTCCAACCGCGTCGGCCTCCGACTCGAATCCGACGTCCCCCTCACACGCGAACGCGAAGGCGAACTCCCCAGCGAAGGCATGGTCGCAGGCTCCATCCAAATCCCACCCTCCGGCCAACCCGTCTTGTTCCTCCGCGACCACGCCGTCACCGGCGGATACCCCGTCATGGCCACCGTGATCAACGAAGACGTCGACATCGCCGCCCAACTCCCACCCGGCGCCAAACTCCGCTTCGAACGCTTTTCCCTCTAACGCACTTACGCCCCAGTTAGGACCCTGTAATGACTCTGAACGCAGTACTCATCGCCAACCGCGGCGAAATCGCCGTACGCATCGCACGCACCGCACGCGACCTCGGCATCCGCTCCATCGCCGTCTACTCCGAACCCGACACCGGGGCACTCCACACCCAAGTCGCCGACGAGGCCTACCTCCTACCCGGCAAAACCTCCGCCGAGACCTACATGAACATCCCGGCGCTCATCGAAATCGCCCACCGCGCCGGCGCCGACTGCCTCCACCCCGGATACGGATTCCTCTCCGAAAACGCCGACTTCGCCCGCACCGTCGAACAAGCCGGCCTCACATGGATCGGCCCATCGCCCGACGCCATCGAACTGCTCGGCGACAAACTCTCCGCCCGCGCGCTTGCCGTCGAAGCCAACGCCCCACTCGCACCCGGCACCGGCGAACCGCTCGAAACCTGGGAACAAGCGCGCGACTTCGCCGAAGAACACGGCATGCCAATCGCCATCAAGGCTGCATTCGGCGGCGGCGGTCGCGGCCTGAAAGTTGTCTTCGACGAAGCCGACATCGAAGAAGGCTTCGCATCCGCCGGACGTGAAGCCCGCGAAGCGTTCGGCCGCGGCGAATGCTACGTGGAAAAGTTCCTCACCCACCCACGCCACGTCGAAGCGCAAGTGCTTGCCGACGCCCACGGCAACGTCGCCGTACTTGGCACCCGCGACTGCTCCACCCAGCGCCGCTTCCAAAAACTCATTGAAGAAGCCCCCGCGCCATTCCTGACCGACGAGCAACGCAACGCCATCGAAGAAGGCGCACGCGAGATCATCCGCAAGGCCAACTACCAGTCCGCCGGCACCGTCGAATACATCGTCTCCGAGGACGGCACCGTGTCGTTTTTGGAGGTCAACACGCGCGTGCAGGTCGAGCACCCCGTCACCGAGGCCGTCACGGGCGTGGACATCATCGCCGAGCAGTTCCGCATCGCCGACGGGCTTCCCCTCTCCTTCGTCGACGGCGACTCGGTTGACCCGCAGATCAACGGCCACGCCTTCGAGTTCCGCATCAACGCGGAGGACGTCACCAACGGCTTCGCGCCGTCGCCGGGCACCGTGACGCGTTTCGACGTCCCCACCGGCCCCGGCGTACGCGTCGACACCGGCGTAATCACCGGCGGCCAGATCCCGCCCTACTACGACTCGCTGATGGGCAAACTCATCATCTGGGGCCCGGACCGCGCCACCGCCCTGCGCCGCGCCGAGCAGTCTCTGTCCGAGTTCACCATCGAAGGCGTACGCACCGTCATCCCGTTCCATCGCGACATGGTCGTCGCCCCCGAGCTGACCGGTGACACCCTGGATGTTTACACCGACTGGGTGGATCACAACTACTCGCCGTCGCAGCGACACAACAACGTGGACATCGAGCACATTTACGACGAGCGCCGCAACGTGATCGTTGAAATCGACGGCAAACTCCACACCATCGGCTTCCCCGTCGCCCTCCTCGGCACCGGCGGTGGCGCTGGCACGCCGACTGAAGCCTCCGCTGCACCCGCCGGCGACGCCGCAGGAGCTGTCACCACAATGTACGAAGCCACCATCGTGGAGTGGCTCGTAGCTGACGGCGACGTCGTTGCCAAAGGCGACCCAATTGCCACGATCGAGGCCATGAAGATGGAATCCCAGATCAAGGCAACCCGCGACGGCCAGATCTCGCTGGCGGCTCAGCAGGGTGAGCGAGTCAAGGCGAACGCCACGATCGCGACGATCTCCTAGCCGAAGAGTTGGTCCATTGCCCCGCGGTTGGTGTTTTTCACCGGATAGCCGCGGGGTGAGATCCATACCGGTGCACCCCGCACCATCACGATCCGGCCGCGTTTCTTACGCCACGGATCATCATCATTGACCCGGTTGTGGTACCTGCACAATGGCGCCAGATTCCCAATATTGGTCTCCCCACCATGCCGCCACGCCTCCACATGGTGTAACTCGCAGTTGTCTGCTCCGTGACGAC
>NZ_KV801082.1:38537-135390 GCF_001810365.1 Corynebacterium sp. HMSC055D05
AGTTCACCGCACCGGCCTGCGGGTGAAACGCCGCCACCTCTAACGCATCACCGAACTGGGCGGCCAAAAACTCCGCACCCGTCATGGTGGTGCCATCGGTCATGGCCAACACCACATCATCCCCACTGCCATCCAAGATGCGCAGGTAATCCGGCAGCGGCACCAACACCGTGGGACGCGGCGCTGCAGTAGCCACCTTGCCCTCGCCGAAGAAGATCCCAATCAAATTCTCGGCAATCTGGGGTGCAGCCGGACGCTCCTGATCAATCCCTAACCGCCCGGCATGCTCCATGTCGGAGATCTCACGCTCGTCATAGGTCAAATGCAGTGTGCGCTTGCCGTTTCGCGACGGCCCGAACTTCGCCGCATCCACCGCAGGTGTCTTATCCGCCGGCACCAACGAGCGTGCTGCAGCCTCAATCGCCCGATACCCACCTTCGACCTCAAGTAAGGCAAGGCGCAGCGCCCACCGCTGGGAGGCATCCTTGACCGGTGCGATACGACGCTCGATCAACACCAGCTCGTCGAGGGAGAAACCCCGCGCTAAAGAACTGGCTGTCTTTTGCTTGCGGGTGAACTTGGTGCGCCCGAAGTACACATCCCGCAGCCGCGCCCAGGCTCGCGCACGATCGGGTGCAAAGCCCGAGGCGAGTGCAACATCAAGGTCGAAGTCAGCCAGCGTCTCTAACGCTGCGGCCGACATCGCCTGCACTAACACCTCGAACGAATTCATGCCCAAGACGCTAGACCAAACCCGCAACCCACCTCTGCGAGCCTGTGAAATTTACAAAAACGCCCCTGTGGATAACCCCTAAGGCACCTGGTAGGCGAGGTCGCGTGCGTCGGTGACGAGCATCTTCCCCGGCGCGTGACAGATTGCCAGATCGGGCTTCGACGACATGACAATCGATTGCGGCGTGACCCCGCATGCCCAGAACACCGGCACGGTCCCTGCCGGGATGTCCACGGCGGAGCCGAAGTCGGGCGCAGCAAGGTCGTCGATACCGATCGCGGCCGGATCCCCCACGTGCACGGGCGCACCATGCACGGCTGGGTAGCGCGACGTGATCCGTACGGCGTCAGACACCTGCGACGCAGGAATCGGCCGCATGGAGACGACCATCTTGCCGGAAAACACCCCGGCAGGTTCGCAGTCGATGTTGGTCATATACATCGGCACGTTGCGCCCCTGCTCGATGTGCGCGACGGGAACCCCGTTGTCCAGCAGCGCCGCCTCGAAGGTGAATGAGCAGCCGATGAGAAACGCGACGGTGTTGTCGGTCCAGTATTCGGTGGCGTTGAGGGGTTCGTCGATAAGCGAGCCGTCCTTGAACACGCGGTAGGCGGGAATGTCGGTGCGAATATCGCCACCCGCGAATAGCGACGACGCCACCTGCCCCGGCTCCAACACCCCCAGGATCGGGCACGGCTTCGGGTTGCGCTGCGCGAACAGCAAGAAATCGAATGCGTACTTCTGATCCAGCGCGATCAGGTTGGCTTGGGCGTAACCAGCGGAAAAGCCCGCCGTCGTCGGCACCTCGGTGGTGCGGAACAACGCGCGGGCTTGCGCTGGGGTCATAGAGGCAGGCTGCATGCCCTTCAGACTACGCCCACAGTGTGGGCAAGGTGCTGATGGAGCTCCAACCCATCCAAGCGCAACCGACAAGCGTGATGGCGCCAAGGACCAGCATCCACATCGGCGGCTTGTAGCCACGCAGCAGGTCCTTGCGGAAGAAACCGACGTAGAGGACGACGGCGAAACCGATCGGCAGGATCAGGCCGTTGAAGGCGCCTGCGAAGATCAGCAGTTTCTGCGGGGCGGAACCGACGAACAGGAAGATAACGGTGGAGATGACGATGAAGCCGACGGTGAGCCAGCCGCGCTTCTTCGGGTCGAAGCCCTGCTTGGTCAAAAACGAGATCGAGGTAAACGATGCGCCGATGACCGAGGACAGGCCCGCGGCCCACAGGACGAGGCCGAACATGCGGCGTCCCATGTCGCCTGCGGCTTGGTAGAAGACGTCTGCCGCGGTGTTGTCTTTGGACAGAGCAACGCCCGTAGCGACGACACCCAGCACCGCGAGGAACAACAGCACGCGCATGATGCCGGTGACGATGATGCCGGTGACCGAGGAGCGGGAGATGTAGTCGAGGTTTTCGGGGCCGGTGTGGCCGGCGTCGATAAGCCTGTGCACGCCGGCGAACACGATGTAGCCGCCGACAGAGCCGCCGATGAGTGTGGTGATGACCTTGAAATCCACGGCGTCCGGGGCGACGGACTGGCGCATCGCCTCCGCTACTGGCGGGTTTGAGGAGATGGCGACGTAGAGCATGAGCAGGATCATCAGTGCGCCGAGGATGCCGACGAGGACGTCGAGGGCGGCACCCGCGCGCTTCCAGAGGAACACGCAGATGGCGATGATGGCGGAGATGGCGCCGCCGATCTTCGGGTCGACGGTGTCGCCGGTAAGCGCTTGGACGCCAAGGCCGGTGCCGGCGACGTTGCCGATGTTAAAGACGAGTCCGCCGATGGCCACGAGGATGGCCAGGAACCAGCCGAGGCCCGGCAGTACGGCGTTGGCAAGTTCGCTGGCGCGCAGGCCGGACACGCCGAGGATGCGCCAGACGTTCAATTGGATGACGATGTCCACGATGATGGACAGCAGGATGGCGAACGCGAACGCCGCGCCCATCTGGACCGTGAAGACGGAGGTTTGGGTGAGGAAGCCCGGCCCGATGGCAGAGGTGGCCATCAGGAAGATGGCGCCGACCATGGGGCCGATGCCTCGTGCCGCTGCTGGCGGCTTGGTGGGTACGTCGGCTGCGGTTGAGCCGCCGGTGTTGGGGTTTGGAGCGGTCACGGGGGCACTCCTTTCAATGACGGGAATGTGACGTGGGTGATATTAGGGCATAAAAGCGCCCTGGGTGACACCTCGTCACACATCGTCACACCCGGGTTACCCCTAGTCGACTTTGAATTCCGCCATCTTGTCCCATTCGGTTTTGCCTTCGATGAGGGTGTTGATGATGGTCGGGGTTTCCTTCAGGATCGTCGGGAAGAATTCCTGCGCGGTCTTGAAGTGGTCGGAGTTGACGTGGGCTTCGGCGGCGTCGTCGTGGAATGCTTCGATGAGCAGGTATTCGTCGGGGTTGTCTTCGTTGCGGTACCAGTCGAAGAAGATGTTGCCTTCTTCGGCGCGGGAGGCGTCGGTGAAGTCTTTGACCAGTTCGCGGAAGTTTTCTACGTGTTCGGGCAGGGGCTTGAATCGTACGTTGATCAAAATCATGCGCCCCACCCTAGCCTTCAAGCGTTTCGCCCAACTCGAGCCACTCCATCTCGAGTTCCTCGCGGGTGTCTTTCGCTGCGGTGAGCTCTTTGGTTTTGGTGGCGATGGCGTCGAATTCGCCGGCCTCGGATAGGGCGGTGATTTCGGCTTCGAGTGTGTCTGCGCGCTCGCTTTCCTTGGCGATTTTGCGTTCCAGCGCCTTCATTTGTTTGCGGATTTCGCGTTGTTCTTGCGAGCTCAAGCCTTCTTGCTTGTCGACGACGCCCTCGCCCCGGTCCCCCAAATCGAGCGGGCCCGTGTCTGTGGCTTCGGCGGCGCGGCGGTCCAGGTACTGCTGGATGCCGCCGGGCAGGTTGGTTAAGGTGCCGTCGCCGAACAGCGCGTAGGTGGTGTCTGCGATGCGTTCGATGAGGTAGCGGTCGTGGGAGATAACCACGAGCGTGCCGGGCCAGGAGTCGAGGAGGTTTTCTAGCTCTTGGAGGGTGTCGATGTCGAGGTCGTTGGTGGGCTCGTCGAGAAGCAAGATGTTCGGCTCGGCCATGAGTACGCGCGTGAGTTGGAGGCGACGGCGTTCGCCGCCGGAGAGGTCGCGCACGGGGGTGCGTTGGCGTTTCGGGGAGAAGCCGAGGCGTTCGGCGAGTTGGGAGGCGGACATTTCGCGTTTGCCGAATTGGATGTAGGTGGCGACGTCTTCGACGGCGTCGATGACGCGGCGCTCGGGGTCGAGGTCGTCGAGTTCTTGGCGCAGCCAGCCGATGCGTGCGGTTTGGCCTTCGATGCGTTTGCCGGCGGCGAGTGGGTATTCGCCGGCGAGGGTGCGCAGGAGGGTGGTTTTGCCGGAGCCGTTCACGCCGACAAGGCCGATGCGCTCTCCGGGTGCGAGGCGCCAGGTGAGGTGGTCGACGAGTGTGCGGCCGTCGGGGGCGTCGATGCGTGCGTCTTCGAGTTCGATGACGACACGGCCTTGGCGTTGCTTGGAAAACGCCATGAGTTCGACGGTGTCGCGCGGCGGTGGGACGTCTTTGATCAGGGCTTCTGCCGCTTCGATGCGGTAGCGCGGCTTCGATGTGCGTGCGGGTGCGCCGCGGCGTAGCCACGCGAGTTCCTTGCGGGCGAGGTTTTGGCGGCGCTGCTCGATGGCGTCGGCCTGGCGGGCACGTTCGGCGCGCGCGAAGGTCCAGTCGTTGTAGCCACCTTCGTAGACATCGACGGTGCCGTCGTGGACTTCCCAGGTCAGGGTGGCCACGGTGTCGAGGAACCAGCGATCGTGCGTGACGACGACCACCGCCACCTTGCGCGACAACAAATGGTCAGCGAGCCACTGCACGCCTTCGACGTCGAGGTGGTTGGTTGGCTCGTCGAGCACGACCAGGTCGAGGTCCTGCACGAGTGCCGCGGCGAGGTTCACGCGGCGACGCTCGCCACCAGAGAGGTTGCCTACCGGGGTGTCCAGGCCGAGCTCGGCCACACCGGTGCCTTGAAGAACTTCGCGCACCTTGGCGTTGGAGGCCCACTCGTAGGTCTGCAGCCCGAGTGGTTCGACGACAGCTTGGCCGACGGTGAGGGTTTCGTCGAGGTCGAAACGCTGGGTGACCACCGCCATACGCAGGTCTGAGTTGTGGGAGACACGGCCCGCGTCTGGCTTCTCGATGCCGGTGAGCACTTCAAGCAGGGTGGTTTTGCCGCCGCCGTTGACGCCGACGATGCCGATGCGGTCGTTGGTTTGCACGCCGAGGGAGACACCGTCGAGCAGGGTTTTCAGCCCCCACGTTTTGGAGACGTTTTCAAGGTTGATCAGGTTAGCCATATCGGGTGCATAGTCTACGCACCCTGCCTAATCGGCGGTCTCGAGCACCGCGCCGTGGTCGGGTCCTTCGGCGACGAAGATCTCGTAGCCCTCGAATCGCTCCGCCAAGTGTTCGGCGACCCATTGGGCGTGCTCGAGGCTTTCGCACAGCACCGCGACCGTGGGCCCGGAGCCGGACACGATGGCGCGCAGGCCTGCTTCGTTGGCAGCGTCGATAAGCCGCTTGAGTTGCGGGCGCATCGACAGCGCTGCCGCGTCGAGGTCGTTGTGCAGCGCCTCTGCCACCCGCGCCGCGTCGCCCGAGGTCAACGCCTGGGACAGGCCTGCGGTGTTGAGGTGTGGGACGAGGGCTGGGTTGCCGTGACGCAGGTCGTCGAGAAGCGAAAATGCTCCGCCGGTGGAAATACCCACCTTGGGGTTGACGAACACCCAGTTCAAGCGCCCGCGCGACAACATTTCGACGAGTTCATCTCCCCGGCCGGTGCCGAGTGCTGTGCCCCCCATGAGCGAAAACGGCACGTCAGCGCCGAGCGACGCTGCCAACTCGTGCAACGTCTCAGCCGTAAGCGGCTCGCCGTGATCAGCCACGAGCGCGTTCGCGGCGACCAGTGCAGCGGCAGCGTCGGCGGAACCGCCCGCCATCCCGCCAGCGACGAAGACGTGCTTGGCCACCTCGATGTGAACCTCCGGAAGGGCGATCCCGGCACGCTCAGCAACTGCGTTGACCGCGCGCCACGCCAGGTTGGTTGGCCCGTCGATGCTCTCTTCCGGCTCGTCGACGTAAAACGTGGTCTGCATGGAGCGCACGATGGGGCCCTCGGTGAGCGTGTCGGAGGCGATAATCGTGACCACTTCGCGGCGGTCCACGGCGTGGAAGACGCTGACCAGGTCGTGGTAGCCGTCGGCGCGGGCCTCCCCTACTCCGAGGTGGAGGTTGACCTTGCCTGGTGCGGAGGCGACGTACTTACGCATGGCCTAACTGTACAAAGTCGGCCACGGTAAGTTTTTCACCACGCAGGCCTGGGTCGATTCCCGCTGCGCGAAGGGCCGCTTCGGCGTTTGTGGGCGAGCCGTAGATGCCCGCAAGTGTGGAGCGAAGCGTCTTGCGGCGTTGCGCGAAGGCGGCGTCCACGATCGGGAAGACGCGCTCGCGAAGTTCGCGCGGGTTGTCGTCGTTGACGTCGATGCGCACAAGCCCCGATTCGATGTTCGGCGCGGGCCAGAAGACGTGCTTGCCAATAGTGCCGGCGCGCGAGACGTCCCCATAGAACGCGGCCTTCACACTCGGCACGCCGTAGATCTTGGAGCCGGGCACCGCGGCGAGGCGGTCGGCGACTTCCTTTTGCACCATGACCAGCACGCGCCTGATCGTGGGGAACTCCTCCAGCAGGTGCAACAGCACTGGCACGGAGACGTTGTACGGCAGGTTGGCCACCAGCGCGGTTGGTGCGACGTTGAGGTCTTCGCGGCGCACCTTCAACGCGTCGGTATTGATGACGGTGAGGCGCTCTGCGTACTCGGGCGCACGCGCCTTCACGGTTGCCGGCAGGCGGTCTGCCAGACGTGGGTCGATCTCAAGCGCGACGACCCGCGAGACCGTATCGACGAGCCCAAGCGTTAGCGACCCCAACCCCGGGCCAACCTCCACAACGACGTCGTCAGGCGAAAGCTCTGCGGCACCGACGATCATGCGCACGGTGTTCGGGTCGTGCAGAAAGTTCTGCCCCAGTTTCTTGGTAGGCGTGACGTCGAGTTCTGCCGCGAGTTCGCGGATCTCGGCCGGGCCGAGCAGCTGCGCGCCCGCCATTTAGCGCAGGCCCAGACGGGCGGTGCAGGCAGGCCACGCGCCCCAGCCCTGGGCGGCCTGGGTGCGCTCGGCGATGGCGATCTGCTGTTCGCGGGTGGCCAGGTCGGCGGTCGGCGCGAAGGCGGTGCCGCCGTAGGCTGCCCAGGTGCCTGGGTTGAACTGCAGGCCACCGTGGTAGCCGTTGCCGGTGTTGATGGACCAGTTGCCGCCGGATTCGCAGGCTGCGATCGCGTCCCAGACGGAACCGTTAGCCACGGCAGGGGCTGCCGCGCCGGTGTTGCCCGTCTGCTTGGTGCCACGCGCGATGACGGCGGGCTTGCCCTTCTTGGTTTCCTTCTCCTCGGCAACGCCTTCGGATTCGACAACACCGTTGACGGTCACGGTGCGGTGGATGATCTGCTTTTCGCCCTGCACGCCTTCTTCGCGGACTTCTTCGGTGCCTTCGTCGAGGGTGTCGTCGTCAATGTATTCGGCGGGTTCTTCCACCGCGACGGTCTCTGGGCGGTCGATGGTGTTGACGCGGTCGAGGACGATTTCCATGCCCGGCACGATCGCGTCGGCGAGCGCATGGTTCAAACGGTCGTCGCTATCGAAGGTGACGCCACGCGCCGACAGCAGGTCGCCGACGGTTTTGGCGGCGGCGGAGACGTAGGTGAGGTTGCCGCCGTCGCGAAGTGCCACGATCTTCGGGGTGGTCACGTCCACGTTGAGGCCTTCGGTGACCGTCTCGTCGCGGTCGATGTCCACGCCCGCGGCGGAGGTAACGCCGGCTTCCTCGAGCAGTTCGCCGACGGTACTGGCGGTCGAGGTGATCTGCTGGGCAACACCGTCGACGACAACGGCGACCGGCTTGGCGGTGCGCACGGTGACGGTATCGCCACGTGAGATCTTCTCCCCCGGCGCTGGGTAGACGAGGTCCTGCGGGTCAACGTCAACGCCCGCGGACTGCAGTACGCCTGCGACGTCGGCGGCGTAGGTGCGGACGTTGGTTTCCTCACCGTTGACATCCACGGTGATTTGCTTCTGGGAGGCCAGCGCGGTGCCCGCACCACCGACGAGCACGGCGCCGGCGACAGTGCCAACCGCGACGCGTTTTGCGGCGGAGTTCTTCGGGTTGATCCGCTTGATCTGACGAGACATGCGCGCTTCCTCCGAGGGGTTAACGTAAAGCAACTTCGGTAACAATACGGTAACGCCCGCCGGGACACAAGGACCGACGCGCACTAATGTTCCAGGTCACACCCCGTAGACGCGTGAAAACGTCTCACTGATATCACGTGCCACATCGGCCACATCCATGTTGCGGACTTCGGCCAACACCTTCGCGGTGTGGCCGATAAGCGATGGCTCGTTGCGCGCGCCGCGCAACGGCTCCGGCGTCATGTACGGCGCGTCGGTCTCCACCAACAACTGGCCGGCAGGCGCCAGGCGGGCGGCCTCGCGCAGTTCCTCGTTGCGCTTGAACGTGACGTTTCCCGCGAAGCTCAGTACGTAGCCACGCTCGATCGCCTCGCGTGCCACGTCCAGTGGCGAGGAGAAGCAGTGCAAGATGACGTGTTCGGGGCGTGGGGCGTCGTCGAGAATCCGCATGATCTCCGCATCACCCTCACGGTTGTGGATCATCAGCGCCTTGCCGGACTCGCAGGCCAGGTCGATGTGGAAGCGAAACGCCTCCTCCTGTACGTCCAGCGGTGCGGTGCGCTCCGCGTCGTGTTTGAGCCAGTACGTATCGATGCCGGTCTCCCCCACCGCGACGCAACGCGCGTCGGCGGCCATGGTCTGTAGGCGGGCACGCGCGTCGTCGTCAAGTTCATGCGCCCTGGTCGGATGGATCGCGCACGCGGCAAACACGCGCTCGTTGAGATGTGCGGCCTCAAGCGCAAGTTCCGCTTCGTCGAGGCCATCGCCGACGGTGCAGATGCGCTCGACCCCGGCGGCTACGGCACGCTGGACAAACGTGTCGATCTCTTCCGCGGTACGTGCGCCGCAGGACGCGAGGTGCGTGTGTGCATCGACGAGACCTGCGATCGGCTCGGCGGGCACGGGAGTGGGACGTGGCTTCTTTTTGCTCATACGATGCACCCTATGGCATTCAACGACATTGACTCAGCCACCCGCACCCAAATTGAGGCCGACCTGGCCGAGGCAGCCGGTCGTGGCATCAACGGTTCCCCGGCGGATATCGTCGCCTCGTTCGAGGAGGAACTTGCCGATTACCTGGCGCTTCCCCGCGATGTGCAGCGTGCGTTTCCTCGCGGCGAAACCGCCCGCATCTACGGCACCGCCCTCGGCGAGGCGCTCGTGCGGGAGGGCTTTTCGTGGCAATTGCTTATCGACGACTACGGGACCGATCTTGTCGTCGTCAAGAATCCCGGCGGCGCGGACGAGAAGTACACCGCCCCGCTCGTCGTTGTAGACCAGCGCTTTGAAGACGAAGAACCCGGCAAACTCACCGGGTTCCTCAACCAGTTTCTCTAGGCCTACTTCTGCACCGGCGCCCACTCCGGGCCGGTCTCGCCGAGTTCCGGATCGAGCTTGGCGATCAGCGGCTGCGGCTTAGCCAACTCGGTGCCCGGGGTGACCTCCACGCGCTGCCACACGGCCTGCTGCTGGGTGTAGTCACCGGTGATGGTCAGGTATGTCTGCCCCTTCTCTGGCAGGCCGGCGCCGACGAGGTTGAAGTCGGCGTCGTCGACAATCTCCTCGATGCGCGGCTCAGCAGCCCACACACCACTGCGACCGAGAGTCTCGTGGACCTTCTGGGCGGTGTGCGGCAGGAACGGGGTGAGCATGGCGTTGCAGTCCGACACCACCTGCAGCGCGGTCCACAGCACGGTGGCCAGACGCTCACGCTGGGACTCGTCCTTAGCCAGCTTCCACGGCTCCTGCTCGGCGATGTAGGCGTTCGCTTCACCAACGACGTGCATGATCTTGGTGATCGCGTTCTTGAACCGTGCCTCGCTCAGGTCCGCACCGGCGGTAGCAAAGGTTTCTTCCGCAAGGTTCAGGATGCGCTCGTCGGACGCCTCCAGCGGGCCCGGCGCGGGCACCTGGCCGAAGTTCTTGTGCGCCATGGACACGGTGCGGTTGACCAGGTTGCCCCAGCCGTTGGCCAGCTCGTTGTTCACGCGACGGACGAACTCGTCCCAGGTGAAGTCGGTGTCGTTGTTCTCCGGGCCTGCGACTGCGATGAAGTAGCGCAGCGGGTCCGGGCCGAACTCCTTGAGGAAGTCCTTGACGTAAATGACCACGCCCTTCGACGAGGAGAACTTCGAGCCCGACATGGTGAGGAACTCAGAAGAGACAACCTCGGTGGGCAGGTTGAGCTCGCCAAGACTGTGTACCTCGCCGCCCTTGGAGCCCTTGCCCGCGTAGCCAAGCAGCTCCGCCGGCCAGATCTGGGAGTGGAAGGTGATGTTGTCCTTGCCCATGAAGTAGTAGCCCTCGGTGGCTGGGTCCTGCCAGAAGTCCTTCCAGGCCTCCGGCTTGCCAATGTTGTGGGCCCACTCGATGGAGGCAGACAAGTAACCGACGACGGCGTCGAACCAGACGTAGAGCTTCTTCGACGGGTTGTCCTGCCAGCCCTCTACTGGGATCGGGATGCCCCAGTCGATGTCGCGGGTCATGGCGCGCGGACGCATGTCCTCGAGCAGGTTCAGGGAGAATTTCAGCACGTTCGGGCGCCAGTCCTCGCGGGTGGACAGCCACGCCTCGAGTGCGTCGTGGAGCGACGGCAGGTCGAGCATGTAGTGCTCAGTCTCGACGAACTCCGGGGTCTCGCCATTGATCTTGGATACCGGGTTGATCAGGTCTGCCGGGTCCAGCTGGTTGCCGCAGGTGTCGCATTGGTCACCGCGGGCATCGGTTGCGCCACAGATTGGGCAGGTGCCCTCGATGTAGCGGTCCGGCAGTGTGCGGCCCGTCGACGGGGAGATCGCCCCCTTGGTGGTTTCCTTCACCATGTAGCCGTTAGCGTCCAACCCGCGGAACAGTTCTTGGACCACCGCGTAGTGGTTGCGGGTGGTGGTGCGGGTAAACAGGTCGTAGGATAGGCCAAGGCCTGCGAGGTCTTCGACGATCTGCTTGTTGTAGCGGTCCGCTAATTCCTTGACGCTGACGCCTTCCTTATCCGCCTGGACCAACAGCGGGGTGCCGTGTTCGTCGGTGCCGGAGACCATAAGCACGTTCTTGCCGGACATTCGCTGGTAGCGGGCGAAGACATCGGACGGGACGCCGAAGCCGGCGACGTGTCCGATGTGGCGCGGGCCGTTTGCGTACGGCCAGGCCACACACACAAGAACGTTCTGGTTGGAATCAGCTGCAGTCATGGCTCCCAGCATAAGTTATGGCCCCGCCAAGCAAGGAAACTGCTCCGCGGGGCCAGCAACGAAGGTGCGAAACGCTACGCGTTAGTTCTTCGCGCGCGGCTTCAGCATCTTCTTCATTTGCTCGCGACGTGCGTCGAGTTGCGCTTGGTCGCGGTGCATGCGGCGCTCGATAGCCAGCTGGCGGGCGAAGCGCTCGTGTTCCTTCTTATCCAGGTAAATGGTGTCGTTGGACATGTCCTTCACAATCGCGAACATGAGCGCGATAAGGATGAACAGGAACGGTGTTGCGGCCACGATGGTGACGGACTGCAGAGAGTTCAGCGCGTCAGCACCACCGGAGATCAGCAGGGTCAGACCGACGAATGCGGTAGCCACGCCCCACATAGCGGCCAGCCACGGCTTGGCTTCGGTCTTGCCGGACTGGGTCATGGACGCCATCACGGTCGAGGCCGAGTCTGCGGAGGTAATAAAGAAGGTACCCAGCAGCAACAGGGCGAACACGCCGACAACGTAGCCGCCCGGCAGGGCGTGCAGCAGGTTGAACAGCTGTTCCTCGTTGGAGCCGCCGCCGACGATGGACTGGCCATCCTGCTCCATCTTGATGGCGGTGCCGCCGAAGATGGCGAACCATACGGTGGACAGGCCAGCCGGGACGAGCAGGACGCCGAGGCAGAACTCGCGCACGGTGCGGCCGCGGGAGATGCGAGCCAGGAACGTACCGACGAACGGCGACCAGGAGATCCACCACGCCCAGTAGAAGATGGTCCAGCCGGAGAGGAAGTCACCAGCCTGGCCGTCGGAGCTCTCTGCGGTGCGGGCTGCCATTTCGAAGAAGTTCTGCAGGTAGTTACCAAATGCGGTCGGCAGCATGTTCAGCTGCGCAACGGTCGGGCCGAAGACAAAGACGAAGATCGCCAGGATCGCGGCGATGACCATGTTGGCGTTAGACAGCCACTGGATGCCCTTGGACACGCCCGACATTGCGGACAGCAGGAACGCCAGGGTCAACACGGAGACAATACCGATAGTCAGCTTGGTGGATGGGTTGTCCACGAAGCCGGACGCCTCCAGGCCGGAGCTGATCTGCAGCGCGCCAAGGCCCAGGGAGCAGGCGGTGCCGAAGATGGTGGCGAACACAGCGAACGCATCAATGAGACGACCGAGCCAGCCGTCAGCACCCTTCTGTCCGATCAGCGGGATGAAAGCGCTCGACAGCAGCTGCTTGCGGCCAAGGCGGAACGTCGAATACGCAATGGCCAGGCCGAGAATGGCGTACACAGCCCACGGGTGCAGCGTCCAGTGGAACATGGTCTGTGCCATGGCAGCGCCTACTTCACGTTCGTTGTGGCCGGGTACGCCGTCGAGGTACATCGCCAGTGGTTCTGCGGCGCCGTAGAACATCAGGCCGATGCCCATGCCGGCGGCGAACATCATGGCGATCCATGACGTGGTCTTAAATTCTGGTCGCTCGTCTGCGGTGCCGAGGCGAATGGTGCCGAAGTTCGACGCCGCAATCACGATGACAAAAATGACAAAAATGGTGCCGCCGAGGACGAATGCCCAGCCCAGGTTGTCAATCACCCAGGTGAAGGCGGCATCGGCGAAGTTGGAAAAGCTGTCGGGGGCAGCCAGGCCCCAGCCGACAATTGCCGCGACAATAATGGCCAACGGAATGACAATGCCCCAGTTCACTGGGGCATCTTCTGCATCCGCGGCACGCTCCATGCGCTCTTCCGGGTCGACGTAGTCCGTCGCAACGCCGTCGCGGTCGGCGTCGAGCAGCGCAGCAAGTTCGCTGGCTGCAGAAGTTTCTTGGGGTGCGTATTGATCAGTGCTCTGCGTCTCCGCATCGGGATCGTGTGGATCCCTTTGTGAGTCTCGCTGAGACATACGGTTACTCCTTTGAAGTTTTCAGGTGTTTAAAAGTGCCCAAGCAGGCTAACGTAAATAACACCTTTGTGCTAACCGAGTTGTCGCGAGAACTTACTCAACCGCGCGCAGCGAGCGCAGCATCATACAGGTCCCCTACTTTCACGCCGTGCGCTTTGGCGACCTGTTTCGCAGCGTCCTTCATACGCTCGCCCTTTTCGACGAGCTCAAGCACCTTCCCCACCAAATCTTCCGCTTCCGGCTGCTTCGGCTCCCCGCCTTCGATCACAAGCGTGATCTCCCCGCGCACGCCGTCCGCGGCCCACTCGGCAAGTTCCGCTAGGGTGCCGCGCTTGACCTCTTCGTAGGTTTTGGTCAGCTCCCTGCACACCGCGGCGCGGCGTGTACCGCCGAGGACGTCGGCGGCGTCGTCAAGCAACTGCGCGATGCGGTGCGGGGATTCGAAACAGCAGACGGCGCGGCGCTCGTCGACAAGAGTTTCCAGCCAGGCCCGGCGCGCACCAGCTTTGCGGGGCACGAAGCCGTCGAAGATGAAGTGGCCGACGTTGAGCCCGGACAGCGCGAGTGCCGTGGTTACCGCAGACGGGCCCGGGATACAGGTCACGGGGATGCCGGCGTCGTGGGCGGCGGCGACGATCGAATGCCCTGGGTCGGAAACAATCGGCATGCCGGCATCCGTGACGACGAGGACGGTACCGGTGCGGGCGGCGTCGAGAAGCTCACGCGAACGCGCGTCCTCGTTGTGGTCGAAGTTGGACACCACACGCCCGGTGATCTCCACACCGAGTGCCGCAGCCAGCGCGCGGGTGCGACGCGTGTCCTCCGCAGCGACGATATCGGCCCGACCAAGGGCCTGCACGAGCCGTGGAGAGGCGTCCCCGATGTTGCCCAGCGGTGTGGCGGCGAGCACCACTCCGGTAGCTGGGAACTGGGTTTCACGATCATGCTCGGCGGACATAAGCCTGAAGCATACGCGTCAGGCGCTAGTATCTTCGTCCGTGACCACTATCGCGAGCACTTCCAACGCCACCCCGGCGTCAGACGAACCAGGCGCGGCGCGCAAAGTCCGCCCGAGCCGACCGGCCCCCACGGCACCCGTATCGGTGCCGTGGACACGCCGCGACACCATCGCCGCCAGCGTGATCGGTGTCCTCGCGCTGTTTACCAGGTTCCTGGGGCTGACCCAGCCGACCAGTTCCGGCACCCCGGTCTTCGACGAGAAGCACTACGTACCGCAGGGTTGGGACATGGTGCGCAGCTCCTTCAACCCGGTACTCGGCGGCATTGAGTCGAACCCGGGCTACGGCCTGGTCGTGCACCCGCCGCTGGGCAAACAATTGCTAGCGATGGGCGAAACCATCTTCGGCTACACGCCTTTGGGTTGGCGCATCATCACCGCACTGTTTGGCACCGCGGTGATCGTGTTCGTGTTCCTCATCGCGCGCCGCGTGAGCCAGTCCACCTCTATCGGTGTGGTCGCGGGCATCATCGCGCTTTTCGACGGCGTCCTGCTCGTCGCAGCCAAATTCGGCATGCTGGATATCTTCCAGGTCCTGTTTATCGTCATTGCCGCCTGGACGCTCGCCGGCGACATGCGCGAGGTGCACCACCGCTGGCACGATGCCTGGCTGGCCGGCAAGTTGGACGGCACCGGCCCGTTCGGCCCACGGATGGGCTTCCGCTGGTGGCGCTTCGCCACCGGTGTCGCCCTTGGTCTTGCGCTGTCGGTGAAGTGGTCAGGCCTGTACTACATCATGTTCTTCGGCCTGCTGTCGTCGTTCTGGGACCTCTACCTGCGCCGCCGCTACGGCGTGGAAAAGCCGGTCGCTGGCACCTTGCTTCGCGACGTCCCAGCCGCACTCGCCTCGATCGTGCTCATCCCGGCACTGCTCTACATCTGGTCCTGGCGCGCCTGGTTCGCCTCTGAAACCTCTGTGTACCGCCACTCGCTTGCAGACGGCACCATCGCCGGCTCCGACTGGCCCTGGCTGACAAACCTGCCCGATTCCGTCGCAGGTTGGCTGTACTACCACTTCTCTGTCCTGAACTTCCACGCATCCCTGACCTCCTCGAGTGGGCACTCTCACCCGTGGGATTCCAAGCCGTGGGCATGGCTCGTCTCTGCGCGCCCGATCCTCTACTACTCCGCCACTGACTTGGAGTGCAAGGTCGCCCCGGGCGATGGCACCTGCCGCGAGATGATTTACATGTTCGGCACCCCTGCCATCTGGTGGCTCACCGTGCCAGTCCTGCTCTGGGCGTGCTGGGTCTGGCTGACCCGCAAGGACTTCCGCGTCATCGTTCCGGTGATCGCCTTCGCCGCCGGTTTCCTCCCGTGGCTGGCTGCATTCGACCGCCAGATGTACTTCTTCTACGCCACTGCTCTCGTGCCGTTTACGGCGGTGCTGCTTGCACTGGCGGTGGGCAACCTTGCGAAGAAAGGCGGACCCGTGACGTGGAGTTGGGTCAACAAGGTCGCAGGCTTTGAGATGCGCTGGGGCCAACTCGCTGCCGTGGTCTACATCGCCTTGGTCGCGGCAAGCTTCTTCTACTGGTCACCGATTTTCTACGGCCTGCGCATCCCGGATTCCTACTACGAATCCCTCATGTGGCTGCCGAGCTGGAAATAACCAGCTGGAAATAACTACAACGGGTTGGCACCGAGAATGCGCCACGCTCGGCGCACTTCCCCGCCGCGATCCGCGAACCACGTCCACACCAGCGCGATCACGCTGACAAACGGGATGAATACCGCGGCAGGTTCAAACTCACCCGCGCCAAGGACCGCGTCGCGCACCGCGAAGCCGACCGTGAAGGTGAACATCGACCCCACGATCAGCAGCACGCCCGGGATCTGACGCGGCTTCCACGCCGTAAACGCCAGCGCGAGCGCCACACCAAGGCGTACAGACGCGCTAGACGCCACCACCGGTTCTTCCCCACCGGCAACGATGAGGCTGATGGCCCACAGCACCCACGCCACCGCCATGGCGAAAAGCAGAGTGCGCCCGATGGCAAGGCCGAAAGCGCGCCGTTGCGAGAGCTTGCGCCACTCGTCGTCCACGCTCGCCAGGATCACCTCTGACAGATCCTGCGGCGGGGCCATCGCGGGACGCTCCTGCGGCACGAACTCATGGGAGAGCACCAGGGCCTGGTCGAGGAAGGCCTGGCACTCATCACAGCTCGCCAGGTGTGCGTCGACGACGGCGTCGTCGAGACCGGCCGGTTCGCCGTCGATACGCGCAGACAGCGCTGCCTGAACTTCCTCGTGGCTAAGCACGCGTTAACACCCCATCCAAACTCGCACGACCGGTGCCGAACACGATGATGATAAACAACGCCGCAGCTAGCACCAGCGGGTACTCGATCCCAGCGTTTTCCACGAAGAACCCGTTATCCAGGTGCACGAAATACCCCGCAGCAAGCACGAGCAGCGCCAGCACCGACGCGACGATTGTGGTGAGCAGCCCCACTGCCAAAAACGCCCCACCGATAAGTTCAGCGGTACCAGTCAGGTATGCGGACAGTTGTGGCTGCGGCACCCCGAGTGCCGCGAAATCGCGCCCGGTTTGCGCCATGCCGGTGTCAAACCAGTGTTGAAACCCGCGGGCGACAAATACGGTGCCGAGGACAAGACGCAAAAGGAGCAGCGCAAAGTCACGTACGGCAGGCCTATTCATGCCAACGAGCGTACCCGTGGAACCGAACGGGGTAGAAACGAGTCCAATAGTTATGAGTGAAAACAAGATGAACGAAACTGACCAACTTCCAGACACCGCAGGATGGCCCGTCGTCGGCGAAGACGGCCGTGCCCGCCCGCCGTGGGCCGCAACCGATCCCCTACTGCGCGAGTACTACGACTCCGAATGGGGCGACCCCGTACGCGACGAGCGGGGCATGTTTGAACGCGTCTGCCTCGAGGGCTTCCAGGTGGGCTTGTCGTGGCGGTTGATCCTGCAAAAGCGCGATGCGTTCCGCGACGCCTTCGCAAACTTCGACCCGGAGGTGGTCGCGGGCATGAGCATTGAGCATTTGCTTGACGACGACACCTTGATCCGCAACCGCCGCAAACTCCAAGCCGCCGTGACCAACGCCAAGGCAACACTTGCCCTGCGCGAGGAGGGCACGCACCTGGGCGAGTTCATCTGGTCCTACAAGCCGGAAACAACCCCTGCCCCGCGCACGATGGCGGAAGTCCCGACACAATCCGACGAGTCTGCACAGTTAGCCAAGGATTTGAAGAAGCGGGGGTTCACCTTCGTCGGGCCGGTGACCATGTACGCACTGATGGAATCCACCGGCATCATCGACACCAACCTGGTGGGCACGTGGCGCCGCGGCGCATCCGGGGTGTGGGTCTAAGCGGCGTCTAGGCGGCGTTTAGGCGGCGTTTAATCGTCGTCCATGTCCGCGAAGGCGTCCTCGACGGAGTCGTGCTCCTCGCGGGAGGCCTCCCAAACTTCCTTGGCAGCCGAGAGGTTGATGGCGGCGATGATCGCGCCGACAACGATGTCGAACCAGGCGGTCTCCCACACGAACGTGAGCAGGCCGGCGGCGATTGAAGCGTCCTGGGTTTAGTTCCTACCTCTGCTAAGGAAGGATTGGCACTATGTCCAGAAAGTATTCCGCCGAATTCAAGGAGAAGGCGATCCATCAAGTCCTAGAGATGGTCCGTCTGGAGTCCTGCTCACGGCAACGCGCGTACGAGGAAGTCGGAGAGCTCCTTGGCGTGTCCCACCACACGTTACGCGCCTGGTACCGTGACAGCGTCGCCCATGAGCAGACGGCACCAACAGGTGGCGAAACCATGGAAGAAGAGCTCAAACGGCTACGCCGGGAAAACCGCGAGCTGAAACGAGCCAACGGAATCCTCAAGACTGCCTCGGCTTTTTTCGCGGCGGAACTCGACCGACCCACGACCAGATGATCTCCTACATCGACGAGTACAAGGAGCAATTTGGGGTCGAGGCCATCTGCCGTGTTCTGAAACAAGCAGACCGTGGATTCATCACCTCCCGCGGCTACCGTAAAGCCACCACCCGCGCCCCGAGTGCGAGGGCCTTAAGCGATAGCCTGCTTATCCCAGAGATTCAGCGCGTCCATGCGGAAAACTTCTCGGTCTACGGCATCCGCAAGATGTGGCACGCCATGAACCGTGAGGGCTTTCATATCGGCCGCGACAAGACCGCACGCCTGATGAAACTTGCAGGTGTGTCTGGTCGACGACGTGGACGCACCCCGGTGACCACGATCAGCCCTAAGGTGCCGGATCATCGTCCGGATCTTGTGCAGCGAAACTTCCGGGCCACAGCACCTGGGCGACTTTGGGTCGCCGACATTACCTATGTTCGCACCCTGTCAGGATTCGCCTACACCGCGTTTGTCATTGACGTCTACAGCCGCAAAATAGTCGGTGTTGCCACCCGATCTACGATGCGCACTGATGCGCTGCCGATGGAGGCACTGGAACATGCGTTAACGACTGCAGGGCGAATCCACGGCGACCAGCTGATACACCACAGTGACCGGGGAAGTCAGTACGTGTCACTGAAATACTCCACCGCACTGGCCGAAGCCGAGATCCGGCCGAGTGTCGGCACAGTCGGAGATTCCTATGACAACGCGCCGGCCGAGACAGTTAACGGTCGCTACAAGGCTGAACCTATCCATCCTCAAGGCCCGTGGACATCAGTAGGAGAAGTCGAGCTAGCCACCCTGCGGTGGGTGCACTGGTGGAACACCAAACGTCTTCACGAGGCGTTGGACTACGCCACCCCACAAGAAGTAGAAACCGAGTACTATCTCACCGAGCCCATCAACACAGGGCCGTAAAAGAAGCGGAACCAAACCCAGGACGTTTCAAAAGCACACATTTTGTCGCTTAACCCTACATAAGGCAGACTGCTCTGTATGGAACTGCTGTTGACCTACCTTGCTGTCGTGTTTGGCTGCGGGCTGATCGCATGGGCTGTCCGCCTCCCACCACTTATCGGGTTTCTGGCGGCCGGGTTCATCCTCAACGCCAGCGGCGTCGCGCACGTCGAGGCTCTCGATCTCTTCGCCGACATCGGCGTCACCCTCATGCTCTTCGCCATTGGCCTGCGCCTGGATTTGCGCGCATTGACGGATAAGGCCGTGTGGCTCACCGCCGGAGCCCACGCCTTGGTCATGACGATTGTTGGCGCGGGATTCATCACCGCACTCGGCGCGCTCGGCGCTTTCGGTCCCGCGTCCTTCTCGATTGCCGTCAACGTCGCCCTGGTCTTGAGCTTTTCTAGCACCATCGTCGTGATCAAAATCTTGCAGGACCGCGGCGATGAGCAGGCGCTCTACGGCAATATCTGCGTGGGCGTGCTGATTATGCAGGACATTCTCGCCGTCGCCTTCATGAGCATCCTGCGCGGCGAACCACCGCGCTTGGCGGCCCTGGGGCTCGTCGTTATCGTGCCGCTGCTCGCTTTGATCACGCGTCGCTGGTACAAGCTTGGCCACGGCGAATTGGGGGCGCTTTTCGGGATCGTCATGGCTCTGCTGCCCGGCTACGCCCTTTTTGAGTGGGTCGGTCTTTCCGGCAGCCTCGGCGCCCTCATCATGGGCGTCGTGCTCTCCCGTTCTTCGGGGGCTGAGCAACTCAGCCACTCACTGTTCACACTGAAAGAGCTGCTGCTTGTCGGATTCTTCGTCAACATTGGCTTCCTCGGGCTGCCGAACTGGCAAAACATGCTCGACGCTGGATTACTTCTCCTACTCCTGCCCTTGCAAGCCGTCGCCTACTGGGCAATCCTCTGGGGCCTGGGCCTACGCAACCGCACCTCGGTGCTTGCGGCGCTCTTGCTTTCCAATTACTCAGAGTTTGCCCTGATCATCGCCGCACTTGGTGTCAAAGATGGCTGGTTGAATCAACGGTGGATGCTTTCCCTGGTGCTTGCCGTCTCGCTCAGCTTCGTCATCTCGGCAATTCTTAACCCACAGAGCGTTTCGCGCACCACCCGCTTGGCCAAGCGTTTACCCACACGCCCGCCGCACAAAATCCATCCGGGGGATCGCCCCATCGAGCTTGGCGACGCCCACGCACTCGTCCTGGGCGTTGGCCGCCTCGGCATCGCCTGCTACACCGAGCTAACTGAGGTCTACGGTGTGCGGGTCCTTGGCGTGGAGCACGACACAGCTCGCGTCCGCCACCTGCAGGAACGTGGCTACAACGTGGTAGAAGGAGACGCTACGGACGTCGACTTCTGGGAACGCGTCAAAGACAGCCACCAGATCGACATGATCATGCTCGCCATGCCGGCCCAACACGCCAACCTGGAATCAGTAAAGCAAATTTACGCTTCCCGCATCAACGCTGATGAGTGCACGATCAGTACTGTCGCCATGTACCGCGAGGACGTCGAAGAACTCGAAGAGCTCGGTCTCGACGTCGTCGTCCACCTGCAAGGGGGCGCCGGTGAGTCACTTGCTGAGCGGACCTTCACCGCAAATGAGCAGCGCCGCCTGCGCGTCGCAGGAGGTGCTGCGGAATAGGGCGCACATCACCGCACATACCTCTGGACTTTGCCGACCGAGACAGTTTCTGCACCCAAAGGCATGGGCTGTCGAGACTTCCATGCCCCTCGTCGGTCTCGACGTCAGCTGCCAGGGTCAGCGTCTCGTACCAAGGCTAAACCTGCGCGGGGGCCTTACCTGGCGACACGGAATGCGGCGCAGCCGTCGATATCACAGCCGCGGATAGCCACGTGCGCGCACGCAGCATACGCAAGCGGCAAAAAGACTGTGCCAAATGTCCGCGCGTCGCGGTAAGCTGGTGAGCAGACAACCCCACCTCACGCGCGGGCCACAGCGCTCTGACCCGTAATCATCTCGGCCAATGCGCCCGTACAGCGTCGAACGAGACTTCATACCACGGCATGTGGCAACAAAGGAATAGTGCACCTACCAGGGCAGATACAGCAAAACCCCTGGCCAATCACGACCAGGGGTTTTATCGAATTGTGGAGCTAAGGGGAATCGAACCCCTGACCTTCGCATTGCGAACGCGACGCTCTACCAACTGAGCTATAGCCCCTCAAGGGCGCCTCTTGAAGGCGATTGCCACGTTACTCCTGCAACCCGATGTGGTTAAATCGCCTGGTTATAAGCACTAGCTGGCGCGTGCAGCGAAGCGGTCGCGGATATCGCGGTAGTCGGCCCGGTCGTGGTCGTCTTCTGGCGGAGTGAAGCGAGAAACGGGCAGTGCGTCGAAGTCGGGGCTGTCGTCGTCAAGATCCAGGATCACCGAGCCCGAGTAGCGACGAGCAACGCGCTCGCGCGAGTTGGCCTCATCACCCAGAGCGACACCCAGGCGCGCGCGACGCAACTGACGCAGGCGACGCTGGTGCAGTGCGCGCTCCTGCAGCACGGTGTGGCGCAGTGCGATCATGTACCACGCGGTCAGGCCAAGCGCGACGATGTTGAGCGCCCACACCCAGCCACCGGCGACGAACGCGGCCACAAACGTGATCACACACGCTGTAAGCAGACCGAGCAGCGTGCGCTGGCGGCGCTGTTGGCGCGTGGCCTTGGCTGCCTGCTCGCGCTGTGGGTCGTAGCCACCGCGGCCACGACGCGACGCCGCAAATGCGATGTCTGCCTCGTCGACGACATCGTTTTCGGCCGCGTCTTCAGCGTCTGTGTCTGCGTCCACAGCATCCTCAGGGCCCTCCGCGTCGACGGCCTCGACAGCGTCCGGGTTGTCCTCTGCGTCCTCCGCACCATCAGCCTCAGCGACCTCAGCCTCAGCGCCTGTGTCCGTGTCTGCGTCTGTGACGGTGTCTGCGGTGGCGTAGCCCAGGTCCGCCGGCGAGGTGTACGTCTCGTCGAACTCGTAGCGATCTTCCTCGACAGCTTCTTCAGCGGTGTCTTCAGCGCCCTCTTCGTTCTGGACGAGCACGGAGATTGCGGTCGAGCCGCCAGCCTCTGCGGCGACAACACTGGCGGTCTCAGCAGATTCAGCGGTCTCGGCAGATTCCTCAGACTCGGCGGGTGCAGCCTCGTCCTGGGATTCAGCGTCAGCCTCGTCGGCGACGTGCTCGATAACTTCGCCATCGACGGTGTTGTCGTCCTGGGCAGCGTCTTCGGCCTGTGCGGATTTGAAGAGGCGCAGGTTCGGGGCGTCGTCGATAAGCACCTGCTCCTCCTCGGCGACAGCCTCGACAACCTCGTAATCGTCATCTGCGTCGTCGTGGCGGTGGATGTCAGCCTGGGTCAGCTTCGGGCGACGGCGGGTTGCCATGGGGGCGTCGCCACCTTTGTGCAGCACGCGCGTCTCTTCGTAGCCCTCACCGGAGCGGCGAATCGGCTTGTTATTCCCCACCGCCAACGGCGCGAGCACGATCACCCACACGATGAGGATCAAAACGATCAATAAGCTCGAGCTGCCCATCACAGACCTTTCCGCAACTACATGCACCCAATAGACACTTCACGCCACGGTATCGGCACAACCGACACTCGGCGGGTTGGCGCGCCGTGGTCGCGGAAAGGAATTCAAAAACCAGACAACCTAGACAAGCCGACCCGCGCGGCGGAGCCGTTGCACCGCGGTCGTGGGATAGTCGTCGATATTGATGGCGACGAAGTGATGGTCACGCCACTGCCCGTCGATGTGCAGGTTGCGTCGCAAATAGCCTTCCTCCACAAAGCCGTTGGTGCGCAGCACCTTGCCAGAGGCAGGATTGCCCGGCAGATACGTCGCCGTCACACGGTGCAGGCCCACGCGCCCAAAGGCGTGATCCACGCCGAGTGCACACGCCGCCGACGCAACCCCGCGCCCCATATATGGCGAATGCACCCAGTAGCCGATCCAGCATTCGGAGACGATCCCGTGCTGGATGTTGCCCAACGTCACTTGGCCGGCAAACGCGCCGTCGACCTCGATGACCATCGGCACCACCGTGCCCTGCTGCGCCATGCGTTTGAGGTTGAGCCACGAGTTGCGCCACGCTGCATGCGAGTGGGCGTCCTCCCAGGTGCCGTCCACTGTGGGCTCGACAGGCGCGAGCCATTGCCTATCGACGACGCGCGTCTCACACCAATCCGCCCCATCACTACCGCGCAGCGGACGCAACTGCACACGCGCACCGTCCGGCAGCCCGACGGCAGGGGTCAGTTCTGGCCAGCCCGGTGTGGGCGGGCGAAACATGGCAAACACGCTAGCTGCGCTGCCGGATGAACTCGACGTCCACCTCGTCGCCCGGGCGCACGTGGGTGGCACCCTCTGGCAAGTGGATCATGGCGTTGGCCTCCGCAAACCCAGCCAGCAAGTGGGTCGGGCCGGCGTCGAGCACGCTCAGCGGCTCCACGAGGTACTCGCCGGTCTCGCTGTCTCGCATGAGGCGGGCGCGAATGTAGCCCCGACGACCGTCGATGGACTCCATCGGACGCAACGAACGCGCACGCACCGTCTGACGCGTGATCGTCGGCGCCCCGAGGGTACGGCGGATGAGTGGCCGGACGATGGTCTCCGTAATCACCAGAGCGCTCACCGGGTTCGACGGCAAGAGGAACACTGGGATCCTTTCCTCCCCCAGCACGCCGAAGCCCTGTACGGAACCAGGGTGCATGGCAACGCGGGTGGTGTCGATCTGCCCCATCTCGCGCAGGATCTCCTGGATCGCCGCAGCACCGGAGCCACCGACGGCGCCGGTGATGATGATGCACTCGCTCTTATCCACGTAACCGGCGATGGTCTCGCGCATGCGGCGCGGCTCCGCGTTGATGATGCCCGCGCGTTGCACCTCAGCGCCAGCCTCTTCAGCAGCGGCAGCCACAGCGTAGGAAGCGATGTCGAAGACTTGACCCAAACCAGGATCGCGCTCCAAATCGACGAGTTCCAGACCGTAGCTCATCACCGTCACTCGCGGGCGCGGGTAAACGAGCACCTTGTCGCGACCGGCCGCAGCAGCCAGCCCCACCTGCGCGGGACCGAAGATGGTGCCCTGGCGCACAGCAACGTCGCCGGGCTGGATATCGTCGCCGGCCTTGCGCACAAAGTCACCGGTGCGCACGGGGCGCAGCGGAGTCACGCGCTTGCGGCCGCGGTCGGTCCACTCCAGCGGCAACACAGCATCAGCCAGGGTGGGCAGTGGTGCGCCCGTGGCCACACGCACCGCCTGGCGCGGTTGGAGGCGCAGCGGCTTCTGAGATCCGGCGGGCACCTCACCGACGACCGGCAGCGCACGATCGGGCGCCGGGCGCGGGGCCTTCTGCTCTTCGGCGTCCGCTTCGGACTCATCCTCGGCGCCAGCTGCTGGTCGCCTGCGCAGACCTGCGGTACCGCCGACGTCGACGGCGCGAACCGCAAACCCGTCGATGGCAGCCTGTGCAAAACCGGGAACCTGGCGGGTGGCGGCGATTTCCTCCGCGCACCGCAGCCCGAGGGCATCAGTGAGTGCGACGCGGATGGGCTCCGGCGCAACGGCAGCATCAATCACCGCTGCAAGCTGCTCCTCAACGCTGCGCATGGATGTACCCGCCTTACTTTCGCCTTAGTTTGTCAGTTCGGGGTGTTCTGCTTCGTATTCGGTGATGATCTTCTTCAACGCCGTGTACAACGCCGGCCCGTACTTTTCGTCGTGCAGACCAAAGTCCACATTCGCCGGAATATAACCACCCGGGTTGCCCAGGTCATGGCGCTTGCCCTCATGAACCACCACATGCACCGGGTGGCCTTCAGAGATCATCAACTCAATGGCATCAGTTAACTGCAGCTCGCCGCCCTTACCCGGGGTAATACGACGCAGCGCATCAAAAATGCCACGATCCAACAAATACCGGCCAGTAGCCACAAGCGTCGACGGCGCATCCTCCACGGCAGGCTTTTCCACCATGCCACGCACCTTCAACACCTCGATGCCATCAAAGGACTCCCCCGCATCCTCAACATCAAACACGCCGTAGTTAAACACCTCTTCACGCGAGACGTTAAACGCGCACAGCACAGACCCACCGAGGCGATTGCGCACTTCGACCATCTTGTCCATCACCCCCATCGGCAGCACAAGATCATCCGGCAACATGACGGCCACGGCATCTTCGTCGTCGTCAAGCGCCTGCTCCGCACACCCCACAGCATGACCCAGGCCGAGGGGCTGATCCTGCTCAACCGCAACAGCCTGAATCAGCTCGCCAGCACGAGCAACCTTTTCAGCCTGCTCTTCCTTGCCGCGCGCGACCATGAGATCCTGCAACTCGGCAAAGTCACCGAAGTGGCGCATGATCTCTTCCTTATTCGGCGCCACCACCACCGCCAAACGCTGCGCACCACAGGCCGCAGCCTCCTGGGCGATCAACTCAATGCCCGGAGTGTCCACCACCGGCAGCAACTCCTTCGGCACAGTCTTCGTCGCCGGCAAAAAACGCGTCCCCATACCAGCAGCAGGAACAACAACCGTCTTCAGCGAAAACGCGTTGCCGTCCGTGGCAGCCGGGGCCGCAGCAGTGTGGTCAGTAGAATTCCGCATAAGTCATGAGCTTAACCTGACGCCCCTGTAAACCCGGTGAGCGACCCAAGGAGTTCCGTGTCCCAATCCACACCAGCCGTCAATGCAAAAGATGCTTTACGACGAGCCCACCTCTCCACCCGGCGCGAATTAGCCGCAGACACTGCACGTAAGCAGTCACTTGACGACGCGATTGTGTCGCACACACTGGCGTGTTTGCGTGAGACGAATGCGGTGGGGACCAACATCGCGGCCTACAACCCGTTGGCTACTGAGCCGGGCCCAGCCGATTTCGCGACACGTCTTACCGGGCCCGCCCGCACGGTGTTCTTGCCAATCTCGCTCAGCAGCGGCGAGCTGGCGTGGTCCCCAGCCGCAGCCGACGACGCCGGTGCAACCGGTGCACTCGGAGTCGTCGAGCCCACCGGCGCGAGATTCACCTCCCGGGTGCTGCGCTCGTGCGGGTTGATCGTCGCGCCGGCACTCGCGGTGGACCGAGGCGGGATGCGCCTGGGTAAAGGCAAAGGCTATTACGACCGTGCGCTTGCAGGACTCGACGTACCGGTGGCGGCGGTGGTCTACGACGAGGACATCGTGGACGCCGTGCCTTGCGACGACCACGACCAACCCGTGGACTACATCATCACCCCAAGCGGATTATTTAGGGTCTGAGGGAACCGGGGTAGTGCAGGGTCCGTCAGATACCTATGGACCTTCACGCACAGTTCGCACAGTTGCGCACGCCCGGATACCGCCGGTCTGTCATCATTCGCCGCATCGTTGCGGTGGTTCTTGTCATCGCCGCGGCGTTGCACGTCATCGTCGGTGTGTCACGCGATGATCCAGCGGTGGTTGTCTTTGCCCGTGAGGTTGCGCCCGGCACGACCCTCACCGGCGAGGACGTAGCCCTGCGGCGACTTCCAGCTGACGCAGTACCGCAGGGGGCACTGTCTGATCTCGCGCTGGCGGAGGGCCAGCTTCTTGCCGCGGCGGCATCAGCTGGTGAGGTGGTGACCTCCACACGCCTTGTCGGACCGGATCTCACCGCAACCTTGGTTGCGGAGGAACCACCCGGCGAAGAGTTCTCTCTGGTGCCAGTTCCGGTCGCGGAATCAGACATCATTCCGCTGCTGCATCACGGTGCACGGGTGGACGTGATCGCACAAGGGCCGCGCACTGTCGCAACTGGCGGGCGCGTGGTCACATCAGGTGAGAAAGGTACAGTTCTTGTGCTATTTCGGCAGTCTCAAGCAGAAGCCGTTGCTGCAGCCTCGCTGGATGGCCCATTGACCTTACTTTTGAGTCGTCATATACAACCGCCTAGTATTCCCTAACATGCTTCAAGGTTTTAAAGATTTCATCATGCGCGGCAACGTCATTGACCTTGCCGTTGGCGTTGTGATTGGTGCAGCTTTCACCGCTGTCGTCACCGCATTTTCCGATTCCATCATCAACCCGTTCCTCGCAGCCCTCGGCGGCGTGGACTACTCCGGCCTCGGCTTCTTCGTCCGTGAGGGCAACGAGGCTACCTTCGTTGACTTCGGTGCACTGATCACCGCAATCATCAACTTCCTGCTCATCGCTGCAGTGATCTACTTCCTGCTGGTCATGCCGATGAACAAGCTCGACGAGGCACAGAAGCGTCACAAGGGCGTCGACCCAGAGGAGCCGGCTCCGACCGAGACCGAGCTGCTCGCGGAAATCCGCGACCTGCTGTCCAACCAGAACCCGAACTCCACCCAGAAGCCGCTGAACTAATCCCCGTGATGCGGCGGCCGCTGCTCTTCGTAGAAGGCGCGGCCAGTCAAGCCCGGCTCTTCGTCATCGAGTAGCACTTCGCGCTCGCCGTCGAACGCCGGGCTTTTGCGTTGTTGCGACGGCGCCTTATCCGCCGTGCGGTCGTAATCCACATCCGCACGACGCACGACTCTTCTTCTCTTGCGTTCCATCTGCACTGTCACCGCGCGCTATCTACACCGAGTACTGGTTGAGTTCGCCGATGAGGTGGGTGACCAGCGGGGCAATCGTCGATACGCCATCGCGAATCGCCTGACGGCTCGACGCCAAGTTCACCACCACCGTAGAGCCGGATACACCGCAAATGCCGCGGGAGGTGCACGCATCAACCGCGCCACACGCCTGCCCCGACGCCCGAATCGCCTGGCTCACCCCCGGCACCACCTTATCGATGATGCCGCGCGTCGCCTCCGGCGTCTTATCGCGCGGACCAACACCCGTACCACCGAGCGTGAGCACCAAGTCCACACCACCGACGACACCGGTCTCAATCGCCTTGCGGATATCGGACTTCTTCGACTTCACCCGCACCACACCGTCAACCCGGTAATTGAACTCGCTAAGGAGCTCCACCACCATCTTGTCGGTGTTATCGCCGGGGGCGTCGTATCGACGATCCCCCACCAACACAACAATGGCACGCGGCGATTCCGGCGCAGCCTGCTCCAGCTCAGAGGCACGAAGGGTTGCATCGTCCGGCTCATTCATGTCCAGATCAGCAAGATCAACCGAGTCATACAGTTCAGTCATCGTAAAACGGGCTCCCGTCCGTCAGCGCGGTGAGAAAATATTGCAAGTCTCTAAAGAACTTACCCTGTGCTGAGGGTCACCTCTACCGGAATCGGCTCACCTTCTCCTTGACGCTCCACTTGCAGCGTCACTGTCTGGCCAAAGTCCTGTGAACGGGTAGCGGCAATCAACGCGTCGGCTGAATCTATAAGTCGGTCATTCAACCGCGTGATCACATCTCCCCGTTTCAGGCCCGCCTGCTCCGCGGGGCTGCCCGGCTCCACCGCAGCAACCACAGCGCCGCCAGTGATGGCCTGGGCGATGCTGACCTGCACACCCAGCATCGGTTGCGCCGCCTCACCATTACGGATCAGCTGGTCCGCCACTCGCTTGGCAAAGTTCGACGGAATGGAGAACCCAAGACCGATCGAACCGCCGGAGCTCTCTCCGCCAAAGCTGCTCTGGGACAGCGACGCAATCGCCGAGTTCATACCGATCAGGTTGCCGTTCATATCCACCAACGGGCCGCCCGAGTTACCGGGGTTGATCGCCGCATCCGTCTGGATGCCGTCCATCAGCGAGCTCTCGCCGCCACCCTGGCTCGCGCGCACCGGTCGGTTGAGCGCAGAGACGATACCTGAGGTTACCGTCGCAGACAGACCCAACGGCGAGCCGACCGCCACGACCTGCTGGCCCACACGCAGGTCATTAGAATTGCCGAACTGCACCACCGGCAAGTTGTCTACGCCCTCGATCTTGAGCACGCCAATGTCGGTGTTCACATCGGAGGCAACATACTGCGCGCGGTGGCGAGAACCATCGTTGAGTGTGACTTGAATTTCGGTCCCCGGCTGCGCACCTGCGGCAATCACATGGTGGTTGGTCAGCACATACCCATCAGAGGAAATGATGGAGCCGGATCCCTCCGCCCCACCAGAGCGCGTGGCCACCTCAATGGACACCACCGACGGCAGCACCTGCGCCGCCACCTTCTCTACCGATCCATCTGGTGCCTCCGCGGCATTCGACACAGAGGGATTCTCCAGGGCGTTTTCTTGCGCCTGCTCTCCACTCGGAGCATCTGCGCTTTGCGACGATCCCGCCGACCCCGCAACGTAACCCGCACCACCACCGGCTGCAAGGGCTGTCACCAACGCAACCGCAAAGGCGGTTCCTACGCCTGCGCGACGCTTTGGAGCCTGGGATTGCGGCGGAACCGTGTACACGCCACCGCTTGGCACATACGGTGCCTGGTCGTAGTTTTCAGTTGTCTGGTGCGGAAAGCTCGAGGTTTCATCGTTGGGTTGCTCTCCGAAATCGCGCGTATTGCTCATGGATTGCGAGTATGCCCTACCGCGCTGTGGCGGCGCTTGCGACCTCACCAAACGAAACGTAGTGTTTTCTGTACATTTTCTGTACGGGTTTAGCTGTAGCTTTTCTTCGGGATGACGCGGGTCTCGTTCTCGTCTTCGACTATAAGATCCTCAGCCGTCTCGTCCTCCGGAGGACGTCCCGGGAACACCACCCGGAAACGGGCGCCACCGTCGTCCGACTCCTCCGCCACGATTGTCGCACCGTGGCGGTCCATTACCTGCTTCACAATCGCCAACCCCAGGCCAGAACCCGGCATAGCGCGCGACTCCGGGGAACGGTAGAACCGTTCAAAGACTTTCTCGCGCTCCTCGGGTGGGATGCCGGGGCCCGAGTCGTCGACAATAAGCACCGCGTTGCGCTTCGCCGCCTTAAGCGACACACGCACTGCACCACCCTCCGGCGACCACTTCGCAGCATTATCGATCAAGTTGATCGGCGCACGTCCCATGGCAAAACGATCACCACGAATGACCCACGGGTCGGCGTGGAACAAGAACGTCACATCGGGGCGACGACGACGCACACGGTCCAGCGCCTCTTCGAGCACCTCGTCGAGGCGGAAATCCTCCGGCTCGGTCTCATGCGACTCGTCGCGGGAAAGGTCGACCAGGTCGCCGATCAGGATCGACATCTCCTCCATTTGGGCAAGCACATCACGTTCCAAATCGGCCCGGTCCTCAGCCGAAATCTGGTCCTGACGGCCGGAGTTATGCAACATCATCAACAACTCAATGTTGGTGCGCATCGATGTCAACGGCGTCTTGAGCTCATGGCCCGCATCCGCCACCAATTGCGCCTGACGCTTCTTGGACTCCTCCAACGACCTCACCAAGGCGTTGATCGAAGAGGTCACCTCCGCAAATTCGTCGTCGCCCTCCACCGGAAGTTCACGCGGCCCACTCGACTCGTTAGCGTTGTCCAACTCACGGTGCAGCCTGCGCACCGGAGTCAAGCCCACCGCCGAAATGAACGCACCAGAAATCCACGCCACCAGGCTGCCGACACCGATAACCACCAGCGCTGCCGCCGCCCGGCTTCCAGAGATGCGACCGTACGGATCCTCTGTCCGAGATGCGGCAACGACCATCCCATCCGGTGTTTGGCGCACAACAACACGCTTACCGTTGACTGAGCGCACGGATACCGCATCGCCGCTCTCCGTACGCAAATACGGCCCTGAAATGGATACCGGATCCCCCAAGAACAGGTTCGAGTCTGCCCCTGAAACCGCAATGCTTGTCAACGGGTTTGATCGCCGAAACGCCGCAATTTCAGAGCGGATCTGATCTTCCGAGGCCCCGTCGAGCTGGCGAGCCATCCCCAACGTCTTGCTCCGCAGCTCAGTATCCAACACGCCTTCGTGGGTTTTGGTAGACAGCCACATGCCAAGCATCGTCGTTAACCCAACTGCGGCAGCGACAATGAAGCCCGACAGCACCGCCAATTTCAGGCGCAAGGAATGACCTGCCCCGAGGCGGGTCTCATAGGCATCGCCAGACGCGACGCGCAACATCACGGAGCAGTCTCCCGAAGCACGTAACCCACACCACGCACAGTATGGATAAGGCGAGATTCACCGCCAGCCTCAGTCTTACGACGCAAGTAACCGATGTAAACCTCCAGGGCGTTGCCCGAGGTTGGGAAGTCGTAGCCCCACACTTCCTCAAGAATGGTCTGACGGGCCAATACGTGGCGCGGGTTCTGCATCAGCAGGTGCAGCAACGCAAACTCCGTACGAGTCAGCGAGATCGGTCGGCCATCGCGGAACACGTCACGCGTCGAGGTGTCCATGGTCAGGTCCTCGAACTTCAGCGTGGTCGAATCCTTCTGCTCACTATGGCGCGACTCCGCACGGGAGCGACGCAGCAGCGAACCGACACGGGCCAGCAGCTCCTCAAGCGCGAACGGCTTGGGCAGGTAGTCGTCCGCACCAGCGTCGAGGCCAGCCACACGGTCCGCGACACCATCGCGCGCCGTCAGCATAAGAATCGGGCCATCGTAGCCCGAAGAACGCAGCGTACGGCAGACACCGAGGCCGTCAAGCTTTGGCATCATAAGGTCCAAAATGGTCAGATCCGGCTGTTCTAACCGGATCTGGTCGAGCGCATCCTCACCATCTACGGCGAGGACTACGTCGTATCCGTTGAAACGAAGCGACCTACGCAGTGACTCGCGCACAGCCTGTTCGTCATCGGCAACGAGAATTTTCATGCGGATATTATGACTTATTTTCCTCTAAGAGTGAAAACGGCATCAAAAAACCGGGCCCCACCTGTGGGAACCCGGTATTTTTGCGCGAGTTTTACCTTGCGGAAGCTTAGAACTGCTCGACGTCGATCAGGCCAGCCTGAGCCGCCTTAACGAGACGACGCGGGATCTGCACCTCGCGGCCGTCGATCTTGACGTTGACCAAGTCAGGGTTGTTGGCCTTCCACTGGGAACGGCGCATGCGCGTGTTAGCGCGGGACATCTTGAACTTAGGGGTTGCCATGATTGTGCTCCTTTACGCCCTTTAGTTAGCGGACTTCTTCTTGCGGCGTGCCATGCCACCGAAACGCTGGTTGAACTTCTCAACACGGCCAGCGGTGTCCATGAGACGCTGAGCGCCAGTCCAGAACGGGTGAGACTCTGCGGTCACGTCAACCACGATGAGCGGGTACTCGTTGCCGTCCTCCCACTGCTCGGTGCGTGCGGAAGTCAGGGTGGAGCGCGTCAGGAACTTGTGGCCCGTGTTCGCGTCCTGGAAAATCACCGGGTGGTAATCCGGGTGAATGTCTTTCCTCATTAGTATTCGTCTCCCTCAGGATTGAACTACGGGTCGGTTCCTTACATTAAGGATCGTGCCCGAGTTGGGTGCGAAATGGTCTTTTCATCCGACGGTTGCCGGACAACTCGAAATAGCATACAGCTCACTTACGCTGCGACCTAATCATTGCAACTCGCCTATCGACGACCTCCGCCCTGCTCATCCACCGCTTACCCTCAACTCCGCCATGAAGCTTTCCTCGTTTTCTTTGCCGCTGGCCGCAATCGCCAGTCTCGCTGTGCTCGCCGCGGTGTCCCTGAACGACGCCGGTGAAGTTACCCTTCGGCTTGTTCCAGTACTGGGTTTCGCGGCCGGCATGTCTGTCGTCGTCAATCTCGCTGCTCGTGTGCACACCTTCGAGTGGCTGGTTGGCGCGTTGCAGCGCACGACGTCGCGCAGAGAGATCGTTCTGGCGGGGTTTCTCGCACTGTGTGTCGCCGCAACGGCGTTCCTCTCGCTCGACACCACTGCGATCATGCTGACCCCGCTGGCGGTGCAACTCGCCTCCCGCTTCCGACTTCCGGTGCCGGCGGTGGCGCTTTCCGTGGTGTGGATTGCCAACTTTGCCTCCATGCCTTTGCCGGTTTCCAACTTGACGAATTTGCTGGCGGTGGGAGGCGACGCGTTTTCCACCACCGGTGAATACGTGAAACTCGCCGCCGCCCCTGCAGCCGTGGCAGTGGCAGTGGCAGTGGCAGCGTCCTACGCGGCTCGGGCGATATACCGCAGCGCAGCCGGCGAGCCTATGCCCGAAGCGTCATCGATCCTCCCCCGCCCAACGGACGCCCTTGCGGTGCTGGGCGTCACCGTCCTCGCACTCCTCAGCCCGATCCCCTACTGGCTGACGAGCACCGTCGCCGCCATCGCAATGTGGTGTGCGGCGGGCCCGACCGGACGGCGCGGCGGCATTGCTCCACTCATCCCGTGGTCGGCGCTCAGCCTTGCCACTGCCTTCTCCGCGGTGGCGACACTGGCCCTGCAGATCAGCGATATTTCGTCCGCCATGCAGCAACTCGCCGGCACACACCCCTTTGCAATTGCAGCTGCTGGCGCGATCACAGCGAACGCAATCAACAACATCCCTGCGTTTTTAATGCTCGAGCCCGCAGTCAGCGATCCAGCCAGCGCGCTAGCGCTCCTGATCGGCGTCAATATCGGCCCGGTGATCACCCCATGGGCATCGCTCGCCACACTGCTGTGGGCAGATCAACTCCGCCGCGCAAAGGCCCCAGTACCGTGGCGTGGGTTCATCCTGTGGGGCCTACTCCTGGCACCAGTTACCGTCATTGCCGCTACCGCTGCACTGCTTGTCGTTGCTTAGCCGCAACCATGTCGACAGCCCGGTGCATGACAATTTCAAACGGTCCACGCTGGAAGCGCTTCAGCCACAACATGCTGAAGGCAACAAGCAGCGCACACAACGCGAGATAAACCCCACACACGAGCAAGGTGCCGGCAGGCCCCTCTACGTACCGGGCTAGACCAAACCCGAAGTCGTAGAACACCACAGAGGCGAGCACATTCTGCAGGATGTAGCACGTCAGCGCGGTGCGACCGACTGCAGCCAAACCGGTTCCCACCACACCAAGCGTGTTGTCGCGGCGGATGTAGAAGGCCGCGATGAGCGCGAGGACACCGAACGCCACTACCGTCGAGGTGACGTAGCGAGTCAACGAAGCAGATGCGCCGGTGGCAAACAAGCGCAGCCCCCAGTCCAGCGGGATACCAACACCAAGGCCGACGAGCATTACTTTGCGACGCAACCCCGCTCCGGCGGGTTGGAACAATCCAGCGCGGTACAACCTGGCCGCGAGGAGAAACACACCGATGCCCATCACGAACATGATTGGGATTTCGAACCTGCCGCCGAAGAAGTCGTCGATACGCGCCTGCACCATCGCCGGATAGCTGTCGGTTGCGGTGTAGAGCGCAAACGACTGGTCAAACGTGGGGATATCCTCGCCACCCTCGATCTCGTCGAGCGGGATGCTGTTGAGCAGATAGGTGCCCACGGAGAACAGCAACATGACAAGGACATGTGCGCTCAGCGCGAGCCACATCCACACCTTTTGCACACGCTCGCTGCGCACAATGATTGGCGCGACCGCAAGCGCGGTTAGGCCGTAGCCCATCAACACATCGAACTCGAAGATGAAGATGTAGTTCAGCAGGCCCTCGATCACAAGGAGGATGGCGCGCCAGTAGTACAGCCCGGGCCAGCGCTGGTTTCGTTTCGCTGCAGATTGGCGCTGGATCTCCATGCCGATGCCGAACATGATGGTGAGCAGTCCCAGGAACTTGCCGTCCGTGACCAACGCGCTTGCGGCATTGAACAGCGCGTCGGCGGCCTCTGCTGCAGTTCCATTCGTGGAAGCGGCGCGAACCTCATCCCAGAGCGTGAAGTTCGGATCGAAATACTGCTCCATGACGCTGTCCATCTGGTGCCAGGTGGCAAAGATCCAGATATTCGTTGCCAAGGTGCCCAGAATTGCGATACCTCGAGCGACGTCGAGAGCGACGATTCTCCGATAGGTGGGTTCATTCACGGGTGTCATACTACGCAAAACGCGATTATGAGAAATGGCGCAAAGACGGTAGGGTTGTCTCTCGCTGTTGTCGAAGTACACATATACGCCTACGTCAACCGATTGCATTTGCGCCGGTAGCGGACCCTCACACCGCTTCTCACCTGGCGCTTTCCTCACATCGTGATCGAGTCGTGGGCGGTAAGAAGAGTAAGGAAGAAACCCATGTCGGCACATTGCCAGGTCACGGGACGTCAGCCGTCGTTCGGCAAGACCGTCTCGCACTCGCACCGCCGCCACTCGCGCCGTTGGAACCCCAACGTGCAGAAGCGGAAGTTTTACCTGCCCTCCGAGGGCCGTACCATCACCCTGAACGTTTCCACGAAGGGTCTGAAGATCATTGACCGCGACGGCATCGAGTCCGTCGTCGCCCAGATCCGTGCACGAGGTGAGAAGATCTAATGGCACGTAACGATATCCGCCCGATCATCAAGCTGAAGTCCACCGCGGGCACCGGCTTCACCTACGTCACCCGCAAGAACAAGCGCAACAACCCGGACCGCATCACGCTGAAGAAGTACGATCCGGTAGTTCGCAAGCACGTCGAATTCCGCGAGGAGCGATAATCCATGGCGAAGAAGTCTAAGATCGCTAAGAACGAGCAGCGTAAAGAGATCGTCGCCCGCTACGCGGAGCGTCGTAACGAGCTCAAGGCAATCATCAAGAACCCGGAGACCTCTGACGAGGATCGTCTGGACGCTCAGTTTGAGCTCAACCGTCAGCCGCGCGACGCCTCCCCGGTGCGCGTGCGCAACCGTGACTCGCGTGACGGCCGCCCCCGCGGCTACCTCCGCAAGTTCGGTGTTTCCCGTGTCCGTATGCGCGAGATGGCTCACCGCGGTGAGCTGCCTGGCGTCCGTAAGTCTTCGTGGTAAGGAGGACTCAAATTATGAAGCGCAACAATTCGCGTAAGCCGCGCATTGAGCAGTCCCGTCGCCCGAAGAAGAACCCGCTGAAGGCAAAGGGCATCGAGACCGTCGACTACAAGGATATTGAGACCCTGCGTCTGTTTATCTCCGACCGTCACAAGATTCGTTCCCGCCGCGTCACGGGCCTGACCCCGCAGCAGCAGCGCCAGGTCGCTACCGCTGTGAAGAACGCGCGCGAGATGGCTCTTCTGCCGTTCACCACCCGCTAATTAGCCGGTTGACGATGACAGCGTAAGAGTCTTCGGCTCTAAGCACCCGCACTCCCCTCCCCGCGAGGGTTGAGAGCGGGTGTTTTTCTTCTAAAGTAGTGGAGTATCCCAGAAAGGTAGGCAGGGTATGGCGAAGTCGGTCGGACGACCACGCAAGCAAAGCCCACGGCGCAAAGGCGCAACGGCCCGCGACGAAATCCTCGACGCCGCATCCGAGCTTTTCACACGCAAAGGCTTCGCAACTACCTCCACTCACGACATTGCTGACGCCGTAGGCATCCGTCAGGCGTCGCTGTACTACCACTTCCCCTCCAAGCGCGACATCTTCCTCACGCTGCTCATGGGGACGCTGCAGCCCTCGCTGGATCTCGCATCAGACTTGGCCAAGACCGACGAAACTGCAGCCGTGAAGCTCTGGGCGCTCGTCGCCGCCGAGACCCGTATCTTGTTGTCCTCGAATTGGAACGTGGGCCGGCTCTACCAGTTGCCTGTGCTGGAGTCGGAGGAGTTTGACGAGTACCACGAGGCACGCCAACGCCTGGAGGGTATCTTCCGCGATTTGGCAGCGCAGATCGTTGGCGACGACGACCCCCGCATCGACCTACCGTTCCACATGACGCTCGCCGCCATCGAGATGCGCGACAACACCGGCGTGGCGCCATACCCGCTTGTCGACGACGCCCTGCCCGCCCCCTCCGTCACCATCGCCGATGCCGTTTTGGACGTGCTCCATACGGACCTTCCGGATCGCCGCGCCGAGCGCATGCTCAGCCTCGTCGCGCAGGTATCGCGCGACGAGGACGCTTAGTTTAGAACTTGTCTAAATCCTCGACCGCGACGCGGGCCTCGAACCAATCCCCGTCGTCTCGCTTCACGCCCCAAATCCGGGCCCCTGACGGTGAATCAATCGGGAACACATCCGCATCAGCGGTGATAAGTTCCTTAGTCTTCACATCGCTTTGAGCAACGCGCGGGGAAGCTCGATTGCCGTCGTAGGTAAAGATCGACTCCCCGTCCGAAATCGCGTCGACGAAGTCCAACTTCTTGAGTTCATCCTTACCCAATTCGAGCAGGACTTCTCCAGACTCGGGCTTCAGAACGAGAAGTTTTACTATGCCCTCGGCTCGCGAGGTGAAGATGGCCGTAATGACGTCACCGCTGCGCCGCACCACAGGTACAGAACTGTAGGTTCTGGTTTCCATGCTCATTGCCTCGTCTGCCTTGCCACCGCTGACATAAAGGAATTTCGCTTCACAAGGCTTCGTTGGCTCATCGGTACAGCGCTCCTGTTCCGCAGTATCCTTGCCGTACACAAGGGCATCGTCGCCGATACGCCACACGGCTTCGGGTGCGAAACCTTTACGTATCTCAACGTCCTCGCCCGACTCTAGGTTTCGGCGCCTCAAATCCCCATCGTTGCTTGCGTAATACAGCACGGGCTCCCCGCTCTGTGCAATCACGCCGAAGAAATCATTGGTCTCGATGTGCTCATGCCTTGTTTCTTGGCCAGAGGCGATATCCACCGCAACGACATCGATTTGTTTCTTCGAGCCGGCCTCCGGAATGTTCGCGAGATAGATCTTCTCCGCACTCGCTGCGATGATTTGGGCGGATTTCGCATCGAGGTTCTTCGAATCCACTTCCGCGAGGGTTGGCTCGTCGAAGGATGCAAAATCGTCGAGGAACGTCGAAAGGCTTACCTTCTCCGTTTGTAGGCCCTGCGTACTCTCCACAGTCTTCACAAAGCTGGCGCCTTTGGTCTTCCCGTCGTCGGCAACCAGCATCATCGTCGTGGTCATACGTTTGTCCTCAGAGCCATCGAACTTCTTCGGGGAGACGTCGTACAACGCTCCCGTGTCCAGATCGAGCGCACGGGTTTCTTTGTCCCAGGATGTGACAGCGAGTTTTGCAGGGACCGCCTGATTGAATGTCGGATTGAACACGTCGAGGTTGTCGATCCCAAGTGACCTTGTTTCTGGCAAGTCACGTGCTGCTTCAGGCGCCGCCTCTAACGGATCGACGGCCATGCGTGCGTTGTTGTTCCACTGTGGCTTAAGGGATTCCGCAGCCGTAGTTGCGTGCTTAGTTGGGTCAAGCACTTCCGTTTCGGTTTCATCCGCGCCGCCACAGGCACTCAGCGAAACTGTCAACAGCCCTGCTCCAAGAAGTGCGATTGCTTTCGTCTTATTCATGTTCAATCTCCTCGTTCTCTCGCCGTGTTAGTCAAAGATGTCGTAGAGCTTCCAGTCGCCGCCATCTCGAGCGAACAGAAACAGTTGGGTATTGACCGATGTCGCATGGACGTCCTTGTTTTTCACCTCCGTGTTGATCCCAACGAGTCGCGCCTCCTTGATCCCACTCAACCCGTAAAGACGGTCGAGGTAGTCGGTATTCTCCGACGCATCGTCACCTTGTTTCTTTGCGACGAGCTCCTTCAGGTCGTAGCTCTCCCCCACAACGTACTCGGCATCGTCGGATGATCCGATGCTCGTGTTCTCAAGCTTGTTTTCAAGCAACGCTGCACGGCCAGCAGCGGCATGCTGATTCATCCAGTCGGCCCTATCGTCCTCATCAAGCTGGGCGATTTCGTTGGCGAGCTTCTCAGGTCCGCTCGAGCCCAGCCCAGCGCCAACAAGCTGAGGAACTACCAGCGCAATGACGAGCACACCCGCAACAACAGCAGCAATAGGCCACCAACGCTTCACATCGAACGACTTCTCCGGTGTGTTGTCCCCTTCGCCAGAGCCGGGAACAACGGCTGGTTCGGAAACTTCGGGGGCTTCTGGTGCTTCGGGTGCGGTCGGTGCAGCCGTTGCAGCCGGTGACGCCATGGCGGCCAGCGACCGAAGGCTTTGCACGTTCATGGGCATGCCACTGTCGGCCTTCAAGCGAGAGTCGTACATCTGGCGCTTAGTCGGATCTCCCAGAATCTCCCGAGCCAGACGCAATTCCTCCTCGCCACCAGGGTTGGAAGTGAGACCGCTGTCGAGGCGTTGCGTGAGCTCGTCGACAAGCAGCTCGCTCGAAGCCGACGGATCAAGTTCGAGCGTCTTGTACAGGTTGTAATGCTGCATCCCGGTTTCCTTCTACTGCTCGCTGATGAAGACGGAGGCGTTGTTGCCGCCGGTGCAGCGGAAACCGCCCTGCGCTGGCGAGCAGGACATCATGTAGTACTGGCCGGTCTTCGGGCTCAGGCTACGCAGCGAAGTCGGCGTCTTTCCGTGCTCCGCGTAGTACGCGCGGAAATCATCACCAACGGCACGCGCGAAGCCCTCAGTTGTGACGGACGTTTCCGGCACGCCAACCCCGAAGGTACGGTTCTTCCGGTCAGTGTCTGGCTTCGCCGACGACGGTGCCGCCGATGGCTTTGCGCCGTCAGTCGCGACCCCACCTGGAGCACGCGTCGACGTTTCCACAACAGTGGAGGTCACCGGCTCTGTGGAACCGCTGGACGATCCGCCAAAGCTCCACGCGGCGAACGCGCCAAGGACCGCCAGGAGGGCAACGGCGAGCACGCCAATGATAATGTAGAGCACCCGGTTCGATGACTTCGGCTCTTGTGGGCCGGGCGCCGGCGCGTACGCAGGTTGGCTCCACTGCTGCTGTTCCCAACTTTGCGCCGGGAACTGCTGGGTGGGCATATGCTGCTGTGGTTGTCCCCACTCGTCGTATTCGGATGGTTTCGGGGTGTATGCCGCCCACTCATCGTTGGGGTTGGCATTTGGGTTCGACATCGTGGAATCTCCAAGCTACGGGGGTGTTTGTCCCCGCAGTCTATCGTCCAGCCTCCGAACAGTCAGGATTTGGCGAGCCCAATTGCAGCTCGAGCACAGCGTTTGTGAGATCAGTTGCCATCAATTGGGCCGTCGCATAGGTGCCGTCGGCGGGCGAAACTGTCAGCGCGATGCCGTAGCCGTTGTACAGGCCGAGCTGGCGCACGGTGTACTTCCCGTCGTCCCCCGGACCCCAGCCACCTTTGAAGGCAACATCCGGCAAAACCCCCAGACCGTAGCGCTGCTCCGGCACTACCTTGCGCATCATGTCGAGTACCTCGTCGGCCCCCGCCACACAGCGCAGGTTGGAGGCGAACACTGCCTGCTCACGAGTGCCCCATCGCGTTTGACCGAAAGCCGTGAATCCAGGCCTGAGCACAACGGTGTTCATCGGGAGATCTACTCCTGCTTCACGCAGCACTGCTTCTACCTCCGCAGGCTCAACCGTCGCCCACAGTGTTTCTGCTGCGAAGTTGTCTGAGGCGGTAATCGCAGACTCCGCAACCGGAAGTAGCGAAGGGTCTTTGCGAAGCGCAGCGACCGCGATCGGAACCTTCGAAGTTGACCACGCTACCTGCGGATCTTGTTCCGGCGATCCTACTGCGTCCCGGCCGTCAGACACCGCGAGCTCTGCCGTTCCCCCGTATTGAGCAACCACGGCATCGACTGCTGCTTGGAGCTGCGGTTGCAACTGCTCCAGAACAGGCGCGGGGACGGGCGAGGGTGCGAGTGAACTCGGCGTAATTACGTGGGTTGCCGTCACAGTTTCCGTCGCTGGTTCTGAGGCCCGCTCCCCTGCCCCGCACGCGCTGAGCGCAAGCCCAGCGGCGACCAGCGCTGCAGCAAACCTCAGTCGCGGCGTCATGTTTAGCAGCGGGCCGTCGGCAGATCGCCGCGCATTGCTGCGATGCCGTCCGCCAGCTCGTTGAGCATGGCGAAACTACCCTCGTGCCCCTTCGGGCTGTGCACGGTGATCGCCACTGCGATATCCCCGTTCGGCCCAGGGATGAGGCCAAACTGGCGGGCGAGGTGCCCGTTCTCGTAGTAGTTCCAGCCGCCCTTGAAGCGTGCACCAGGGATGCGCCCTACACCCCAGCGCTGATAATCGACGACGCGCCCCATCATGTCCAGCACCGGCTCATGCCCCTTCACGCAGCGCAGGCCCGATGCAAACGCCGCCTGGTCGCTGGTGGTCCACAGCGTGCCCATCTGGTATCCCGCGGAGTTGGTGGTCCGCGATCCTGCCTCGGCGATGATGCCGTCGAGTTCCGCGCCCGATACCTGGCCAAACATACGGTGCGCGGCAGGGTTATCGGAGCGGGTCACGGCGACCTCAGCATCCGGGTAGGCTGCCGGGCTCTTGCGCAGCGCACCAATAGCCACCGGGACCTTCATAGTGGAAAATGCCGGCTCCGGGCGGTTATCCCCTGCGGTAATACCACCGACAGATGCTGTCGCGCGGCCACCATGTCGCGCAACAACGTCGCGCACAAGCTGGTCAAGCTGCGCTTGGACCTCCGCGGCACTCTTGCCTGTCGGCGGTGTCTTCGCGGCAGCCGGTGCCGTCAGCGGCAACGGCAGATGGATGGCTCGCTGCACTTGCGGCGGCAGTTGCTTATAGGTCTGCACGATGGCCGGGCCTACAACCGGGATCTGATCAATCGCGGAGTAGGTGGGAATGGCCGGCAGGCCCGGAAGCGAAATACCTGCGGTGAGCGCAAGCGCGGCGAGCTTGGAGGACACGGAGGTACTCTCCTTCAGAGGGTTAGTGGGCGAAGTGGCGGGTTCCGGTGAGATACATGGTCACGCCGGCTTCCTTGGCTGCAGCGATGACTTCCTCGTCACGGATGGATCCGCCGGGCTGGACAACGGCCTTCACACCGGCGTCTGCAAGCAACTGGAATCCGTCGGCAAACGGGAAGAACGCGTCGGAGGCTGCCACGGCACCGTTGGTGCGGTTGCGGCCCTCGTCCAGTGTGTTCGCGCGGTCAACGGCCAGCTTGGCCGAATCGACGCGGTTGACCTGGCCCATGCCGATGCCCACCGATGCGCCGTCGTTGGCAATCAGGATGGCGTTGGACTTCACGCAACGCACCGAGCGCCACGCGAACTCAAGATCGGCGAGGGTCTGCTCGTCGGCAGCGTCGCCGGCAACCAGCTTCCAGTTGGCGGCTGCGTCGCCGTCGGCCTGGAACTGGTCGCGCTCCTGGACCAGCCAACCACCGGTGATCTGCTTGCGTTCCTCGGTGAGTTGCTCCGGGGTGACCTCCAGCAGGCGCAGGTTCTCCTTCGTGCGCAGCAGCTCGAGTGCTTCCGGCGCGAAAGACGGGGCGATGACCACCTCGGTGAAGATCGGGTGGATCTGCTCTGCAAGCTCAAGGGTGACCTCGCGGTTCGCGGCGATCACGCCGCCGTAAGCAGAGACAGGGTCGCAGGCGTGCGCCTTCTTGTGTGCATCCGCGATGGACTCGTCGGATACTGCGAGACCACACGGATTGGCGTGCTTGATAATCGCGACGCACGGACGGTTGTGATCCCAAGCCGCACGCCATGCGGCGTCAGCGTCCTGGTAGTTGTTGTAGCTCATTGCCTTGCCGCCGTGCTGCTTCGCAGCGGCAATGCCCCAGCCGTCGCTTTCCAGGCGGGCTGCCTGGTGCGGGTTCTCGCCGTAGCGCAGTTCCGTGGTCTGCGCACCAGACTCGGTCTGGCTCTCGAGCTGGGAGGCGAGCCAGGAGGACACGGCGGCGTCGTAACGCGCAGTGTGCGTGAACGCCTCGAGGGCGAGCTCGCGGCGCTCGTCGAGCGTAAAGCCACCGTTCTTCACGGCCTCCACAACGTCGGCGTAGCGCTTCGGGGAGGTCACAACCGCGACAGACGGGTGGTTCTTGGCTGCCGCGCGCACCATCGACGGACCACCGATATCGATCTGCTCGACGCACTCGTCAAAGTTGGCACCTGAGGCGACGGTTTCCTCGAACGGGTACAGGTTGACCACGACGAGCGAGAACGGCTCGATGCCCAGCTCCTCAAGCTGCGCCTTGTGGTCGTCCTTACGCAGGTCTGCCAGGATGCCCGAGTGCACGCGCGGGTGCAGCGTCTTCACACGGCCGTCGAGCACCTCCGGGAAACCGGTGACCTCTGCGACCTCGGTCACCGGCACGCCTGCGTCTGCAATGCGCTTCGCGGTGGAACCGGTGGAGACGATTTCTATGCCGGCTTCGCCCAACGCGCGAGCCAGATCCTCCAGCCCCGTCTTGTCGTAGACGCTGATTAGCGCGCGCTTGATTTCCCGCTTCGCGGCATTCGTCATGAGAAAAGGACCTTTCCGTTTACTACTTGAGCGTTATGGAGCAGTTCCACGATCTGCTCGCGCTCGACCTTCTTGATGCGCTCGTGCAGCGTGGAGGTGGTGTCGTCCGGCAGCACCTCAACGGCACGCTGGGCGATGATCTCGCCGCTATCCAGTCCGGAATCGACGTAGTGGACGGTGCAGCCGGTGACCTTCACACCGTATTCCAGAGCATCCCGGACAGCGTGTGCGCCCGGGAATGATGGCAGCAACGACGGGTGCGCGTTGATGGTTCGACCTTCATACTTCTCAAGGAAGGGCTTGCCCAGGATGCGCATGAAGCCCGCCGAAACGACAAGGTCTGGCTTCACGGACGCAAGCGTGGCGGCAAGTTTTTCGTTCCACGCGTTGCGGTTGGTTTCCATTGGCACCACTGCGGTGCGGATACCCGCGTTCTTCGCACGTTGGATCGCTGGGCAAATTTGATCCGCCACCACAATGTCGATGCGGTAGCGACCTTGCGCATTGTCGATCATGGACCGCAGCAACGTACCCGTTCCAGAGACGAGCACAGCAATTGATTTCACTGAATCACTCACGCGAAGCAGTCTAGCTGTCAGTGTTCGCAGGTGTGCGTTGCCTTAGCGCAGCTACCCCCAACACGGTTGCACCGGTGACGGCAACCCATACAAATAGCAGTAGCGCCAGCACCCAAGGGTCCACGCCGATGACCCCATAAGCGCCTGCTTGCCCTGAGGAGAAGACGCCTGCGGCCGCGCCGAATAGGGCGCACCACGTGGCAGTTGCTGCAATAGCAATCAGAGACACTTGCTTTGCGACGAAATACTGCACCAGCACCGCCGCCGGCACCACCAACAGCACCGGCGCCCACGCGGGCACCTCCGCCGGGATCGCACCAAACAGGGGCAGGGGTGGGTACGGGATCTGGACTGCGTCGAAGAGGTTTATCGAACCGGCACCGTAGGTAAAGGACCCGCCGAGCATGACCGACAGCGCCCCGATGGCTGCATTTGGCAGGTACGCCACACAGAGCACGAACAGGCCGATACCGCCGCCCCACCCGAGGGATGGGTACTGGCCGAGCAGTTCGCGAACCTCACCAAAACCTGCAACGAGGAACGCAAGGTAGATCACTGCGGCTGCGCTCAGCAGGCGTACAACGATCTTGCCTGCAGCCTCACCTGCATCAACGGTTTCCGCGGGAACCCCCGCACGCTTCGCGAGCGCATGCCACACCACGTTGCGGATTCCGATGCAGTAACCAATGAGGTGCAAGATGACCGGGCAAAGCAGCGCGGCCACGGGGTGTGGTGCGGCCACCGGATAGACGGCCGACGCGTCAGCGACCATGAACAACGCGATGCCGCTGAACACCAGCGCAAAGCCGATGACAAGACCAAGCAGCACGAGGAGGTCCAGGATGCTTACTCGTCCCGCCGTAGCCGCACGGATACGGCGCGCCACGAGTGCGACAACACCGATGGCTGGCAAAAGGGGTACGGCGGCGAGCTCGATGTCGTCGATACGCACTGGCACTCCGTGGAAGACGAACCAGCTCTCCCCCACCGCGGCAGGCAAGTAGGTCAGGCGCCAACCTGCGATGAGGATGACGGCAAAGCACACCACAAGCAGCCCGAGCCCGACGACAGCATTCGGCACAGCGACATACGGCAGGTAGTGCTTGATCCGCTCTTCGGTCGTCTCCGGGACCTTTGCGGGGGCAGACCGCTTCTTAATACCGGTGATCTTGCGCTTGGACATGCTGGCGTTGCGCGCACGGCGCCCGCTTGTCGACGACGCCGGGCGTGGTTTCGGTGTGGTGCTCATCCCCGCCAACTCTGCCACTCCTCACCCCCACTTCTGGGGAAGGACACCCGATCTTCCAATTTGCCCCACCCGTCCGGAGAGTCACACCATTCACATACGACTACACATGACGTGGATGCAACCGGGATGTAACACTGCGAAGACAGCGAACGATTAAGACAATTTTCAGATTCATCTTGCCCCGATGAAACCAATTCGTTACAGTAACCACTCGTAGATAACAGGAAGGTTACGATTCCCCTGCCGGAAACAGCACTAGCAGGGGGAATTCGGGCCAACGGGAAATCTCAAAGAGGGCACATGTTCATTTCGAAGAAGCAGGGCGGCAAGCACCGTAAGCAGACGCCGAACACGGGTCGCGCAGCTGTCGTCGCCGCCGCCACTGGCGCGGTTTCCACCGCCGGCTTCTCCGGCCTCGCCGCAGGCGCTCTCACCTCGGACAAGAGCCAGGACGCGGATTACTCCATCCAGCTCGCAGCCGATACCGACGAAATTGCCGGCACCCCAGACAGCGACGCCGCAACCCCGCAGATCCTGGCGATCGCGGAGTACAAGCCGGTTGAGAACCTTACCGACCAGCTCAACAAGGCAGTCCAGCACTCCGACGAGGTCGCTCGCCAAGACGAAGCAGCACGTGCCCCGCTGGTCGTCCGCCCGGCCGACGGCGCTTACACCTCCGGCTTCGGCATGCGCTGGGGTTCGATGCACTCCGGCATCGATATCGCCAACGTGGAAGGCACCCCGATCCGCGCAGTTGCCGATGGCACTGTGATCGACTCCGGCCCGGCCCAGGGCTACGGCCAGTGGATCCGCATCCGCCACGAGGACGGCTCCATTTCCGTCTACGGCCACATGCAGTCTCTGTACGTAGGCGTCGGCGAGCAGGTCCATGCCGGCCAGGACATCGCCGGCATGGGTTCGCTGGGCTTCTCCACCGGCTCGCACCTGCACTTTGAAATCTGGCCGGACGGCGCAACCGCTGTCGACCCGGAGCCTTGGTTGGCCGCACGCGGCATCCAGCTCTAGGCCACACACAGACTTCTGCCCCGCTTCGGCGGGGCTTTTTCATTGTTGGGTGTCCAACTTTTCGGAGCATGCGGGGGTACACTATCCACCCCCACAGGCAATTAACATCCGTAACAAATTTCACTTCAGTAACATCGCGCCTGCCTGCAGCGATACCACCTAGCTACGCCCAATTAGAACAAACGTGCAGGTCACGCCATTGCTTCGCGGGTGGACACACGTTAAATTGACCTGCTGTGCGCGTAGCCAAAGCTGCGCCGAACCAGACCTGCGTAGAGAAGGTAAAACTGTGAAAACCAGTCGTATGTTCCCCGGTGCCTCCGTGGCAGCCGCTGCAGCATTGGCGCTGACGCTTGTAGCGTCGCCAGCGCACGCACTGACCCTCACTGTCGGTGGCGCACCTATCGGCAACCAGGGCGACGCCTTGGGCGCCCTTGCAAAGGCTGCAGACGCCATCCTGGACAACGGTGCAACCGTGACCGCCGGCGGCTACAAGATCGTGTACGACCCGCGCGCCCTCGATGCGCCGCTGTCGGCCGCGTTCGCTCCTGCCGATGGCACGGACTGGGTCGCACCGCAGCGCGGCCGCACCGCAGATGGCCGCACCGTGGTCATGCCGGCGTCTGGCCGCTACACCTCCGGTTACGGTCCACGCTGGGGCACGTTCCACCGTGGCATCGACATTGCCAACACGGAAGGCACCCCGATCTACGCGGCAATGGACGGCACCGTCACCGCAGCAGGTCCGGCGCAGGGCTTTGGCAACTGGGTCGTGATCAAGCACGACGGTGGCGAAGAGACCGTCTACGGCCACATGCGTTACTACGACGTGCAGGTCGGCCAGCGCGTCAAGGCGGGCCAGAAGATCGCCTCCATCGGCAACGAGGGCTACTCCACGGGCCCGCACCTCCACTTCGAGGTCAAGCCGGACGGTGTGAACCACGCCGACCCCGAGGTCTGGCTGGCCCAGCAGGGTATCCGGATCTAAAGCTTTTCCATCGGCACCCCGCCGATGGTCATCAGCCTGACGGTGCCAGACGACCCGAAATCGATTGTCACCGTCTCCCTCACGCCGGAACCTTCCACGGTGAGGACCGTGCCCAACCCGTACTTCGCGTGGTTGACGCGGTCTCCGGCCACTAAGTTCAAATTCTTGTGCACCGTCTGTTTCGGTGCACGGCGCGCAGAGCGCATCTGCGTGTGTGGACGCGAGGGCGAGCCCCACGCATCCGCGTTGAAGGAGCGCTCCGGTTCCAACCTGCGCCAGTCGATGAGGTCCTCCGGGACCTCTGCGAGGAAGCGACTGGCCGGGTTGGTTACCGGAGAGCCCCACGATGAGCGCAGCATCGCACGCGTCAGATATAGCCGCTCGCGGGCGCGCGTAATCCCCACATACGCCAGGCGACGTTCCTCGGCGAGCTCCGCTGGATCCCCCAACGCACGCAGGTGTGGGAACTGTCCGTCCTCCCAGCCGGTAACAAACACCACCGGGAACTCCAGGCCCTTTGCAGTGTGCAACGTCATCAACGTGACCACGCCCTGCTCGTTGTCCGGCAACTGATCCGCATCAGCGACGAGCGAAACCTTTTCCAAAAACGCCTGCAGTGATCCCGGCGCGGGTTCGCCTTCCTGCATAACCTCGTCGATTTCTTCATCGGTCATGTACGCCATCTGGTTCGCAGCGTCCGAGGAGAACTCACGGGCGACAGAGACCAACTCGTTGAGGTTGTCCAGGCGCGCCCCGTCCTGCGGGTCGTTGGAGGCTTCAAGCTCTGCCTTGTAGCCGGTGGCATCAAGCACCTGGGCGACCAGTTGCCCGAGGTCTGGCATGCCGGTGACCTCATTGACCATGTTCGGCATGTCCTGGCGGAGCCCCCTCATCATGTCCACGAAGCGGGTAATGGAGTTCGTGGCGGCCTTGGCCAGCATGTCCACGTTGCCCTCAGTGGCGTCGATAAGCGAACGCCCAAAGCTTTGATTGTTTTGCTCCGAGTGCAGCGCCACCATGGCTTGCGCCTTGTCGCCAATGCCGCGTTTTGGCACGTTGACAATGCGCCGCATGCTCACCGTGTCGTCCGGGTTTTCTAGCACCTTCAGGTAAGCAACGATGTCGCGGATCTCGCGGCGCTCGTAGAAGCGGGTCCCGCCGACTACCTTGTACGGAATACCCGAGCGGATGAAAATGTCTTCCAACGCGCGCGAGGCGTTGTTGGTGCGATACATCACTGCGATATCCGAGTACGGCACGCCGCGATCCGACAGGGCATCGATTTCCGTGGCGATGAAGCGGGCCTCGTCGTGCTCGTTGTCCGCGACATAGCCGACGATCTTCTCCCCCGTGCCGTGGTCAGTCCACAGCTTCTTCGGGCGGCGGCCCTCGTTCTGCGCGATGACAGCGTTCGCGGCACTCAAGATGTTCTGCGTGGAGCGGTAGTTCTGCTCCAGCATGATCGTCTCCGCATCGGGGTAGTCGCGCTCGAACTCCTCGATGTTGCGGATCGTCGCGCCACGGAAGGCGTAAATGGACTGGTCAGAATCGCCCACCACCGCCAGCTCGGGCGCGTCGGGGCCGTCGCCCACCAGGGTGTGGATGAGTTCGTATTGAGCGTGGTTGGTGTCCTGGTATTCGTCGACAAGCACATGCCTGAAGCGACGCCGGTAGTACTCCGTGACCTGCGGATGCGTCTTGAAGATGCGGACTACCTCGCCGATCAGATCGTCGAAATCGAGCGCGTTGGATTGACGCAGGCGGCGCTGATATTCCGCGAACACGTTCGCCACCGTGGTCTCGAACGGGTTGTGGGTGCGTTGCGCCTGTGCTTGCGCCTGGTCCGGATCCACCAACTCGTTTTTCAGATTCGAAATCGCGTTGGCCAGCACGCGCGGCGAGAACTTCTTCAGATCCAAGTTCATGTCTTTGCCGATCATGCCGAGCAGTCGACGTGAATCGTCCGAATCATAAATAGTGAAGTTGGTATTCAACCCCGGCACCAACTGCGCCTGCTGGCGCAAAATACGCACGCACACCGAGTGGAACGTGGCCACCCACATGCGTTCCGCCTCAGGTCCGACGAGTTGGCCGACGCGCTCCTTCATCTCCGCTGCGGCCTTATTAGTAAAGGTGATGGCAAGGATCTGCCACGGCGCCACCCCACGGTTTTGCAGCAAATAGGCAATACGGCGGGTCAGCACCGCAGTTTTGCCGGAACCAGCGCCGGCGACGATAAGCAGCGGGCTACCTTCGTGCACGACGGCCGCCTGTTGCTGCGGGTTCAGGCCAAGGGTCACATCAGTCATGGCAGTCACTGTACTAACGCCGCCGACACGACCCTGACCGTGTGTTCGAACTGGCATAATCTACTGCCATGAGTGAGCTTGAAATCCGCATGCCATCCGGCACCGACGATCCCCTTTCGGACGCGGAGATCCAGGAATACCGCAAGGAAATCGACCGACTTGACCGCGTCATCCTCGACGCAGTGAAGCGCCGCAGCCAGATTTCCGCCGCGATTGGTAAGACACGCATGGGCTCGGGCGGCACGCGCCTTGTCCACACTCGCGAGGTGGCCATCATTAACCAGTTCCGCGACGAGTTGGGCGAGGAAGGCCCCGGCCTGGCACAGATCCTGCTGCGGCTCGGCCGGGGCAAGTTGGGTTAACGCACTTGGGGCTAGCGCTCCGGACGGCTAGTCCTGCTCGGTGGAATCGAGCACGACCTCAAATTCCAGCAGTTCAGCAGACTGTGACACCGGCTTGCGCGGGCCCTCACCGTTATCGCCGCCCTTGTCGCTTTCAGCGTGCCCGGCGCGGCCTGCGCCTTCCCACCAGGCGTTGTAGGACTCCTCGTCGGCCCAGCGGGTGACCACGAAGTAGCGCTCCTCCCCCTTGACCGGGCGCAGAAGCTGGAAGCCTTCGAAGCCGGGCTGGGAGTCGATGGCGTGCTTGCGGGCAGCGAAGCGGCGCTCGAGTTCCTCGCCGGCGCCTTCGGGGACAGTAATCGCGTTGATCTTGACGATGCTCATGGGCGCCATTATCCAGATTTGCCGGGTGGTGGGGTGTTACCCGGAAGGTACGGCAGGTTTTGACTACCGTAGTTTGCATTGAACGCTGGAGATGATCACCGCCGCCTGGGAGGCTGCAATGCACGACATTACGTCCGCACCGAGCTGGAAAAAGCTCGAAAAACTCCATGCTGAAACGTCTCGCACGACGCTGCGTGATCTGTTTCGGGCCGACGCGCAGCGCGCCGAGCGCTTCACTTTCGACGCCGCCGGTTTGCACGTGGATCTGTCGAAGAACCTGTTCAACGGGCGTGTCATGGAGGCGCTGATTGCACTTGCCGACGACGCCGACCTGACCGAACGCATCACTGCAATGTTTTCGGGCGAGCACCTCAACACCACCGAGGACCGGGCTGTGCTGCACACCGCGCTGCGCGCCCCGGCGGATCGGGCGCTGATCGTCGACGGCCAGGATGTCACCGCTGACGTGCACGATGTGCTGGAGCGCATGAGTGCGTTTGCGGAGTCGGTGCGCTCTGGCGATTGGCTCGGCCACACGGGCAAGCCGATTACCAAGGTGGTCAACATCGGCATCGGCGGCTCCGACCTGGGGCCAGCCATGGCTGCTCAGGCGTTGCGTACCTACGCGGATGCTGGGGTGAGCGCGGAGTTCGTCTCCAATGTGGATCCGGCCGATATGACCCGGGTGCTCGCTGACGCTGACCCGGAGCAGACGCTGTTTATCGTCGCCTCCAAAACGTTTACTACGCAGGAAACACTGTCTAACGCGCATGCGGCGAAGCGCTGGCTGCTCGAGGCTTTCGATGGCGACGACACCGCGGTTGCGAAGCACTTCGTAGCCGTCTCTACCAATGTGGAGAAGGTCTCCGAGTTCGGTATTAATACGAACAACATGTTCGGCTTCTGGGACTGGGTTGGCGGCCGCTACTCGGTGGATTCCGCGATCGGCCTGTCGCTGATGGTGGTCATTGGCCCGGAGCGATTCCGCGAGTTCCTCGCCGGGTTCCACGCGATGGATGAGCACTTCCGCACCACAGATTTCGAGCGCAACGTGCCTGTACTCATGGGGCTGCTCAACGTGTGGTACCGCAACTTCTACCAGGCCCAGACCCATGCGGTGTTGCCGTACGCGCAAGACCTCGCCCGCTTCCCTGCATACCTGCAGCAGTTGACCATGGAGTCCAACGGCAAGCGCACGCGTATCGACGGCACCCCGGTCACCTATGACACCGGCGAAATCTTCTTCGGCGAGCCCGGCACCAACGGCCAACACGCCTTTTTCCAATTGATCCACCAGGGCACCACACTGATTCCGGCGGACTTCATCGGCTTTGCCAAACCACGCGCTGATCTGCCCACCGCCACCGGCGAAGGCTCCATGCACGACCTGCTCATGGGTAATTTCTTCGCGCAGACGAAGGTGCTGGCGTTTGGCAAAACCCAGCAGGAAATCGAAGCAGAAGGTGTCCCGCATGCACTTGCGCCGCACAAGGTTATGCCTGGCAACCGCCCCACCACCACGATCCTGGCGGAGGAACTCTCCCCGCACTCCCTCGGCGCGTTGATTGCGTTGTACGAGCACATCGTGTTCGTGGAGGCCGCCATCTGGGGCATCAACGCCTTCGACCAGTGGGGCGTGGAGTTGGGCAAGGCTCAGGCCAATGACCTCGCCGCTGCCGTTGCGGGCGAGGAAGAGCCCGCCTCCGGCGACCAATCCACCGACAACCTCATCACCTGGTTTAGGGAGCACCGCTAATGGGCGACGCCATCTCATCCGAGTCCTACACGCCACGCCAGCGCACCACGTACCGCCGTCGGCTCGAGGATGAGCTGGAGCGCTTCGACCGGCACCTCCAGGGCGCCGAGTTCGTCGATCACGGCACGATCGGGCTGGAGTTGGAGCTCAATCTTGTCGACGACACCATGCTCCCCCACCCCAACAACCAAGCCGTGCTCGCGCTGCTTGATAGCGAGTACCAGGCCGAAATCGGCGCTTACAACGTGGAGATGAACCACCCACCCTTGGATATTCAAGGCCAGGGGCTAGCGGAGTTGGCTGGTGGCGTCGAGAAGCGACTTGCCCGCGTGCGCGAGGCAGCAAAGCGGGCCGGGTCGCACCTGGCAATGATCGGCACCCTGCCCACGATGACCTCGCAGTTTCTCGATAGCGACGAGTGGATGACGCCAGAGAATCGCTACGCCGGACTGAACAACTCGATCCTGGAATCGCGCGGTGAACTGGTCAAAATCGACCTGCGGGGCGAGGAGAAATACACCCACTACTTTGAGACCATCGCCCCCGAATCCACCTGCACATCCATGCAGCTACACCTCCAGGTGGCACCAGACCGGTTCGCGGAAGCGTGGAACGCTTCCCAAGCCATCGCGGGTGTGCAGGTCGCGCTCTCAGCAAACTCACCGCTGTTCCTCGGCCACAAGGTGTGGCACGAGTCGCGCATCCCGGTGTTCAAACAGTCCATCGATACACGCACCAAAGAACTGATCAACCAAGGCGTGCGCCCGCGTGTGTGGTTCGGCGAACGCTGGATCACCAGCGTCTTCGACCTGTTTGAAGAAAACGTGCGCTACTTCTCCCCGCTGCTGCCCGAAGGCCGCGCCGACGCAGGCACCCCGTTCATGAACGGCGACAACCCTGGCCTGCACTACCTCAACCTGCACAACGGCACGATCTGGCGCTGGAACCGGCCCATCTACGATCCGGCGGGCGAACTCAGCCACATCCGCGTGGAAAACCGCCTGCTTCCCGCTGGCCCGACCGTCAAGGACATCGTTGCCGACGCTGCGCTCTACTACGGCCTGGTCAAAGCCCTAAGCAACCAGACCCGACCTGTGTGGTCGCGCCTCACCTTCGACGCCGCAAACCGTAACTTCCTCGCCGGCGCCAAGCACGGCATCAACGCCGAGATGGAATGGCCGACGTTGGGTTCGGTTCCGGTACGTGAGCTCGTCGAGAAGCATCTGCTCGACCTCGCCTACGAGGGGCTGCGAGCCCTTGACGTGGACCAATCCTGCGCAGACGAAAACCTCGGCATCATCGAGGGCCGCGTGCGCACCGGCCAAAACGGGGCAACCTGGCAACTCGACGCCCTGAGCCGCGCCGCCGCCGGATCCAAACCCGCCACCAGCGAACGCGCCGAAGGCCTCGCACGGGTTTTGCGGCAGTACATCAAAAACTCCCAGGCAGACGCGCCGGTGCACACTTGGAACCTTGAGGTCGAATAAGGCAAGATAGGCCCAATGCAGAGCATCATCGACTGGATCGTCGGCCTAATGGAAACCCTTGGCGCCCCCGGTGTCGGCATTGCGATCCTCTTGGAGAACCTCTTCCCACCCATTCCGTCCGAGGTCGTACTGCCGCTGGCAGGCTTCACCGTCGCGCAGGGATCCCTGAACATGGTCAGCGTGTTCATCTGGTCCGTGCTTGGCTCCGTCATCGGCGCATACATCCTCTACGGCGTCGGCGCCTGGCTCGGCCTGGAGCGCCTGCGCAAGATCGCCGATTGGATGTGGCTCGTGCGCGCCTCCGACGTGGACGCATCGATGGATTTCTTCAACAAATACGGCAAGCCCAGCGTGTTCATCGGTCGCCTCATCCCGGGTGTGCGGTCGCTGATCTCCATCCCGGCGGGCCTGGGCAACATGAACCTTCTCACCTTCGGCCTGTGGACCACGCTTGGCTCCGGCATCTGGAACGCCATCCTGATCTACCTGGGCTACATCCTCGGCGACAACTGGGAAAAGGCCACCGAGTACGCGGACACCTACTCCAACGTCATCTACGTCGTGCTCATCCTGATCATCCTCGGATTCCTGGTGTTCTTCATCCGCCGCGCGCTCAGCGACTGGGAGGCGAAAAAGGCTGACACTGCGGACACCACCAAATAACCCGCTCGAGGGCGACCGATCACGAAAGTGACGGTCGCCCTCTCCCCTTTAAGAAACCTTCTCGCCTTGCGCCCAATACGAAGCAACATCGGGAAGTTCATCGACCGCGAAGTATCGGGAGTGCGTAACCTTCAAGTCTTCTAAGGACGGCGCCCCGATCACAACAATCTCGACATCTGGATTGTCGTTGGCCTGTTCTTCCTCAAGCCGCTGCAGGATCGCATCACGTACATCCGCATACTCTTTCATCCGAAGCGCGCCGGTCTTGCGGTTGAACACCATAAGGAAGTGCTTCATCGTCTCCCCCTCACTCTTCTACCTCGTACGAACTGAGACGTTGCGATAGGGCTCGCAAAGATTCAATGAGGCTCAGAATACTCGAGGCATGCTGACTCGTAGCAGTCTCCGAGTACGACAATGCTCGAAAAGCTTCCGCCCGCAATTCATGCAGCCTCGAGTTCAATGGCAGACCCATCGGGATATTCGCTAACTGCTTCATCGAGTTCGAACTACTCCGACGCGTCGCTGCTCGTTGCCGTTCCATATGGTGAATATCACGCGCAATCGCAACTAGCGCATCAAAAACCCTGGCTAGCTCTTTATTCCCTGGCCGCGCATCGCTTTCGTATCGGATCTTTCGCCCAGTTTTGTCCGCTAACTTTTCAAAGGTGTTCGCCCACTCCGACTGGAGCAAGGTTCGCATTTGGAGTTCGACATTACCCGCAGCCGACTGAACCACCAGATGAATAGCCCGGTAACCCCCGGGCTGCGCACGGGCGATATAGTCACGCTCAATCACACGATGCCCCTCTGCCCGCAGCACCTGCTGCAGCTCCCATGAGAGATGGCGCAAATCGTCGTGCAACACGTTGGCCGTAATTCGAGCCCCGGCGAAATCCCACATCCGGCCGAGTTGAACCTTCTTCGTTTTGTCCTCATTCGACCGTCTGATTTTGTCACCAATAGTCGCCTGCGATTTCACTCGATAAGCACTGACAATGTCCGGACTTTGGTTTTCCTGGCCAAAAAGTTCCTGCGCAAAACCTGCACAGGCAGCAGCAGTCCGTCGAGCTAACTCGTCGTGCCAGATAATCATCTCCGCGGCTTCCGCAGGAACACTGGCACTACCAGCGAAATATTCTCCGAGCCGGTCGATTTCTCGCTTCTCCCACGGACGTTTTTCTCTCAAAAATTCAAAGTCCATATCTCGCCCCCCCTTTTCCAGAAATGGAATATATCAGGGCTCCGGCTGACACCGCGGACACCACCAAATAACCCGCTCGAGGTCGCCGTCGCCGCCGAGAAATCCCTTCTCAATGAGCGTGCCGCAGCGCCTACACGGCTTGTTGTTGCGGCCGAACACGTAACTTGTCTCCCCCGCCCGCTTGATCCCAGTGGTCACGCGGACGGGGGCGTCTTTATTCGCCCACATCAGCCGTCGCGCAAGACGCACATGCTTTTCGACGTCCACCTCCCCCACCCGTTCCCTCGGGTGGGTACCCGCGAGGAAGTTGATCTCCGCGCGGTACTCGTTCCCAATGCCGGCAAGATTGCGCTGATCCAGCAGGGCACGTCCGATTTCGAGGTTCGGCTGTGCCTCGATGCGCCTGACTGCCTCCGCCAGGTCGAAATCCGGATCGAGCAAATCCGGACCGAGATACCCCATCTCCTGCTCGTACTGGCGGGCTGGGAACACCCGAACGAGGCCGAGCCAAAAGCCGACGAGTTCGATGTCGGGGTGGGGGTCGTCGCTAAGCGAAAGCACCACGCGAGCCGCATGAGCGGGCTTCTTCCAGCGTGTGCCGGCGCGATGCATCGACCACGTGCCCTCCATTTTGAGGTGCGTGTGCAGGATTTGCGCCTGGTGGCCGTCTTTTTTGAATTCCATGAACAGGTGCTTGCCGCGGGGCCAAACGCGCTCGCAGGTCATGCCCGTGAAATCGACGGTGGCGTAACGCGGGACGCGAATGCTTGTGGCTGTGACTTCGCGATTTTGCATCCACTGCAGGCGCTTTGACAGCTGATAGACGGAATCACCTTCAGGCATAGTGGAGCCCATGTTCCGCTTTCTGGGAAACTTTTTCAATTCTGGGCCGAGCCCGGAGGAGTCGCTTGTGGGCCAGGCGAATCCGCGGCTCGGCCTTGCGGCGGCAGCGCACCTGGTCAGACAGTTACAGTAGAACGCGTGTTCGAACGTTCGGTTTTGACGTCGGGCGCGTTGATACATTGACCCTCAACTACGTAAAGGAGGGGACATGAACGACGTATCACGCCTCGTTGACCAGGTCGTCGACAGTCTGACGCAGCTGCGTCTGCTTTTCGACGACCCCACGTCCCTCCCCTTCCCCACCATCGCCCGCGACATCGCACGCCTCGAACAAGCTATGGATAAGAAGGCCTACGTCGACGCCTCCTTTGCACACGCCTGTGTGCTCGCCGATGCAGGCAAACTCGTCGGCGCGAACTACCCGGATGCCTACCTCATGGAGATGTTGGGCATCTCCAAGGGCGAGGCCTACAACCGGCTCGCCCGCGCCAAAGCCATGTTCGCCCCGCCCCCGCCGCCCGAGCCCGACCTGGACGATTTCCTCGGGGACCTGTTTGGCACCGGCGATGAGCCGACCGATGAGGAGCGCGCCGCCGCCGAAGAAGCCGCCCGCAAGGCCGCCGACGAGGAAGCCGAGCGTCGCCGCAAAGACCAGGAGGACGCCCGCCGTCGCGCCGGCGAGGTCCCCGCCGCCAAGCAGGACATCATCCGGCGAGAACTCGACAAACTGCTCAAGGCCGCCGAGGGCGAACGCATGAGCATCTACGCCCGCGCCATGGAGGAAGCGAAGACACGCAGCGAAAAGGACCTGCGGCTGTTTGTGAAGCGCCTCGTGGACAAGGCGAACAAGCCACACGCAAAGAAGAACCCCAACGCTGGCTTTGAAAAGCGCGAGGCCACCCTGGGCAAGGAAAACTCCGACGGCACCTACGACGTGCGCCTTCACATGACCGCAGGCGACTACGCCCTCTACAAAGCACTCACCGACAAGGGGCTCGCACCAAACTCCAACATCCCGGCTGAACACCAGCAGGACCGCGACCCCCGCACCCGAGGCCAGCGCCGCTACGACCAGTTCATGGCCATCATGCGCCAATACGAGCACGGCGAGCAGGCCGCCAACGGCGGCGCGGCCTCCGTGGTGGTGTCGGTGACGCTGGACGATCTTGCCGACGCCGACGCCACCACCCTGTTCCAAACCAACGTCGGCGTGGAGCTCAACGCCTTCGACCTCGTGCGCCTCGGCATGGACGGCACCTCCGACTTCCTGCTCACCGTCGACGGCCTCACCGGAGTGCCGCTGCACCTGGGCAGGTCGAAGCGGCTCGCGTCTGTTGCGCAACGCATCGCGATGTTCGCCATCCAAGGCGTGTGCTCATGGGCCGGCTGCACCACCGCGATGAGCGAGTGCGAAGCCCACCACATCATTTCGTGGCTGCGGCACGGCGGCACCGACATCACCAACCTCACCGGCCTGTGCCCCACCCATCACCGGTGCAACAATGACCACCGGGACGGCTCCTTTAACAAGGGCTACATGGATTACGACCCCACAACCGGCACCGCCGTGCTGGTCAAGGCAGACGGCACCCGCCACGTAAACACCACGGACCCCGCCATGCACTCGGCGGTCAACCGAATCCGGGCGAAACGGACCCGGGCGGCGGGGCAACCGCCGGGGACCACCCACCGGCCGGTACCCCGCGTGCCGCTACGGCCCTAAAGCGTGGACCCTAGTCGTGAAAGGTGAGCCCATCCGCTGGGCCACCCAAATCAGACCCGCCTTCCGGTCCCTCCGCACCGTCTAGCTCTCCCAGCGCCTCCGTTATGCTGCGCCCGCGCCGCTTCGGGGGTGCCGAGGCACGCTCTCCGATCTTCGCCCCCTTGTGGGTCACCGTCGCCCCGAAGTCTTTCAGAGAAAAGGCAGGACCGCCGTTAAGCTTTTCCACGCTCAACGGCTGCATGCGGCCGGCCCGGACCGCTTGAGTCAGGGCATCGACGACCAACGGCATCGGGTCCCCTACCCCGTCGGGGAAGAAATCGAAGAAGGTGGTCATGGTTCTCCCGCCGCGGGTGATGTGGGCGGCTAAGAGGCCGTCGACAAGCACCACCATGGCACCGGCCGAGCGGGTCGGCCCCTGCGCCGGCCACGGCAGAGCCGCCCCGTACGAGTTCGCCGGGTCGGTGGCGGCCAGCACGTGCACCTGCGGATCGCGCGCACCGGAGGGCCAGCCCACCACGTCGTCGGTGTCCTGGTGCCCGCGCAGCCGATCGATGGTGGCCGGGGTGGAAAACTGCGAGGCCCCAAGCCCCTCCACGAGGTAGCCGCGCATCGCCTTGCCTGATTCCTCAAAACCAGACAAGGTTTTGTAGGCCAGCGCGAACCCGCCCAGGATGTCCTCGGCTACCACCGAACCGCGGGTGACCACCCCGTAGCGGTCCAGCAGCGACTCCCCTAAAGCCACCGAGCGACGCGTGGGGTCGCTATCAGGCGTGGGCGTGAGCGACCAACGGCCCACCATGTCGGGCGGGACCGTCGACGCGAACGAGGTCCGCCCCGAGCGCACCCTGCTTCGCTGCGGTCGCCGGCGCGCCCGGTGCGCCGTCTTCCCACCCGCCAACCGGGCCCGGATCGGAGCAAACGAATCCGGCGCGAGGAAGCCGGCCTCCACCAGGTCCCACATGGCTTCGCGCAGCTCCTCGGTGGTGGTCGAGGGTTCAAGCAGATCGCCGAACAGGAACCCGCCGCCGCGGCGCACCTTTTCCATCACCTGGGTTTGGGTCAGCGACAGCAGTGGCTCCTCGACCTGCGGCATGAGTTGGGCCGCGTAGTCGGCGGGCAGCAGCATGATCCACGGGTCACGCGCCCCTGCCTTGCCGGCGCCGACGATGGCAACCTCGCCGTTGGCGGTGAGCTCGTCGAGCATCACCGGCGAGTAGTCGCCCACGCGCGACGGGAAAATATGTGATTCCCAGGCACTTGCGGGCAGGCGCACCCCGGCGAGCTGCTCGATCACCGAGTAGACCCCGTCGGCGCCCCGCAGCGCGGGCGTGACCCCCACCGGAGCGACGTTTGACCACGAAGGCAGAAAACGCCCATACGCAGACTGCGACACGGGCCGGGTCTGGGCGCGCGCCGCCGCCAGCGAGCGCGACCGGATGATGCGCAGCACCTCGGCGGCGACGTACTCCTGCTCCTCTACCCCCTGCCGGTAGCGGCCCTCGATGACCTTGTCCTTGTCCACCAGCGGCATCAGCGCTGCATGCGCCGCACCGACGGCCAGCCCGAACGCGTCCGCAAGGTCGCGCAACACAAAAGGCCCGCGGGTGCGCACCCAACGCCCCACCAGTTGCGCCAACGCATCCGGGATGGTCTGCACCTGGGCGGGGACGCCGGGCGGGACGGGCACGCCGAGGCCGTCGCGAAGCAAGGGCGCGTCCAGCACCTGGGCGACGTGCTCGCGCCCGCCGATGCGCACCAGCATCATGCGTGCCCCCAGGGACTGCTCCAGGGAGGTCAGGGGAACTGTGGTGTAGGTGGGCAGGTCGTCGATAGGCACGGGCCCCACGATGCGCAGGGTGTCGGCGAACTGCTCGGAAGTCTCCGCGCGGCCCACCCGGCGCAGCGAGGCGTCGACCTCCGCGATGATGTCGGCATCCAGCAGCTCGCGCAACTCCACGGTGCCCAGCAGTTTGGCCAGCAGGGACGGGTCCAAGGACAGCGCCGCGGCCCGCTTCTCGGCCAGCGGGGTGTCGCCCTCGTACATGAACGCGCCGGTGTAGTTGAACAGCAGCGACGAGGCGAACGGGCTCGGCTGGTCCGTGGTCACCTCGGCGATGCGCACCCGGCGCGTATTGATGTCGCGCATCACCTCCTGCAGCGCCGGCAGGTCGTAGACGTCCTGGAGGCACTCGCGCACCGTTTCCAGGATGATTGGAAACGACGGGTAATTCCGGGCCACATCCAACAGCTGCTCGGCGCGCTGGCGCTGCTGCCACAGGGGTGCACGCTTGCCGGGGTTGCGGCGCGGCAACAGCAGGGCACGGGCGGCGCACTCGCGGAACCGGGAGGCGAACAGGGCGGAGTTACCCACTTGTTCGGTGACAATGTCGGCGATCTCGTCGGCGTCGAATTGGAAGATCGCCCCGTCGGGCTCCCTCTCGCCTTGCGGCAGGCGCAGCACGATGCCGTCGTCGCCCGCCACCGCCTGGGCATCCATCCCGGTCTCCTGGGCGACCCGCCAGCCTGTGGCCAGGGCCCACGCCGCGTTGACACCCTTGCCAAACGGGGTGTGCAGCACGACGCGCCAGTCGCCTAACTCGTCGGTGAAGCGCTCCAGCACGAGGGTTTTCTCGTCGGGGAGGATGCCGGTGGCCTCCTCCTGCTCGTCGAGGTATTGCAGCAGGTTGGCCCGGGCGCGCTCGTCCAAGCTTTCGTCCAAAGCACTTTTTGCTTCTCGACGAAACGCCCCCACCGCCTTACCCAACTCATACGGCCTACCCAGCCCGTCGCCTGTCCAGAACGGCAGGCGGCCGGTGTGGCCGGGCGCGGGTGAGACCTGCACCTGGTCGCGGGTGATGTTCTCGATGCGCCACGAGGAGGCGCCGAGGGTGAACACGTCGCCGACGCGGGACTCGTAGACCATCTCCTCGTCCAACTCGCCGACGCGCCGGGGTGCTTTGTCCTCGGCGCCCGCGAGCAGGAAGACGCCGAACATGCCGCGGTCCGGGATGGTGCCCGCGTTGGTCACCGCGACCCGCTGGGCGCCGGGCCGGGCCTTCAAGACAGTGCCCTCGAGGATGGCGCGGGGCCGCAGCTCGGCGAAGTCGGTGGACGGATAGACGCCGATGACCAGGTCGATCACCGAGTCGAACACCTCGCGGGCCAGGTCACGGTAGGGCCAGGCGCGACGCACGGTGTCGTACCACTCGTCCACATCGAGGTCCTCCACCGCGACGGCCGCCACGGTCTGCTGCGCGAGCACGTCCAAGGGGCTTCGCGGGGTGTGCAGCTCCTCGATCAGCCCTTGGCGCATCCGGGGCACCGTCACCGCAGTTTGCACCAGGTCGGAGCGGTGCTTCGGGTAGAACGTGCCCTCGGAGACCGCCCCCACGGTGTGCCCGGCGCGGCCCACGCGCTGCAGGCCGGAGGCAACCGACGGCGGCGACTCCACCTGGATGACCAGGTCCACCGCCCCCATGTCGATGCCCAGCTCCAGCGAGGAGGTGGACACCACCGCGCGCAGGGTGCCCTCTTTCAGCATGGTTTCGGTCTGGGCGCGCTCGTCCTTGGACACGCTGCCGTGGTGGGCGCGCGCGATCACGGTCGCGGCGTGGCCTGCGGTGTCCACCGACTTCATCAGCTGCGCCGGCGGGCGGCGGGTCTGCGGGGAGAGCGCCTCCGGGTCGTGCTCCTTCGCCCAGAGCTCGTTTAGCTGGCTGGTCAGGCGTTCCGCGGTGCGACGCGAGTTGACGAAGACGATGGTGGACCGGTGGGCCATGACTTCGTCGTAAATCGCGCGCTCGATGTGGGGCCAGATGGAGTTGGTGGCACCGGGCGGCGGCGCGTCCAGGTCGTTGTCCAGGGCGTCGTCGAACACCGCGTCGCCGATGGTGGAGGCGTCCTCGGGAACGGGCAGGTCGCTCATGTCGTCGACGGGCACCCGCACGTCGAGCTCCCAGCGCTTCTCCCCCGGCGGGTTGATGATCGTCGTCTTGGGGCCCAAAAAGTTGGCCACCGCCTCGATCGGGCGCACCGTGGCCGAGAGCCCAATGCGCTGGAAGTCCCCGGCGAGGCGGCGCAGGCGCTCCAGCGAAAGCGCGAGGTGCACGCCGCGCTTGGTGCCGGCCAGGGCGTGGATTTCGTCGACAATGACCGTGTCCACCGTCTTCAGAATGCCCGCCGCCTTGGACGTGAGCATGAGATACAGCGACTCCGGCGTGGTGATCAGAATGTCCGGCGGCTTTCGCACCTGCCGGTTGCGCTCCGCCTGCGGAGTATCGCCCGAGCGCACCCCCACCGAAATGTCCGGCATGTCGCGGCCCAAACGCTGCGCCACCCGCGCAATGCCAGCCAGGGGTGCGCGGAGGTTGTTCTCCACATCCACGCCGAGGGCCTTCAGCGGCGAAATATAAAGGACGCGCACGCCGCCGTGGGTGGAGGTGTTCGCCCCATCGATGGGCAGCGCCTGCTGGCCGGCCCGCTCCACCAGGGAGTTCAGCGCCCACAAGAACGCCGCCAGCGTCTTGCCGGAGCCGGTGGGTGCGACGACGAGGGCGTTTTCGTCGTCAGAAATCGCGCGCCACGCCTGCTCCTGCACCGCCGTGGGCGCTGCGAAGACATCCTGGAACCACCCCGCCACCTGCGGGTGAAAGCGGTCCAAGATCGAGCCAGTCATTTCGCCAACCTTAGCGGTAGAGTCGGGCACATGACTGCTGAGTACTCCGACTCCCGGCTGACCAACCTGATTGCGGAAGGCACGGGTGAAATCCTCAAAGGCATCCGTGGGGTGGGCCTGCTGCGTGGCCGCGAACTCGGCGAGACTGGCGACGATCTCGCCCAGGCCTGGATCGAGCGAGTCTTAAGCCAACACCGCCCCAACGACGGGTTCCTCTCCGAGGAAGCGTCCGACAACCCGGCGCGCCTGAGCAAGGACCGGGTGTGGATCGTCGACCCGCTCGACGGCACCAAGGAGTTCGCGACCGGCCGGCAGGACTGGGCGGTGCATGTGGCGCTCGTCGAAAATGGCGTGCCCACCCACGCCGCCGTCGGGCTGCCCGACCTTGGTGTGGTGTTCAAGTCCTCCGACGTGCGCCACGTCTCCGGGCCGTTCGCCGGCAAGGTGGCCATGTCGCGCAACCGCCCGCCCGCCGTCGCCCGCTACGTCGCGGACGCGATCGGCTTCGAAACAGAACAGATCGGCTCCGCCGGCGCGAAAGCCATGCACGTGCTGTTAGGCGATTACGACGCCTACATCCACGCCGGTGGCCAATACGAATGGGACCAGGCCGCACCCGTAGGGGTCTCGCTTGCGGCGGGCCTGCACGCATCGCGACTCGACGGCTCCCCGCTTCGCTATAACAACGAAGACACCTATATTCCAGACATGCTTATTTGTCGCCCGGAGATTGCCGACGACATTTTGGAAGCCGCCGCCCGCTACCACGACGAACACGGCTCGTTCGAAGGAGTACTGAAGTAACCAATGGTCAAGACCCCATACGAGGACCTGCTGCGCGACGTGCTGGAAAACGGCACCGAGAAAGGTGACCGCACCGGCACCGGCACCCGCAGCGTGTTTGGCCGCCAGATCCGCTACGACCTCTCCGAGTCGTTCCCGCTGCTGACCACCAAGAAGGTCTTCTTCAAGGGTGTCGTCGGCGAACTGCTGTGGTTCCTCCGCGGCGATTCCAACGTGCGCTGGCTGCAGGACAATGGCATCCGCATCTGGAACGAGTGGGCCGACGCCGACGGCGAGTTGGGTCCGGTCTACGGCGTGCAGTGGCGCTCCTGGCCCACCCCGGACGGCGGCCACGTCGACCAGATCGCCGAAGCCCTGGCAACCCTGAAGAAGAACCCGGATTCGCGCCGCAACCTGGTGTCTGCCTGGAACGTGTCCGAACTGGACCAGATGGCGCTCATGCCGTGCCACCTGATGTTCCAGCTCTACGTCGCCGACGGCCGCCTGTCCATGCAGGTCTACCAGCGCTCCGCCGACATGTTCCTGGGCGTGCCGTTCAACATCGCCTCCTACGCACTGCTGACCCACATGTTCGCGCAGCAGGCGGGCCTTGAGGTCGGCGAGCTGATCTGGACCGGCGGCGACTGCCACATCTACAACAACCACATCGAGCAGGTGCGCGAGCAGCTCTCCCGCGAGGCCCGCGAGTATCCGCAGCTCAAACTGCGCAAGGCAAAGTCCTTGTTCGACTACGACTTCGACGACATCGAGGTCGTCGGCTACGACCCGCACCCCACCATCAAGGCGGAGGTGTCGGTCTAATGCAGGGCGCGATGTTGGGCGCGATCTGGGCGCAAAGCGTCGACGGCATCATCGGCGACGGCGAGGACATGCCCTGGCACCTGCCCGAAGACCTCAAGCATTTCAAGGACACCACCAGCGGGCACCCGATCATCATGGGGCGGCGCACCTGGGAGTCGCTGCCGTTCAAGCCGCTGCCGAACCGCAAGAACATCGTGTTGTCCTCGCGCGAGGCGGGCGCCTGGTCCCGCGGGGCGTCGGTCGTCGCCGACATCCCGGACCTCGAGGGCGACGCCTGGATCATCGGCGGCGCCCAAATCTACGCCGCCACCCTCGACGAGGTCGACGTCATCGAACGCACGCTTATCGACGTCCACCCCGACGTCCCCAACTCCAAAGCCGTCTACGCCCCGCGTATCGACGACACCTTTGCCCTCGTTTCCGAAACGGAGTGGCTCACCTCGTCGACAGGCTTGCGCTACCAATGGCAACGCTTCGAAAGGATCTAACATGACCGTCACCGCACCCGAAACCAACGCCCACGTGACCATCTTCGCCGCCGACTGGTGCCCGTTCTGCCAGAAGCTGCGCCAGCGCCTCGACCGCACCGAAACCCCCTACGACATCGTCGACGTCGAGGCCGACGGCATGGACGAGGTCAACGAGTGGATCAAGTCCGTCAACGACGGCAACCGCATCGTGCCCACCGTGCTCTTCTCCGACGGCACCCACGCCACCAACCCGGAGGCCTCGGCGGTGCGCGCCAAGCTGCGCGAACTCACCGGCGAGGAGTAGGCCCGGAGAATCCTTCGGGGCCCTTCTACTCTCTCCGGTCCCAGCGGACTTCGCCGTCGACGACCTGCCCCGTGGGGACCAACCCTACGGTGGCGGCGACACGCTGCGAGGCGATGTGGTCGGGGTGGATATGAGCGATGAGGTGCGTAATGCCTCGCTCCGCAAGATAGGTGGAAAGCAGTTTCACGGCTTCTTTGGCGTAGCCGTGCCCCTGCCACTGCGTCCCGATCACCCACGCGATCTCCGTCGCACCGCCGTTGCGGGGCACGGTCGCTTGGACGTATCCGATCGGCTGCTTGCCCGCACCGAGCGTGACGACGAAATTGATCCACTCCTCGGCACCATCGCTGGATTCGCCTCGAGTCTGGATCGCGTACCGCCGCGCAAGCGCATCCACAGAGGGCGGCCCACCGCCTGTGAATGTGTAAAGGGTTCGATCCGAAAGCACATCAGCCATCTCGGTAGCGTCCTCGACGCGAAGTGGCCGTAATTCGATAGTCATCTTCACCACCCGCCATCTGACCTCGACGCCACACCAAACCCCTATTCGCGCCCCAGAGAGGAATCGAACCTCCGACACCGGCTTTAGGAGAGCCGTGCTCTATCCACTGAGCTACTAGGGCAATGGGGCTTAGGTTACCGCAGCGGTTTTCGTTCGCGGAATCGGCTGGGCTACCCACATAAGTTACCAAGTAGTAACATAGCGTCACTGTTCCTCCACCCCCAGTGAGGTCACTATGACGATCCTTCAAGAAGGCCAGGTCCAGCGCTCCTACATCATGGCGGACCGCGGCCCGCGCCCCCTGATTCGCGGCTGGGCCCACTTCGTGGCGGCCGCAGCCTTCGCGCTGGCCTCCACCGTGCTGATCACCTACGGGTGGATGACCCTGCCGGCGCTCCACGCCGCCGGGGTTACCGTCTACGGCGTCGGGGTCGTACTGCTGTTTGGGGTCTCCGCGATGTACCACCTCTACCCGTGGCGCTCCCCGTCCACGGTGCAGTGGTGGCGCCGCGCCGACCACGCGACCATCTCCATCTTCATCGCCGCGACCTACACCCCGCTGTGCCTGATCGCGTTCGAGCCGCGCACCGCCGCGACCATCCTCGTCGTGTCCTGGATCGGCGGGCTGGGCGGCGCCGCACTCAATCTGGTGTGGATCAATCACCCGCGATGGCTGGACGTTGTGGTGTACGTGGGGCTCGGCTGGGTGATCGTGCCGCTGATCCCCACCCTGTGGGCCAGCGCAGGGCCGGCGGTGGTGTGGCTCCTATTCGCGGGAGGCGTGCTCTACACGGTCGGCGCCATCGTGTACGGGGCCCGCTGGCCGGGGCGCGAGGCGCGCTACTACGGCTACCACGAGCACTTCCACACCGCGACAATCGTGGCAGCCGTGTGTCACCTCGTCGCCATCTGGATCGTGGTCACGCAGGCAAACTAAGGTGCACAAGAGGCAAAACGAGACTAATGTTACGCAAGTGACTACTTTTGATCGCCGCTCGTTCCTGAAGTCTGCGGGCGCACTCGCGGCAACCACCGCCGCCGCCGGCGCCGCAGCCACCGCCCTCTCCCCCGCCGCACAGGCTCAGCAGCGCCGCGTGCTCGGCACCGTGATCGACTACTCCGCCGCCGTCCCATCCGCCCGCGCCGTGAAAGCCGCCGGCCACATCGGCGCCGTGCGCTACGTATCCCAGCCCCGCCCCGACGCACTCTGGATGCGCGGCAAGCCCGTCACCCTCGACGAAACCCAGGACTACAAGGCCAACGGCCTGTCGGTGGCGTCGGTCTACCAGTTCGGCCGCGCCGACACCGCCGACTGGCTCCAGGGTCCGCTCGGCGCTGCCAAGCACGCACCCCAGGCCATCGCCCTGCACCGCGCCGCAGGCGGCCCGACCGGGCGCCCGATCTATGTGGCTATCGACGACAACCCGACGCTCGCCCAGTTCAACAAATTCATCAACCCATACCTTTCCGCTATGGGCGCCGCATTAAGTGCGGCCGGCTACCAGTTGGGCGTGTACGGCAACTACTACACCATCGCCTGGTGCCTGGAGGATGGCATCGGTAGCTACTTCTGGCAGCACGACTGGGGCTCGCGCGGCAACATCCACCCCCGTGCGAACATTCACCAGGTCGCCGGACGCCAGGCATACATCCAGGGCATCCAGGTGGACATCAACGACGTCTACACCGCCGATTGGGGCCAGTGGACCCCCGGCCAAAGCGATTCCCTGTTCCAGATGAGCAGCCTGCTGTCGTCGAATGGACTGTTGGTCCGGTAGGTCGTCGATAAGCACTTAGGCTCAATGCTTCTTCCGGAAGCGAAACTTTTATCCTAACACTATGCGGCTCGATTCAAATCGTCTGGTCATCGCATTGTCTGCCACTGCGATTGGCCTCTACAACTGCGGCGTCACGCTTTCGGAGTCTCATAACGCGTCCGTCGTCTCGCTCATCTACGCGAGCATCGCGCCTTTTGCCGCCTCGTATGCGCCAGCGCCTGGCCAGCCGGCATCACCAACGACCTGGATGACGATAGGTTTAATCCTCTCACTCCTTGTCACCTTCGGAGCAGTCATTTCTGCCCTACTAGGAATATCGCGTATCGGGTGGGCGAGAGCAACGAGCAAGCGCCGCCGAGGAGGTCCAGTGGTGATCGGCTCCTCCGAGGAAGCAAACAGCATCGTCCGCTCAGTCCTTGACCAAGAAAGGGAGCTCCCCGTTCATATCTTGGAGAAGGGAAACCCAACAGCCAAAGGCACGCTTGGCTTAGGGTACAAACAGCATCTGAGCGATGATCGGCTCGTTGCTCAAACTGTCAAACATGCTTCCCACGTGATCATCGCTGCCGAAAATGACATCGAAACAGCTCGCCTGAGTTCTGAGGCGCAGGACCTCCGTCACGCACAATGCGGTGAGACGGTATCAATATTCCAGCTTCTTCGGTCCCCCGAGTTAGCAACCTCAGCACGCTTTACCCACATCGCTCAACGACGACCTGTTGAAGCATTTCATCCAGCCGACCTCACAGTTCGCGCAATCACAGACAAAATACTCCACCTGCTGACCACACTCGATGCTCACACTGTTGAGGTCAAGCAATGCGGCCCGGGAGATGAAAAGCGTGAGTTGGACGCGTGGATTCACAATTACAACCGGTTCGCTAAAGAGCTGGAAGTTCAACAGATTGTGAGCCCTCAGGTAGAGGGCCTGGCAGATATGGTTGTCCTCGTCGGCGATCCAGTCCACGTCGCTGCTCAGATCCCCTCCCTCAGGAAACGTCGAGCGATTATTGCGGTGACTGACCACATACTGCAGGGTCTTGTCTGGAACGATGCCGAAGCCGGAACAGTTCTGGAAGTTATTGACCCACAAAAGGTTGGGTTGAGCATCGACGCCATCCGCGATTCCGCCTTCTCCGTCTGGGGCTGGGCATTCGACATCGCCTACACGTCGCTTTATGGCCCGCCATCCCCATCGCAGAAGCTTTCTCACGACGACATCCTGAAGGCACGACAAACTTCTGAAGCAGCCGCTCGGGCCATGGTTGAAAACCTACGTCTACACGGTTTTCAGCTTGTGAAGGACGGCTACGGGTGGGAAGAGCATCCCTCGGAACAGGAGATCACCTCGATGGCGGAAGCCGAGCACGATGATTGGATGCTCAAGCGCACATGGATTGATAGCAACGGAACCGAGCGTCGCGCATCCTATGACTACAGCAAGGAACCTCCTGCTCGGAAACCCTCATACAAACCGTTTGCAGAGCTCGACTCGCACACCCAGGATTACAACCACAAGATCGTGAAAGTTGTGTACCCCGCCTTGGCGGGGATGTTCGGTTACGGCATTTCTAGGATCTCGTAGGCGTCGGAAAACTCCGCATCTGGCACTGGCCAACACTCTCCTGTTACGCCACGGACCACCCAATCACCTGCGTGTGCGTGAGCCTCTCCCTCCAGCGTTGGGATCGTAGCGTCCTCGCTGAGTCGGCGGGCTTGGACTCTCCCCGTTTTCTTGTACTCCCCCGGCGCGACCTGACTGTATGACCTGTCGAAAACCCCAGACGCAACTGTCCATGTTCGTGTCCCGTCAGTGACTTCCCAGTCCCCCGCCTTTGCGTGAAGGACGCTGCCAGTGGAAGCCCGCCACTGCGCGTCTTTGTCCAAGCGTCGGGCCCTAACCTTGCGGATCGGTTTATACCATGCAGCATGCGCGAGATGCTGGTCAAGGCGCTCTTGGGACCATTTTTTCATGCAGGCGATATTAGCGGGTTGAGCGAAAACCAAGCGGTCGTCGGCCTCCTAATATGCTCCGGTTGGCGCATAATGAGTGTTCAAACACTGACTGCGCTAAGGGGCCTCATGCTCAACATTCCTGTTTTTGTGTCATCGACCTTTCGCGATTTCCATACGGAACGTGACATTCTCAACGGTCCCGTAAGTGACCGGCTCAACGAATCTTTGCGCCGATTCGGCGCAAAGATGCACTTTATTGACCTGCGCTGGGGAGTCGACACCAACGACATGGATGAAGAGGCGGCTGGGCGCAAGGTATTAGACGTATGCCTTGACGAAGTCGATCGCGCGGCCCCGCTCTTCCTCGGGCTCATCGGAGACCGCTACGGTTGGATTTCAGACGACAAGTCTCTCCTCGAATGGACGGCACAGCGCGTTGGACTCGACCCCGAGAGGTCTCGCGAGTGTTCTATCACCGAGTTGGAATTCGCCAAAGCTGGTCTTTGGGACGCAGATGATACAACCACACCGTTCATCCTTTTCCGGCAGGTCGAAGGCCCCCCACCGCACGGCTGGGCCGACTCAGACCCAACCCGAATTTCTGACTTCAAAGACGAGGTATCTCAACGATGGGGCAATGCGGAGACGGTGAAACGCTACTCCGTTGCCTTCGACCAGAATGGTCAGTGGCCCACTGCTTCAATGCAGCACTTCGAGGATCTTGCGGTCAGTCTGCTTGAACCGCAGCTTCTGGAGCGAGCCCGCAGCATCCCGCGCGACGGTACCGCGGAGGAGGTCCTGTTTCGAGGTTCCCGCACTCGTAATTTTGGGTCAGAGGAACTGCTCAAATCGATCGATTTTTTCCTCCGCATCGATTCGCCTGTCGTGGTTTATGGCGAGTCCGGCGCGGGTAAGTCCTCACTTCTGTTGGCACTCGAGAAGTATTTGGCGGCCTCCGGAGAATCTATATCCGGCAAGTTGCCCATCACCGTCATTATGGGGCTGGACGACCGCATTTGGACGGGGGACGAGCTCGCATTCGAGATTACGCGATGCATAAACGCAACCTTGGGCCTGTCGCTTTTCGACGATTGGCGGGGCTCTCCCGAAACTTGGCGCCCGCGCTGGAGGCAAGAAATGGAAAAGGTTGTAGCTGAGTATCCTGATCTGCTTTTCATCGTCGACGGTTTAGAGCAGCTTGTGGATGGAGCCGGCGGATTCTGGCCAGTGGAATGGCTCTCGTCTCGCACCGCGTTGGCTGTATCTTCTTCCTCGCGCTCGGACGTCACTCTGTTGAAGAACTCCGATTTCAAAGAAGTCTTGGTTGGGCCAGTACCAGCCAGCATTGCGCGAGAATTCGTAGAGGACTGGGAGCGCAGAATTAGGCGCGAGATCGGAGGCGGCGCTCGCCAGATCATCGCTTCCAAGCAACGCTTCCCTCTTTGGATAGAACTTGCGTTGGATCTACTTCTCGATATCGATGGTGATGATTTCAAGTCCATCGAGGATGAACCTGATCAAGCCAGCGCAATCCAAAACATGCTTGCAGACCGCGCGTGGCTCATCCCCGATGACCTGCCAAGCGCTGCCCACCACTTTTTGGAAACCTCCATCGCATCTACCGATCGTGCCCTCGCCCGCGCTGCAGTAGGTCTCTTGGGTGCTTCTAGGATCGGGCTTTCGCAAGAACAAACCGTCAACGCGCTGCGCGACGCTGGCTTCACAACAAATACTGAGATCTCGGTTGCCCGACTTTTCCGTTCTTTGGCGAATCAACTAACTCCAAATGGGCCGGAGAAACGGATGCGCTTTACGCACCGAGTATTTAGCGAGGCCGCGGAGAGTTTTGGTTCACCGCTCACACATTCTCTACTCATGCGCATTTACGAAACCGATCTGCGCAACAGTGTCGAGACCACCCCAAAGTATGCGGCGCTCGAAAGCGAGGATTATTACGACATTGAGCATCAGTGGAAGAACCAGCGCAAACTCGCGGAGGCGTTCCTGTTCCACCTCTTTTCATCGCCTGCTCCCAAGGGTCCTCAAAATCTAGAGAGCATTCCGTTGGCGCTCGACTGCCTTCCGCAAACCACAGTGTACGACGCAGCAATTGTGACCAACTTGCTTCACTTGCCCTATGCAATCGAACACCTTCAGCATCTGCGTACGGCCGGTGCATCATTCGAAGCGCTGCGAACGCTCTTAGCGGCTGCTGATCTTTCCCCTGACCCACAAGTACAAACAAGTGTGGCCTCAATTTGTTTTGAGGTATTGAACGACTTCCCTGTCACGGCGAAAACGGTTTTATTGCGCTGCCAAGCTCTCACGATTGCTGCTTCACACACCGAAGATGTGGAGGAAGCTCGCCTACTGCTGTACCTGGCGTTTAAGAATATCGACCCCCTGTACGACGCCGAGCCAAATCGTGTTTTACCTGCTGTCTTCTATTCTCGAGCCCAACGTGAGATGGCACTTCTGGATGCAAATGCAGGAGACACAAAATCAGCCCTCGAGCTGCTATTTAGCTGCCAAGACATGCTTGTTCCTGCGCTCCAAGCCAGGGATCCTAGAGCCATCGAAGAAGCGATACGCGTGCTCCTTCAGATCGCAGATATCCATGGATCTACAAACAATGGGCTTGTGATCCCCACCTTGGATGAAGCCATGGAGATCGCTGCCATCCTGGTTGACGGCGGCGACGGGCCAGCTGTTTCCTTCGCATTGGCAGCGGAAGCCACGGCGATAAGAGCACAGTTTGTCCGGAAGCTTTTTCCGAATATGGCCCCGCCGGTGGAGCTGCTCGAGGATGCTGTCAACCAATTCGTCGTAGCAACGCAGAAGGTTCCCTTCGGCGGCAAATACGCAACCGACATACTTCGGACCAGCATCGAACTAGCGAATATTTACATCGAGATGCAGAAAGAAATGGACGCTTTCCTACGGCTTCGCGCTTCGGTGGTGGCGCTTGTCCCCTTCCTCAACTCCGCCCCGCCGGCTGGGTGGAACGAGTTGGCTAAGGTATTTGCTCTTCTTCTTGAGCTCTGTGAAAGCACCCATTCAAGGGAGGTTCGCGTCGGGGCAGCAAGGTTTGTTCGCGTCCATACTTCTCGAGTACTTGCGGAAGCATCAAGCGTTAACCTGCCTGAGGCGTTCGCCATTGCAAATGCTGCGCATCACGCACTGCTGATCGGTCTCTCCCAAGCCGAAAACCTAGAAGCAAGGCTCCGCTTCATGGAGGCACTTACCGATATTGCAAAGTGGATCGCACAAACACACCCCGACGCTCAATGCCAGCTCAACTACAGCTACTCGTTGAGGAAGCTCTACGAGCACTACGCACGTGTTGGCCGTCATGAAAAAGCCAGGGCAACCCTTGATACCGTGCGCAAACGGGACATAGGTTTGGCCGAGCTTCCGGAGGATGGGCAGGCGCTTTCTCAAACGTCGCAGGTGTTGACCCAGTACTGCACCGCGCTCGTGTCAGAGTATGACAGTCCCGATGCGACGGTACCGCGCTTTGCCCATACGGTTGTGCTTGCAGCACCACTGATCCTTCGTGGGGTTCCTGATTCTCTCCGCCAGGAGTTTGCTTCCGCCGTACACGATTCTTGTGTCACCCTGCTGCAAACTGACAGCGGTACACCCGAGCAGCGCAGCATGTGGGAAGCGATGAAGGAAATCGCAGAGCAGATGTAGACATGGCGGTGCTTCCCGGCATTCCTCAGTGCACGCAAGCTTGAGTTGCGCGGCTGGCTAAAACAAAGCAAACGCAAAAACGGGCTCAGCATCACACTGAGCCCGTTTCTTGTTATTCAGCCAGGATTAGTGGTCGACCGGAGCCTCCACACCAACACCGGTGAGGGAACGAACCTCCATCTCGGCCTGGAGTTCATCGAAGTTGTCCGGCTTGCCCAGGAAGGTGCCGATAAGGCCACCCAGGAAGCCGAGCGGGATGGACACGAGGCCCGGGCTGGTCAGCGGGAAGATGGACCAGTCGGCGTCCGGGAACATCGCGGTCGGGCTGCCAGAGACCGCCGGCGACAGGGCGATCAGCACCAGCGCGGAGATCAGGCCGGTGTAGATCGACGCAACCGCGCCGGTGGTGTTGAAGCGCTTCCAGTACAGGGAGTACAGGATGGTCGGCAGGTTTGCGGATGCCGCGATCGCGAACGCGAGGGACACTAGGAAGGCCACGTTCTGCTGCATCGCCAGGATACCCAGGACGATGGAGACGATGCCGAGCACCACCACGGTGATGCGGGAGACGCGCACCTGCTCGTCCTCGCTGGCTTGGCCGTCTCGAAGCACCGCGTTGTACACGTCGTGCGCGATGGATGCGGAGGCGGTAATCGCCAGGCCTGCCACCACGGCAAGCACCGTTGCGAAGGCAACCGCGGAGATCAGCGCCATGAAGATGGAGCCACCGAGCTCGAATGCGAGCAGCGGTGCCGCGGCGTTCGCGCCACCAGGTGCGGCAAGGATGCGGTCCGGGCCGACGAATGCTGCAGCAGCGTAGCCGAGCACCAGGGTCAGCAGGTAGAACGAACCGATGAGAACGATTGCCCAGGTCACGGACTTGCGCGCTTCCTTGGCCGTCGGCACCGTGTAGAAGCGCATGAGCACGTGCGGCAGACCCGCGGTACCAAGCACCAGGGAAAGACCCAGCGACAGGAAGTCGAGCTTCGAGGTGGTGGTCGCACCGTACTTCAGGCCCGGCTTGAGGAGATCCTCGGCCTGGTAGCCCTTCTCCGCGATGTACTGGGACGCGGCGTGGGTGTCGATCGCCTGGTTGAGCACCGCATTCATGCCACCCTTGGCCATGATGAAGGCGAGGATCGACATGATCAGCACGCCGGCGATGAGCAGCACGGCCTTGATCATCTGCACGTAGGTGGTGCCCTTCATGCCGCCGATGAGGACGTAGGCGATCATGATCACGCCGACGATGGCAACACAGATTGCCTGTGCGGCGAAGGAGTGCAGGTCCAGCAGCACGGACACCAGCGAGCCGGCGCCGGCCATCTGTGCGATGAGGTAGAACAGCGACACGAACAGGGTGCCGAAAGCTGCGGCCACACGCACCGGCTTCTGGCGGAGGCGGAACGACAGCACGTCCGCCATGGTGAAGCGGCCGACGTTTCGCAGCGGCTCGGCGACCAGCAGCAGGGCGACCAGCCATGCGACGAAGAAGCCGATGGAGTAAAGGAAGCCGTCGTAACCGCTCAGCGCGATGGAGCCGACGATGCCCAGGAAAGACGCGGCGGACAGGTAGTCGCCGGCGATGGCGAGGCCGTTCTGGGTGCCGCTGAAGGATGCGCCGCCGGTGTAGAAGTCGGCGGATTCGCTGGTGGTTTTGCCAGCGCGGGTCACAATGAAGAGGGTGACCACGATGAACGCGCCGAAGATGGCGATGTTCAGCAGAGGGTTGCCGGTGGCGGTGCTTTCAGCCGCTGTGGCGTTGATGTACGTCTGCATGGCTTAGCCCTCCATTTCCTGGCGAATGTGCGCTGCACGGGGTTCGATGTTCTTGTTTGCCCACTTCACGTAGACCCAGGTGATCAGGAATGTGGTCAAGAACTGTGCAAGTCCGAGCCACAGTCCAAGGTTGAGGCCTAGGAAGGGCCGCGCCATGACATCGGGCGCGAAGGTAGCAAAGACGACATAGAAGACGTACCAGAGGAACGCCGCAATCATCACCGGGAAGGTGAAGCCACGGAATGTTCCACGCAGATCTTGGAATTCGGGGCTCTGTTGCATTGCCACAAACTCGTCTGGCGTGGGCTCGCGGCGCTGCGGGACAGCGGGGGAACCTGTCATTGCCTCGATCCTTTCTTGTTCACGGGATTGGGTCTTGCCTTGCCGACAATTCGCGATTCTCGACTCAACAATGTGGAGTGTAACGTATCACACACTCACGGAGAGTTGTTTAAATCCTCTCACCCCTACCCCTACCCCCGAAAAGTCACGCTTTTCGTTGCGACGAGAAAAGCCCGCCCGGCCGCTTCCACGGCCGAACGGGCTCAAATCCACTCCCAGGAAAACCTTTATCCCGGGAACGTCAGGGGATCCCCTGACATACGCTCCCCTTGCACCGCATCGAGGGTGGCAACATCTTCGTCGGTGAGCTTCACATTTACCGCGCCGAGATTTTCGACGAGGCGCTGCGGGTTCTTCGTCTTCGGCACCACAGAGCAGCCAAGCTTCATCAGGTATGCCAAGCACACCTGCGCAGGTGTGGCCTCATGGGCATCCGCGACGGCCCGGATGGCCGGGTCGTCAAAATTCTTGCCGCGGGCGATCGGCGCCCACGCCTCGGTGAGGATGTCGTGCTCCTCGTGGTAAGCACGCAGCTCCGGCTGGGTGAAACCAGCGTGCAGCTCCACCTGGTTCAGCACCGGCGTGATGCCGGTGGCGTTGATGATGTCGTCGAGAACCTCCGGGTAGAAGTTCGCGACACCCACCGACTGGAGCCGGCCCATCCCCTGCAGTTCAGCGAGCTGCTCAAACGCCTTGACGTACGTGCCGTTCTGCGGCCACGGCCAATGCACAAGGTAAAGGTCGAGGAACTCCAGGTCGAGGCGCTCGAGGGACTCGTTGTACGCCTGGAGGGCGCGCTCCTGATCGTCATTCCACAGCTTGGTGGTAATGAACAGTTCCTCGCGCGTGACGTCGCCCGCCTTAATCGCGTCGTTGATGGCCTTGCCCACCTGCACCTCGTTGTCGTAAAACGACGCGGTGTCGATGTGGCGGTAGCCCAGCTCGATCGCGGTGCGCACGGTCCGCTCCACGTCCTCGCCCTGGAGCTTGTAGGTGCCCAGGCCAAGCAGCGGGAGATCGTAGCCGTCGTTGAGCGTAGTTACCGGGATTCGCATGCGCTTTCCCCTAACGGGCGTCGAGCAGGTCGATAATGAAGATCAGGGTGCGGCCAGACAGCGGATGGCCGCCACCTGCCGGACCGTATGCCTTCTCCGGCGGGATGGTGAGCTGACGGCGGCCGCCAACCTTCATGCCCGGGATGCCTTCCTGCCAGCCTGCGATGAGGCCCGCGAGCGGGAACTCGGCTGCTTCTCCGCGGTCCCAGGAAGAGTCGAACTCTTCGCCGGTTTCGTAATCGACACCCAAGTAGTGGACTTTGACGAAGCCGCCAGCCACCGCTTCTTCGCCCTCGCCGACGGTGATGTCCTGGATAACCAGATCAGCTGGTGCCGGCCCCTCGGGGGCTTCAATGAATGGCTTTTCCATTTCCATGAGTGAGAATCTCCTTGAGGTTTGTGCGGTCGGCATTAAAAAACCGCCGGGAACTTCCCCTGGGAATTATAGGGGACGTGTTCCTCGGCGGTTGAAAGGTTTGGTTAGCGCTGGTCGCGCGGGACGAAGTCGCGCTTCTGGTAACCGGTGTAGATCTGACGCGGGCGGTTGATCTTGGTGTTCATTTCAAGCTGCTCGCGGTACTGTGCGATCCAGCCCGGCAGGCGGCCGATGGCGAACAGGACGGTGAAGAAGTCCGTCGGGAAGCCCATGGCGCGGTAGATCAGGCCGGTGTAGAAGTCGACGTTCGGGTAGAGCTTGCGCTGGATGAAGTACTCGTCGTTCAGCGCGATCTCCTCAAGCTTCATCGCCAGGTCGAGCAGTTCGTCGCCACCCAGGTGCTCGAGCACCTCGTGTGCGGTGTCCTTGACGATAGCCGCGCGCGGGTCGTAGTTCTTGTACACGCGGTGGCCGAAGCCCATGAGGCGGACGCCCTTTTCCTTGTTCTTCACGCGGTTCATGAAGTCGGTTGCGTCGCCACCGTGGTTGTTCTTGATGTCCTCGAGCATCTCGAGCACGGCCTGGTTTGCGCCGCCGTGCAGCGGGCCGGCCAGGGCGTTAATGCCGCCTGCGATGGAGACGAACATGTTCGCCTGTGCCGAGGCGATCATGCGCACCGTGGAGGTGGAGCAGTTCTGCTCGTGGTCGGCGTGCAGGATGAGGAGCTTGTCCAGGGCCTTCGTCAGGACCGGATCGACGTGGTAGTCCTCGGTCGGGTAGCCGAACATCATGCGCATGAAGTTCTCGCGCGGGTTGAGGGAGTTGTCCGGGTACATGTACGGCTTACCGCGGGATGCACGGTAGGCGTATGCAGCCAGCATCGGCACCTTGGCCATGAGGCGCACGGTTGCCTTGTCCAGCTGCTCTTCGTCGAGCGGGTTGAGCTGGTCCTGGTAGTAGGCGGAGAGAATGTTGACCGAGGAGGCAAGGACGGCCATCGGGTGCGCGTTGCGCGGGAAGATGTTGAACGCGGCCTTGAAGTCTTCGTCGAGCAGCGTGTGGTGGCGCAGGTCGGAGTTGAAGTTGTCCAGCTCGTCGGTGGTCGGCAGCTCGCCGTTGATCAGCAGGTAGGACACCTCGTTGAAGGTGGCGTTTTCTGCCAGGTCTGCGATGTCGTAGCCGCGGTAGCGCAGGATGCCCTCTGCACCGTCGATGTAGGTGATCTTGGACTCGGTGGAGCCGGTGGAGACGTAGCCCGGGTCGAAGGTGACCAGGCCAGTTTCACCGAGGAGGTTCCCCAGCACGACACCGTCATTGCCTTCGGTGGCGCGCATGATGTCCATTTCATACTCGCCGCCCGGGTAGTGGAGTACGGCCTTGTCCTTGTTCTCAGTAGCCACTGGTTTCCCTTTCCTACGTTGGGTGTTGCTCTCGTTTTTCGGGCAACCTTTTTACGTAACGCACTCTAGCAAATATTGTGATGCGTCCGACAATGCTGCGATTGTCCTGGATGTACCACATATTTTTATGGCGTCATTGGTCGTATTGGGATGGTATCGCTTTGCGCCGTCGGGTGTCTTGGGGCTGGTTGCCTGATGTGGGCACGTGCGTCCGATAGGCTTAGTTTTCGTATTGCCAGGCGGAAGGAGTCCTATGCGCGAGCTTGTTTTCTTGGAAGACGAGTCGACGGAGACGTTTTTTGTGCTCCGCGACGAGGAGGGTGTGCGCTATCAGCTTGCCCGTGAGGAGCTTGCGCCGTTGCTTATCGACGACTCCCCCGCCCCGGAAGAACCAGCCACCGATACCGAGGTGACTGAGGAAGAGCAGCCTGCGCAACCGGTGGCACCCGCCCCGGAGCCGCGCCCACTGCCGGAGCCGGATCCGCTCTACGCCACCCCGTTGTCGATGCGTCCGAACGAGATCCAGGCACGCATCCGCGCCGGCGCGACCGCCGCGGAGTTGGCGGAAGAGATGGGTGTGGCCGAAAGCCGCCTCGAGTCCTATGCCCACCCGGTGTTGCTTGAGCGCGCCCAGGTTGCGGAGGCTGCGAAGCAGTCCCATCCGGTGCGCGAGGATGGCCCGGCGAAGCAGACGTTGTTGGAGATCCTGGCTACCTCCTTTGCTGCCCGTGGTCACTCGATTTCGGATGCGGAGTGGGATGCTACCCGCGAGCAGGGCGACACCTGGGTTGTGCGCGTTACCTGGCAGGCGGGCCTGACGGAGAACGAGGCCCTGTGGTCGTTTAAGCGCTCCATGGGCGCCGCGGCCCAGACTGAGGCGCGCAACGCTATGGCTGCGGATCTGACCGATCCAGATTTCGCCCAGCCGGTGCGCTCGCTGTCTGCGGTGCGTTCCTTGCACGGCGAGCAGGATGAGGATGCGCCAGCCGCGCCCGTCGAAATCCTTCAGGATGCACCCGCCGAGGAGGGCGAGGTGCTCGAGGGCGATTTCCTGCGCCACCCGGATGAGGAGGAGCAGCCGCAGAAGCGTCGTCGCAAGTCGGTGACGCCCCACTGGGAGGACGTGCTGCTCGGCGTGCGGACCAACACGAAGCGTCCGAAGCGGTAAGCCATGAGTTTCAACGCCGTTGTCACGTTGTGGTTTGTCAACACTGCTGAACCTGCGGAGGTGTTGCGTCGTGAGCCGAAGGCCGACCGCGGGTTTGGCCGAAAGCTGCTGGCTCAGGTGAATCCGGCGTGGCCAATCACGCCGATTGGGTCGTTTCCGTTGAACCGCTCGTCGGTGCCTGGCCGCGACGAGTTTTATATTGCGGGCTTCCCGGGGATTTCGGTGGTGCGCATGCGTGTGGACGTCACTGAGTTGTCCTCCCCTACCCAATGGCACACCGCGCTTCCGGCGGCGGACGTGTTCGTTATCGCGCTGGGTACGGATAGCGACTTTGGCGGCTTCGCCCACTTCAATGGCGAGAAGGTGTCGCGCAGTTTCTGCGCCACCCGCACCAGTGTTATCGAAGACATCGGCCTACCTGAGCCGTTTGAGGCCCCCTACTGGGCGGGCGAGAAGGCGGAACAAGCAGGCGGGATCGCGCTGCCGTTTGAGCCGAAGGACCTTGCGCTTGCCGCCGAGGAAGCCTGGCTGGGTGCGGAGATCGGCCAGAACGGCCCGGACATCAACGTGGTGGGCTACGCCGTGGACGGCCGGCCTGAGCCGAAGATTGAGGAGCCGAAGCCGGCCACCAAGTCGGTCAACGAGGTCGCCGCGAAGTTCGCGGAGCGCGATAAAGCTTACGACGACTACGAGGCCGAACAGGAAAAGCAAGAGGGCGACGAGTTCGCCGAGTTGGCGGACGCGTCCGTCGCCGCCGCGAAGCGCATCGGCCGGGGTGTACGTCGTCGCGCTGTGGAGTGGGCGGCTGCGTTAAAGGAGCGCATCCGCCACATCGACCGCTAACCGGGCTAGCCCGGTTAGCGCATGCGCTCGTAGAACGCGATCGCGGCCGAGGTGGCCACGTTCAGCGAATCGGTTCCCGGCGCCATCGGGATCTTGGCGCGCACGTCGGTAGCACGCATGGCGTGCGGGGTCAACCCCGGGCCTTCCCCACCAACAAGGAAGGCAACTTTGTCGTGGCCCTGGATGGCATCTTTAAGTTCGACGGCGTCGTCAGCGGGGGTCAGTGAGATGAGCCACCAGCCGTCGTCGTGAAGTTCCGCGAGTGAGCGCTGCCAGGTCGTCGGGGTGCCATCAAGGTGTGCGAACGGGGTGCGCAGCACGTGCCCCATGGACACGCGCACGCTGCGGCGGTAGAGCGGGTCAGCGGTCGCCGCCCCGAAAAGCACGCCGTCGACCCCCATGCCGGCGGCGTTGCGGAAGATGGACCCGATGTTTTCGTGGTCGCCGACCCCTTCCAGGATCACCAAGGTGCGCGCCCCTTCGAGCACCTCGGAAACGGTGAGCGGCTCCGGCTTATCGGCGGAGACCAACAGGCCGCGGTGCATGTCGTATCCGGCGACCTCCCCCATGATCTGGCGGGTGATCTCGTACACCGGGATGCCGCGGCGCGACAACTCCTCGCCGTAGTCGGCCATGAACGACTCAAGCCGTCCCCCGAAGCCGAACACGGCGCGCACCGGAAAGCGCGACTCGACCAGCCGGCCAGCCACCAGCGGCCCCTCGGCGAAGACAAGGTTTTTCTCCTTGTCGGAGTGCTTCAGGTCGCGGATGTCGTCGAGACGGGGGTCGAGGGGGTCGTCGATACGCAATTGCATTTAGCTAATCGCTGCCATGATCGGGCCCTGCGCGAAGTACACGACGAACAGGGCGGAGATGAGCCACATGATCCAGTGGATGTCCTTCGCCTTGCCGGCGAACAGGGACAGCAGCGCAAACGAGATGAAGCCGACGCCGATGCCGTTGGCGATGGAGTAGGTCAGCGGCATGGTGACGATGGTCAAGAATGCCGGCAGCGCGACCGAGAAGTCGTTCCACTTGATCTGGCCGACCTGCATCATCATGAGCGCACCGACGACAACGAGTACCGGTGCCGCGGCCTCGATGGGCACGACCTCGTAGAGCGGGGTGAAGAACATTGCGAGCAGGAACAGCACACCGGTGACCACGTTGGCCAGGCCGGTACGAGCGCCGTCGGCGATACCTGCCGAGGAGTCCACGAACACCGTGTTCGACGACGCCGACGCGCCACCACCCACGACTGCGCCGAAGCCTTCGACGACGAGGGCGCGCTTCATGTCGGGCAGGACGCCGTCCTCAGCAGCGAGGCCAGCCTGGCGGCCAAGGGCCGTCATGGTACCCATGGCGTCGAAGAAGTTCGCCAGCACCAGGGTAAACACCAGCAGGGATGCGGAAATGACGCCGATGTTGATGAACGCACCAAACAGGTCGATGTTGCCCACGATGGACAGATCCGGGACGCCACCGAAGGAACTGGGCAGCTCCGGCACGGCCAAGCTCCACCCCTGCGGGTTGTCTGCGGACGAGCCGGAACCCGTGATCGCCTCCACAATCATGGCAACAATCGTGGTCAGGATGATGCCGATGAACAGGCCACCACGCACGTTGCGCACAACCATGAAGCCACAGATGAACAGGCCGATGATGAACACGAAGGTCGGCCAGGATGCGATCGAGCCGCCGGTGCCCAGCTGGACCGGAACGGTAGTCATGGCGGCATCCGGGATGCGGCGGACAAAGCCGGCATCTACAAGGCCGATGGTGGCGATGAACATGCCGATACCGACACTCATAGCCACCTTCATCGAATCCGGAATAGCGTTAAACACGGCGGTGCGGAAACCGGAGATGGCCAGCAGCACGATAATGATGCCGTCGATAACCACCAGGCCCATCGCTTCCGCCCAGGTCAGACCCTGCTGGCCCACCATGGTCACGGCGACGAGCGTGTTAATACCCAAGCCGGCGGCGATGCCGAAGGGGTACTTGGCAACCAGGCCGAACAAGATACACATCACGCCAGCAGCCAAAGCGGTGGCGGCCGCTACCTGCGGGATGCCCAGCACGGTGCCCTCGCGGTCGGGGCTGGTGCCGATGATCAGCGGGTTGAGTAGCACGATGTATGCCATCGCGAAGAAGGTCACTACCCCGGCACGCACTTCGGTGCCCACCGTGGATCCGCGCTCTGTGATGTGGAAGAAGGCGTCCAGCCCGCCGCGCGGCTGCGGCTGGTCCTTATTCATTTTTGCTCCCGTGGTCGTACTCACGGGGGCTTAGCTTTTCACTCTCCCTGGGCAAACGCAACTATTTTGCTGCCCCAGTGATTGGAATTACTTAGGAGTTTTCTACTTCCGTGTCCGAGTGCGCGCCGCAACCGTAGGAAGACGCAACGACATGGCCGTCGGCGGAATACTCGTTGGTACAAGCACCGAAGTGCTCCCCCACCGGTTCCGCCATGGGGATATAGAAGGCGCAGGTGCGGCACGACAGGGCTGCCTTTTCGGCAAACTCGCTGTTTGGCCCGTAGTCGCCAGTGCGCCAGCGGTACTTCGCGTCCTCCAGGCCTTGTTTGGTCAGGTAGTGCTTGGTTTCGCGGCCCGGGAAGGTAATGGCGTCGCGGGCAAAGGAATCGTCGGTGACGCGTTCGTCGTCAGGCAGGAGCTCCAACACATCGCCTGGGCCCAGGTCGCCGGGGCGTAGCCGCTCGGAGTACGGCACCCAGTCGGGCGCTTCGAGCGCACCTTGGGAGGGTACGAGCGCGACCTCGTTGACGGTGACCACGTTGGAGCCGTCCGCGCAGGCGATGACGGCGTTCCATTCCCACCCGGCGTATCCGGGCACGTCGGCTTCGAAGCGGTGCGTGGCAACATTGCGGGTCAGCCCGGTAACACCGATGTGTTCGCCGATGTCGCCGTCTGCGATTTCTTCAAGCGCCTCGAGCGCAATAGCTATTGCATCGTTGCCAAGCAACGGGTTGCGGGAGCGAGTGCGTTTTCTGGATCGTGACACGCTTACCCATTATGCGCGATGTAGTGCAGGATGTAACCCATGGGTCATCGTGAAGCTTTGTCCGCTCTGTCTGTTATCGCTGCGCTTTCGGGCGGTTTGCTTGCTGGCTGCGCGCCGGAGTCGTCCACCCCAAGCGTCGAGCACCTTCGCGCCGAGGTGATCGAGCGCCTCCCGTTCGACCAGACCAGTTTCACGCAGGGCCTCGAGGTCACCGCCGACGGCAACCTCTACGTTGGCACTGGCCAGGAGGGCGAATCGCGCCTGTACACCCGCACTATCGCTGGCGATGAGCTCGCGTCGGTTGATTTGGATCCGCAGTTTTTCGGCGAGGGCATTACGCGTATCGACGACACCCTGTGGCAGTTGACGTGGCTCGACGGGACAGCGATTCGTCGCAACGCAGAAACGCTCGAGGAGATCGGCCGCGCCTCCTATCAGGGCGAAGGCTGGGGGCTGTGCTCACGTACGGAAGCGGACGAGGTGATCTTCTCCGACGGCACCGAAGAGCTGCGCCGCATGGATCCGGAAACGCTCGAGGAGCGCGAACGCTTCACCGTCACGCTTGATGGCGAGCCGGTGGCGGGCCTCAACGAGTTGGAGTGCGTCGGTAACGATGTCTACGCCAACGTGTTCACCACCACCGACATCGTGCGCATTGACGCGGAAACGGGCGAGGTCACCGCACGTATCGACGCCTCCGCCCTGCCTAATAACGCCACCGACGACCCGAACCACGTCCTCAACGGCATCGCCCACATCCCGGGCACTGACGAGTTCTTCCTTGCCGGCAAGCGCTGGCCGGACATGTACCGGGTGCGCTTTACCCAGGCTGACTAGTTAGGATTTCTCGCCATGGCACAACGTTCAGGCAGCAAGCAGTGGAAAACCATCGTGGTCGCCCTCGTGGGCGTCCTGGCACTCGTCGGCGTGGTCTACGCCGTCATGGAGTACCAGCGCACCCGCCCCACCACTCCGGTCGATGAACTGACGGTGTCGGTGGCTGCCAACGGTGAGCGCGAGGACATCGGCGTGTACACCGTGTGTGAGTTGGACGAGGAGTGTGCCGGCGGCGACGCCCCCACCATGCAGCGCGGCGAGGGTGATGTGGTGGTTACGGTTCCTGACGAGATTGCGTCGAATAGCTGGCGCCTGCTGCTCATTTACGACGACCCGGAGGCCAACTCCGAGCGCGTCTTCACCTCCGGCGAGGCAACCGAGGAGACCGTGCCGGCTACGACCGAGTCGGGCGCGAAGCTCGTCGTTGCCGAGGTAACCACCCTGGACATTAAAAAGGGCGATGACGGGGAGGAAACCCCTGTCATCGCCACATGGTCCGTGGGCTTTAACTAATTACGCATCCAGCTCGCGCGCCACGGCCCGCAGGATCTCCGCCACCTGGCGGCCTTCCTTGCGGTCCGGGTAGCGGCCGTTGGTCAAAGCAGGCTGGACCTGGGTCTCGATGAGCGTCATCACGTCCGCGAGCATGCTTCCCAGCTCCTCCGGCTTACGGCGGTGCACTGGGCGGCGCTTCGGGGTGTCCAGCACCTTCACGCGCAGCGCCTGTGGGCCACGACGGCCTGCGGCGAAGTCGAACTCGATGCGCTGGCCCGCAACCAGCTCCTCAACCCCCTCAGGCAGCACGGACTTACCGATGAAGACATCCTCGTCTCCCGGGTTGGATGCGAAGCCGAACCCTTTTTCGGCGTCGTACCATTTCACCTTTCCGACAGGCATGGCGCTCTCCTTCCGTAACGCATCACTTATGCAGTATCACTCGTGCAGATGTACCGCCAGTAAGTAAAACAAAATCAAAACCTTACTATTTCCGCCCGAAAATCAAGCAGTTCACGCCAGTGTGACCCAGAACACATATTTTGCATGTCGCGCCTTCGAGCTGGGGAAATGTGAGGCTTTTTCGAGTATTGCGCCCCAAAACGACACCGTTACGTGACACAATCGTTATACAACGTTAGGCTGTCCCGAGAAATTGGCGGTCAACGATGAGAGGAAACGAAACAATGGGACGCCACTCTAAGAAGACCACCTCCATGGGCAAGAAGGCTCTGGCAGGTTCTGCAGCAGCAGCTGCACTGGCTGGCATTGTTGCCCCGCAGGCAACCGCAGCACCGGATTCCGACTGGGACAAGCTCGCACAGTGCGAGTCCGGCGGCAACTGGGCTATCAACACCGGCAACGGCTACTACGGTGGCCTGCAGTTCTCCTACGGCACCTGGCTGGCATACGGTGGCGGCGAGTTCGCCCCGACCGCTAACCTGGCAACCCGCGAGCAGCAGATCGCTGTCGCCGAGCGCACCCTGGCAGGTCAGGGTTGGGGCGCATGGCCGGCTTGCTCCGCTCGCTACGGCCTGAACTCCGCGCCGACCAACCGCGACGCGCAGGTATCCAAGCCGGCCCCGCAGCCAGCACCGGCACCGGCACAGCAGGCCGCTCCGGCTCAGCCGGCAGCACAGGCCCAGGATCCGGCCGCACAGTCCCCGCAGGTCGATGCCCTTTACGCACAGGTGCGTAACGCTATCCAGGCATTCGGCTTCCAGGTTCCGGCTTCCGTGCAGTCCAACTACGTTGCTAACCGCAACGACTACAGCGCGTTCTACGCTGCAAACCAGCCGCTGATCGACGCTGCCCTCTCCGGCGACTTCGCAGCCGTGGCAAACCTGGTCGGCGCTAACTTTGCCAACCAGGTCAACAACACCGTTGCTTCCGTGCAGCAGTCCTTCCAGGCTCGCTAAGCAATAGCGCACAGCAATCGTCCGCCCCGTTCAGGTTGTGAACGGGGCGTTTGCCTTTGCCACCCCACAACAAAAACCGGCACGGTCAGGCACCGTGCCGGTTTTTTAAGTTCCGCTGGTTTAGCGGTTGATGCGCGTCGTCGGGTGGACGTAGCCCGTCTCTTCTGCCGGCATCGGCAGGATCAGGTCGTCGCCGAACGGGCTGGAAGCACCGGTTAACGTCGAGGTGATCTCGGTGACCGGGTGCAGGTTACCTGGGGTATTAGCGGGCCATGCGGGGTTTGCGCGCCCAATCTTCTTCACATCTTTAGCCATGCCCCTCATTCTTTCACGCCGGAGACAAAAACGCACGTAAACTCACCCCCGCAATGTCTACGTTCCCTAAATTCTTGAGTTCGCTCGATGACGACGCGCTGCACGCCCTCATCGAGGCACGCCCCGATGCCTTCTTCCCTGCCCCACCGTCGGTGGGCTCGCTCGCGACCAGGCTTGGTCTTCCCGGCTCGGCGTCGCGTGCGTTGCGTCTCCTCAACGCCGCGGATCTGGCGGTGCTCGAGCAGCTCGCGGATGCCGGAGCGGAGCTTGAGCCTGTGAACGCCACCGGCTTCGGCTCCACTCACCACCTGCGCGAGTTGGCGCTCGTGTTTGGTCCGGATGAGGCGTTGCGTATCGCCCCCGGCACGCTGACTGCTCTGCCTCCCGGTTGGCGCGTGACCGATACGCTGCCGCCCGGCGCGACCGAGGCGCTGGCGTCACTGCCTGCGCGTGAGCGCAAGGTGCTGGACACGCTCGCGGCCTCCGGCGGGGTGGGCACAACCGCGGCGGCTGCACCCGATGCGGACCCGGATGCGCCGGTGTCCAAGTTGCTCGCACTCGGTCTGCTTGTGCGCGTCGACGAGACCACGGTGCGCCTGCCCCGTCCGGTGCGCGACGCGATGCGTGGCGCAACGCCGCGCGTGTTCCCGCTTGCACCACCCGCCGCACCAGAGATCGATCAGGCCGCTATCGACGAAACCGCAACCGCCCAGGGCCTCGACGCGGTGCGCCAGATGCGCCAACTGGTCATGACGCTGATGGATACCCCGGTGGTACTGAACAAAGACGGCACCGTCGGCGTGCGCGCGGCGGCAAACCTGGAAAAGGCACTTGGGTTCGACCCGAGCTTGCTTGTCACCGTCGGCGAATCCGCAGGTCTTGTCGGCCGCGGCAACGTCGACGATGAGGATGTGCTCGCCGCCACTCGCGACGCCCTGACCTGGCTTGACGCGACACTGTCCGATCAGTGGGCGATCGTGCTCGCCGGCTGGGTGGCCTCCCCGTGGCGCGTGGATACAGGGGCGAAGTTGCTTAGCGACGACGCCCACGCCCCAGCGCTTCGCCACGCCCGCCTCACCATGCTGCGCCACGCGGGCGACATGGACCGGCTGCTTTTCCACGCCCCGTTGGAGTCGGCAGGGTTTTCCGACAAGCTCATCGCTGTGGTTGTGCAGGAGGCCGAGTTCGTCGGCGCGCTGGCCAACCATGGACAGCCGACGCCAACACTCGCGCTGCTCAACGGCGAGGACGTCGCCGCAGCAACCACCACGCTCGTGCCCGCCTCGGTGGACACGTTGATCGCCCAGGCTGACATGACGGTGCTGGCCCCGGGCCCGCTCGAGCCCGCAATGGCCGGGTTCATCGAGCGCATCGCGGATCTGGAGTCGCCTGGTCTTGCCAGCGTGTGGCGTATCTCGGAGGCGTCGGTGCGCCGTGGCCTGGATAGTGGACTGACCGCCCCGGAGATCCACGGCTGGCTGGCCGACCACGTGCTTGGCGAGGTCCCCCAGGCCATCACTTTCATCATCGACGACACTGCCCGCACCCACGGCGCCATCCGCGCCGGCGAAGCACTCGCCTACATCCGCTCCGAGGACCCGGCGCTGATCGCCACCGCAGCAGAGAAGTTAGGCCTGCGCATTCTCGCCCCCACCGTGGCCATCTCGCGCCTGCCGCTGGCAAAGCTCATGACGGCGCTGCGCACCGCAGGCCTCCAACCCACCGCCGAGGACGACCAGGGGGTTTCCGTCAACATGGCGCCTGAGCCCGCCCTGGTCGCGCCAACGCCATCGACGCTTCCGAAGTCGCGGAGGGTGGCGCCGGATCAGGTGCGTGCGATCGTCGCAAAGCTGCGCTCTGCGGAGACCACCGATGCTGGCAGCGGGAATGCGTTTGAAACGCTTCGCGCGGCAGCGCGGGCGCGCAGGCATGTCACGGTGGGCTACGTGGACAAGCAGGGACGTGGCAAGACGATCACCGTCCTGCCGCTGAGTGTCACTGCGGGCCAGGTGGACGCGCTCGACGAAGCGAAGGACCGGGTCGTGCGCATCGCCCTGCCGCGGGTGACAAAAGTGGTGCTGGCCTAGCGGCTGGCGCGCTCCAGGATTTCCAGGATGTGCTCGTAGTCCGCGCCGGTCGCGGCCGTCAGGCCCAACTCGCAGGTGCGGTTGGACGACGCGTGGCACGCCGAGCCGAACTCCTTGGCCTGTGCAGCCTCCCGCTTCGTCGCGGCGTGGGTGAGTTCGGGGTGCAGCATGCCGCGGTCACCCGCGTAGCCGCAGCAGTTCCACTCGGCCGGAACGTTTACTTCCTCTGCAGCGGCGGCCGCAACGTGCTTCAGCGTATCGACGATACCCAGGTGGGTTGCCGAACACGTCGGGTGCAGCGTCACCGACGGCACCTTGTGGTTGACCGTGAGGCGATCGAGCACGTGCTCGTCGACAAACTCGATGGCGTCGATGACCGTGATGCCGATGTTTTCAGCCATGTCGCGGAAGCCGTGCGTGCAGCTCGACGCGTCCACCACGACCGGCAGGCGCCCGCCGTCGGTAGCGGCGATGAGCTGGTCGTTGACACGGCGCTGCATGATGTCGTGGCCGGTGCTCATGCCCTTCGAGGTCCACGGGGTGCCGCAGCACATGCCGTCGATGCCCTCCGGAACGGTCAGGGCGAGCCCGGCGCGCTCGACGAGTTTCGCAAACGCCTCCGAGGCACCGACGCCCTCGCCCTGCGGGCCGAACATGGAGTTCACGCACGCCGGGACGAACACGCCAACAGGCTCCGCGCCCGGCGCGCCGACCTGCGTGCCAAACGCCTTGGAGCGCTTCGCGCCGCCCTTGGAAAGTTCGGGGCGGTACTGCGGAACGGTGTCTTCCCCTACGAGGGCGCGGGCGACGTCAGTAACCTTCTGCACCAGGCTCGTCGGCATGACGTAGGCGCCGGTTAGCGCTGCAGAAGCCAGGGTGTTGCCCGGGCCCCACACCTTCGCGGCGGCCGCCCAGCCGGCGGACTTCACAGCACCGGCCTGGCCGCGGCGCAGCGACTTGATGAACTTGCCGGTGTCAATACCCACCGGGCACGCGGTGACACACATGGAGTCCACCGCACAGGTGTCGATGCCGTCGTACTGGTAGGCCTCGTCGATGTGCTTAACCAGCTCCATGTCGCCTTCCTGCAGCGCCTTCGCACGTGCGCGGCGCACGACGATGCGCTGGCGCGGGGTCATGGTCAGGTCGCGCGAGGGGCACACCGGCTCGCAGTAGCCACACTCCACACAGGAGTCGATTTCGTCTTCCACCTGCGGGTTGAGCTTGAAGTTCTTCATGTGCTCGCGCTCGTCGTCAGTGATGATCACGCCCGGGTTCATCACCCCGCGAGGGTCGGCGGCGCGCTTGAGCGCCGCCATCACGTCGTAGAGTTCCTCGCCGTACTGGCGGCGCACGTACGGCGCCATGACGCGGCCGGTGCCGTGCTCAGCCTTGAGGTTGCCGCCGGCACCGAGCACGAGGTCCACCATGTCCTCGTTGAAGCCGTCGTAGCGCGTGAGGTTCTCGTCGCCCTCGAAGCGGTCGGTGATCAAAAAGTGGATGTTGCCGTCCTTGGCGTGGCCGAAGATGACGGCGTCGTCGTACCGGTAGGCGTCGAAAAGCTGCTGCAGCCCGCCGCAGGTGTCGGCGAGGTCCTCGACGGGCACCGCGATGTCCTCAAGCAGCGCGGTGGTGCCGGACGGGCGCGCCTCCGCGACCTGGGCGTAGAGGCCCTTGCGGAACGCCCACGCCTTGGCGGCCTCGATGGGGTCGGTGCTGAACTGCGCCGGGGTCTGCAGGTCGAACTCGCGCAGGAGTTTGGAGCCAGCCTGCTCGTATTCGCGCAGCTGCTCGGCCTCGTTGGCGTGGTATTCGATGAGCAGCGCCGCCTGGCCGCCAAGTTCGAAGCCGGTGATCTGCTCCGGCACCGAATCGAAGGTGCGGCCGACCTTGATGGAGCGCGAGTCCATCAACTCCAGCGTCGCCGCCTTCGACTCAAACAGGGCCGGCAGGGAGCGCGTCGCGGCGTCCAGTGTCGGGTAGACCGCGATGGTGGTTGTCTTCAGTTTCGGCACCTCGATAGTGCGCAGGACGGCCTCCGCGATGAACGCGAGCGTGCCTTCGGATGCGACCAGCAGGTGCATGAAGATGTCCAGCGGCGAGTCGTAATCCAAAAACGAATTCAGGCTGTAGCCCATCGTGTTCTTGAGCGCGAAGTGGCGCTCGATGATGTCTACGGATTCCTTGTTGTCGCGCACACGTCGCTTGAGCTGCTCGATCGTGTCCACAAGCTCCGGCTCCTGGCGGGCGAACTGCGCCTCCGCATCCGGGTGGGCGGTGTCGATCACCGTGCCGGACGGTAGGACGAAGGTGACGGACTCGATGGTGTTGTAGGTGTTGAACTCCGTGCCGCACGCCATGCCGGAGGAGTTGTTGGCAATCACGCCACCCATCGTCGCGGCGCCCTCGGACGCCGGGTCCGGGCCGATCTTGCGGCCGAACGCGGCCAGGTGCGCGTTGACCTGGCGCACCGTGGAGCCGGGCTGGACACGCACGCGCTTGCCACCGTCAAGCACCTCCACGCCGCGGAAGTGCTTGCGCACGTCCACCAGCATGCCCGCGCCGCCTGCCTGGCCGGACAGGGAGGTACCGCCGCCGCGAAGCACCACTGGGGCGCCGGAGGATGCCGACGCGCGGAACGCCGCCGCTACGTCGTTCGCGTTGCGCGCTTCCACCACCACATCGGGGGTGTAGAGGAAGTGGGATGCGTCGTGGGCGTACTTGATGCGGTCGATCGGGCGCGTGGACAGCGCCTCGTCGGAGCCGAGTTCGCGGGCCAAATGCGCCGCTGGGGATGAGATGGTTGCAGTCATGGGTTCATGGTAAACCCGCCCTGAGCGATGTCGTATCTTTTGGTAGTTTTTGTCGGGTGACTACGTTTCAGATTCAGGACCTTCACAAGCGCTTCGGCGACGTCCAGGCCCTCGACGGAATGGACTTCACCGTCCGCGATGGCGAGATGTACGGCTTCGTCGGCTCCAACGGCGCCGGAAAATCCACCACGATGCGCATCGCATTAGGCGTGCTCAGCGCCGATTCTGGCGAGGTGCTCCTCGATGGGCAACCGCTTGACGACGACTCCCGTCGCCGCATCGGCTACATGCCCGAAGAACGTGGCCTCTACGGCAAGGAGAAGATCCTCGACCAGTTGATCTTCCTGGCCAAACTTCACGGCGTCGACGGCGCGGCTGCCAAGCAGCGCGGCACCGAACTGCTCGAGGAGTTGGGCCTCGGCGAGCGTCTGGGCGACAAGCTCGACGACCTCTCCCTGGGCAACCAGCAGCGCGTGCAGTTGGCCGCCAGCCTGATCCACGACCCGGAGGTGCTCATCCTCGACGAGCCGTTCTCCGGCCTGGACCCCGTCGCCGTGGACGTGATGAGCACGATGCTCACCGACCGCGCCCGCGCCGGCGTGCCGGTGATCTTCTCCTCCCACCAGCTCGATTTGGTGCAGCGGCTTTGCGACCGCATCGGCATCGTCACCCGCGGCCGCATGGTCGCCGAGGGCACCGTCGACGAGTTGCGCTCGGGTGGCCCGGTGCGCTTCCGCGTCGGCACGCAAGCGCGCGGCTGGATTCCCGCAACCGCCACGCTTATTAGCGACACCCCAACCCACGTCATCGTCGAAACCACTTCCGCCGACAACGACCAGGACATCCTCCGCGCCGCCATGGCCGCAGGCCCCGTCCACGAGTTCACCCGCGTCGTGCCGGATCTGGCCGAGCTGTTCAAGGAGGTTGTGAAGTAATGAAGACCTACTCCCCCATGCACACCATCACCACCACCGCGAAGCGCGAGGTGCAGATTCTGCTGCTGAAGAAGGGCGTCATTGTCACGCTCGTGATCATGTTGCTGGTCATGTTCGGCATGATCGGCTTCGGCACCTGGATGAAAAACAAGGACGACGCCGAAGCGGAAGCCGGCGGCCCGGCCATCGCCGCCGTGGGCGTCGAGGAGCAGCTTCTCGACGACGCCGGCTACGACGCCCAAACCGCCACCGACCGCACCGAAGCCGAACAGTTAGTCCGCGACGGCGACGTGGAGGCCGCCCTGATTGTCGAGGGCGACAACTGGGAGGTCCTTGCGGACGGCTCCCCCTCCACCACCATCCTCACCGGCCTCGACGCCCTCTCCCAGCAGCAGGCGCGCGCCGAAACCTTAAGCACCCTGGGCATTAGCCCCGCCGATTACGAGGCTGCCTCCCCGCAGATCGACGTTGTGCCGGTGGACATCAACGACACCGAAGGCGACGACACCGCAGAGCAGTTGACCCGCCTGCTGACCACCTTCTTCGCGCTGATCATCGTCATGTTCACCGTGATCACTTTTGCCGCCCAGGTGGGCAGCCGCGTCACCGAGGAGAAGTCGTCGCGTGTCGTCGAGCTCATCTTGGCCTCCGTTCGCCCGCTGGACTTCCTCGCCGGCAAACTGCTGGGCACCGTCATCTTCGGATTCCTCGCCACCGCAGTGTTGCTCGCCGTCGGCGGCATCGGCCTGAAGGTCTCGGGTCTTATCGACGACGTCGAAATCGACTGGTCCGCCCTCCCCATCCTGCTTATCGCCTGGCTGCTGTCCATGCTGTTCTTCGGCGGCCTCTACGCCGCCGCCGGCGCGATGGTGCAGCGCACCGAGGACCTGCAGTCCACCCAGATGCCGATCCTGCTCCTGCTGATGGCGTGCGTGTACATCTCGTCGTTTGGTTGGTCCAACACCGACTCAACCTTCATGCAGGTCGTGAGCTGGATCCCGCCGTTTTCGATCTTCAGCGCGCCCTTGACCTACGCAGCTGGCGACTTCACCGCCGTCCAGCTCGCGGGATCCTTCGCACTCGCTGCGGTCACCACTGTGCTCGTCGTGTGGGGTGCCGCCCGCATTTACAAGCGCACGATCCTCAACAAGGGCAGCGTGACCAAGTGGTCACAGGTGCTGCGGAGGGGTTAGGACCTTTCGCGCATTTTGGCGATGAGCTGTCGAAAACGGAGATTCTACGAAGGTACAAAAATGACACAAGAGCATTGCCGTCCCAATTAGGACAATTTAAACTGTGACCCAGGTAACTGTACGGCTTCGAGGATCGGGGCGGAATGTGAAGAAAACTAGTATTTTAAGTTTGGTCTTTGCCCTAGCTTCCATTCTCATTCTCGTGACGGACTCTGCCCCTATGCTTGTCCCGCTCGCGTTGGCTTCCCTTGCACTCATTGTGTTTGCGCTGGGCTCTGAGATAACGAAGGATCTCCGCTAGTTTGAAATCTGCCTAAACTGCATTTCTAGTTACACGGTCGGCCAGAGTCTGGCGCAACACATGGGAACGGTCCTTACCGTTCCTGCAGTCCCCGCTGGCCTTCCTTGCCTGCAAACCGTTGGGTACCGTCAACTTCATCTCCCTCGCCGCCACCACCCAGCTCGCGGGATCCTTCGCACTCGCTGCGGTCACCACTGTGCTCGTCGTGTGGGGTGCCGCCCGCATTTACAAGCGCACGATCCTCAACAACGGCAGCGTGACCAAGTGGTCACAGGTGCTGCGGAGGGGTTAGGACCTTTCGCGCATTTTGGCGATGAACACATCGGGGTCGAAGTCGTGGACAACCTCGCTCAACTCCCCTTTTTCCAGAGCATCGTTGAGTGCCTTAAACTTCTGCTCTCGCTCCTCCACTAGCCGCAGGCCTTCGCGCAGGACTTCGCTGGCGGAGGCGTAGCGGCCGTCTTCGAGCAGTTGGGCGATAAATTTGTCGTAGCGTTCGCCGAGGACAACGGATGTGTTTTTCGCAGCCATGCCCGTAGAATACCAACGCCTACGAACAGGAGGAGTAGATCGCATGGCTCTCGGCGACGGCCCGCTCATCGTCCAGTCGGACAAGACTGTGCTGCTCGAGGTCGCACACCCGGACGCACCCAAGGCCCGTGCTGCGCTCGCCCCGTTTGCGGAGCTCGAGCGCGCACCTGAGCATATCCACACCTACCGCATCACCCCGCTCGCGTTGTGGAACGCACGCGCTGCCGGCTTCGACGCGGAGCAGGCCGTTGACGTGCTCGAACGGTTCTCCCGCTTCCCCGTCCCGCAGCCGCTGCTCGTGGATGTTGCGGAGACCATGGCGCGCTACGGTCGCCTCAAGCTGGTCAAGCACCCCGCGCACGGGCTCATCCTCGAGGCGGACGACCCAGCGATCCTCACCGAGGTCACCCGCTCCAAGAAGATCATTCCGCTGGTCGCATCGCGTATCGACGACACCACCATCCCCGTCCACCCATCCGCCCGCGGCCAAATCAAACAGGAACTGACCAAACTCGGCTGGCCTGTGGAGGACCTCGCGGGATACGTCGACGGCGAGTCCCACCCGATCGCGCTCAACCACGACGGTTGGAAGTTGCGCGACTACCAGCAGTACGCCGCCGAGTCCTTCTGGGAAGGTGGCTCCGGCGTCGTCGTGTTGCCGTGCGGCGCGGGCAAAACCATTGTGGGTGCGGCCTCGATGGCGCAGGCGCAGACCACCACGCTCATCCTGGTCACCAACACCGTCGCGGGCCGCCAGTGGCGCGACGAGCTGCTGCGCCGCACCACGCTCACGCCCGAGGAGATCGGCGAGTACTCCGGGGAGAAGAAGGAGATCCGCCCGGTCACCATCGCCACTTACCAGGTGGTCACCCGCAAGACGAAGGGTGAATACCGCGCGCTCGAACTTTTCGACTCCCGCGACTGGGGCCTCATCATCTACGACGAAGTCCACCTTCTGCCCGCCCCCGTCTTTCGCATGGCCGCCGACCTCCAGTCCCGTCGTCGCCTGGGGCTGACCGCCACGCTGGTGCGCGAGGATGGCCGCGAGGACGACGTGTTCTCACTCATCGGCCCGAAGCGTTACGACGCCCCCTGGAAAGAACTCGAAATGGCCGGCTACATCGCCACCGCCGAATGCGTCGAAGTGCGCACCACACTTAGCGACGACGAACGCCTCACCTACGCCACCGCCGAAACCCGCGAACGCTACCGGTTGGCGGCGTGTTCGAAGGCGAAGCTTGGGGTCGTCGATAAGCTGCTTGCAAAACATGCGGGCCAGCAGACCTTGATCATCGGCGCCTACGTCGACCAACTCGAGGAGATCGCCGCGCGCATCGACGCCCCACTTGTCGACGGCAAAACCACCACCAAGAAACGCGAACAAGCCTTCCAGGCTTTCCGCGACGGTAAAATCTCCACCCTTGTGGTGTCCAAGGTGGCGAACTTCTCCATCGACCTGCCCGAAGCCGCCGTGGCCATCCAGGTCTCCGGCACCTTCGGCTCCCGCCAAGAGGAAGCGCAGCGCCTGGGCCGGCTGCTGCGCCCGAAGGCCGACGGCGCAGAGGCCGTGTTCTACACCGTTGTCGCCCGCGACACCCTCGACGCCGAATACGCCATCCACCGCCAGCGCTTCCTCGCCGAGCAGGGCTACGCGTATCGACTCGTCGACGCCTCCGACCTCTAAACTCTTCCCCATGAAGGTTTTCAAGTTCGACGTCGACGAAGAGTACGCAAAGCAACACAACGAAATGATCCGCGACACCCGCAGCCTCGTCGCTTCGGGCGTCGCCCTCTTTGTGATCTCCCTGCTCGGCGCCGCAGCCGTCTGGTTCTTCGTCGACCCCGAATCCCCCTGGCACACCCTGGGCACGTTCGGCCTTGCCCTCTTCGGCCTCATGATGCTCGTCGTGGGTCTGCTCATCCCCCGCAGCGTGGGCAAGACGCAAGAACTTTACGACGCCAACCCGCTGGCCCCAGCCATCATCACCGAACGCGTCGGCACCACCATCACCCTGACCGCCCTGGTGAACCTCAACGTCGAGCCCTCCCTGCCGCCCCGCTGGGGCATCACCTCCCGCGTCTACCACCCGATCCCGAACACTTCCGACAAGGTGGGCACCAAGGTCCCCGTCGCCGCCGTCGGCGCGCAGCGCTCCGCCCAGAACAAGAAGATGTGGCAGATGGTCACCCCGATGCCGATCGCCTGGGGCACCCCGGACGTCGCCGTCATCGACGAGGCCCGCAACGCCGTACCCGGCGACCAGTGGTCCAAACTCGAGCGCGCCCGCAAGAAGAAGGACCTCCTCGAGCAGTCCAAGAACGCCGTCGTGGAGTTGTAGTTCTCTGTTTGTTTTTCGAGGTTGTTGGGGCTGTTGGGAGCGCTTGGCTGTTGGGGGCTGTTCGGCCCCTGCCGCCCCGCGCCGGCCGTTTCGTCCGCTCTGCGCCACGCCGGCAGCCCCCATTGGCCTTGCCGACAACCCTGCCCCGCACGCCAATGCAAAACCCCACATCACACCATTCGCCAACCTGGGCGGAGTGTAAAATCCTGCAGCCAGTTGAGCTTCATTTTGCATTCACAGAAGTGCGCAGGTGGCTTTAGTGGGGGCTTCGGTGGTGTGAAGGCGATGACTCCGCGTTACGGACAGTTGGACCTCCCCCCTGCCCTCTCCCGATGCCCATGCAGTAGCGTAATGGGTATCGATCCCCTTCTCACTCCGCATTGCGGACTAATGGGTGTACGCCAACTATGCAGCGGCATAGTTACCACGCTGTGTCCTCCTGCCACTCCGCATTGCGGACAACAGGGAAACACCAACGACTTTGCAGCGACATAGCATATCGAATCCCGTTTCCGTCTCCGCATTCCAGACAAATGGCTCCAGCCAACAACTATGCAGCGGCATAGTGGTGCCCGTGGCGTTATGGACTCTGCGTTGCGGACTAGTGGGCGCCCACCATCTATTTCGGCATGGGTGGTGGGCTACTTTTGGCGGAGCGCTTTGGGCTACTTTTCGAAGAGCGCAACCAAGCACCGTGGGAACCGACTCCGCATTGCGGACAAGTTGGTGAAACCCCACGACTATGCAGTCGCATAGTCAGGCACGCAATGTTTCTGCCTCCGCATTGCGGACTAGTTGGTGGACACCAACTATGCAGTGGCATAGTGCAGCCCGTTCTGCCACTGACTCCGCATTGCGGACAAGTTGGTGGACACCAACGACTATGCAGCGGCATAGTGGAACCCGTTCAGTCTCCCGCTCCGCATTGCGGACTAACGGGTGTACGCCAACG
>NZ_KV801083.1:0-21528 GCF_001810365.1 Corynebacterium sp. HMSC055D05
GGTTTCACCGTCCACCGGAATCATGACACCCCAACTAGCCCCTCTAGGAATTGATAAGGACACAACACGAATCGGTGCGATGCAGTTCCAATTGAGTAACGGTTGAAGTCATTCTTTTCGAAGGACAAATCAGAAAGGTTGATTGCGTAATCCCAAAGTCTTCTGTGGCACTTCTTTTCCGATTCAGGTAGTCAACTTTCAATTGCAGAAGATTTCGCGCACTGTTCACGCTGGTTGCGCTGGGCTATGTAGTTCCCTTTCATTTCCCCTCTAACCCCCAAACCCCCTTCCTCCCCGCGCGGGTTTCGCGCTCGCCCACGTAATTACCACGCCCTCAAATCGCCCGCTACACGCCCCGCTCGCGGGACGAAACCTACCCTCTGGACAAACTTATTCACCCTGCAATTTCTAACCCGGCAAATCGGCGTTAAATCACACACACTTTCTATGTGATTATCCATGACACGAGCGCCCACCCCACGCTCGCTATACCGACTACATCATTCCCTTCCACGCGGGATCTCCGCAGACTTCACCATCATCATCAATCGTGATTTCTGGTAGCAAGTGCAATGGCGGTAATTCAAAATCGCGCAACATTCGCGCATACGCTCGCTGTCCAGGCAGGCGATCATCGTCAATCTCCATCGCAGCCATGATCACCGCTTCAGTCAAGCGCATCAGCCCATCCCAAAACGAATCACGGCTTCCCGTATAGGTAAACGCCATGAAGGTTTGCGACTCGTCCGGCACGTCCCCCACGGTCACGTCCACTCCCTGCCACGGTTTCACCGTGTGCAGTTTCGCTACTTGTAGCAGCGTGATCAGCGGGTTATCGCGCGGTTCGATAAGTACCAAAAACTCCGGTGTGTTGTTATCATCGCGCCAAAAATCAATCTCCGCGCGCATCATCCCAGCAGAAATGTTCGGGTTCGGATTAGCAATCATGAGCGTTCACCTTCCACTGATCAGGAACACGGAAGGTACCGTCTTCGAGGTAGTGATCCTTCCAATCCAAAATGGCACGAGTCCAGCGATCAGGATTCGATTCTTGCCATGAATGATCTCGCTCAATCTCGGTGTGTGCGTCGAGCAAGCGCGCGGTTGCTTCGGTCACGTCATCAGCCAAGGTGTGCGCGAAATCGTCTGCAAACTCGCTATCCGCCCATCGAATGAAAGGTAGAAATAACGGGTCTGAGAAATCCTCACATGGCGGTTCCACCACAGTGCCATCAGGAAGGTACTCGTAGTTGATAACGTGCTGGTTTTGCGCCATTTCTGTTTCTGCAATGTCCATCAAGCGCACCAGGCGCGATGTGTTGAGAAGCAGCGCTCCATCAAGTTCTTCACCGTCCATACGCTTGATCCACCCAGAATCCACTAGGCGGTTAATGCAGCCTTTCAGTGGGTAGTCCGTTTCACGCCACCACGGGCGCTCGTAGGCTTCCTCCGGGATGTAGTGGATCAGCCCAATACACCCACGATGGATTGTGCCGTGACGGTCGATGATCTCGCCGGTGTAGTCATCGGCATATTTGCTTATATGTGCGAGTGCTTCCTTGTCATACCACTGCACTGTTGGGGTCATCACTTGCATTACTGCATCAGATAAAATTTCTCCCAAATGGTTCTCCTTTGACTTGGGTTGTTAGCACTGGGTTGTGCCAACGGTTTCAGAACCATAGTGCAGGGTGTTTGTGCATGTCAAGGGGCATTTTTATCACTTAGTAGGTGTTGTTTTCACGTAGTAAGTGAGGGTACTTCATGGCGCTGTTTTGGGGTGTGGAAGTATCGCGCTTTGGATGGGAGGGCGCGGGCGTTTCCATGGGAGAAGGTCGCGTTCAATCAAGACGAACCTACATAGCAAGTGTGGGCGAATCAGGGCGCAAGTAGAAGTTGTTCCCACTCGCGCTGGTGGGATTAATCCCCGCTCGGATCGGCATTGAGTTCCTCGTGTGAAAGTGGCTCTAGCCCTGCGTTTATGCGCAGTTCGTTGATCAGATCACAGATCCAGCCGTAATCAATTTCGTCATCGGTATCGACCATCGCTATTGGGATGAGTTTGTCTATCGAGGGGCGTTTCTTTTCCGGTTTGTCCACATGTTCTCCTTGTACAACTAGACCACTCGGTACGGTAGCGCCGTTTTGTGCGAATTGTCAAGAACATGTGTTCGACATAGTAGGTGTGGGGCTACCCCTCGTTACCTCGTAATCCACTTCGACACACGCCAGTTTGAAACACACTCTGACCTGCACTGAACACGATTCGTCAGACTTCGGAAACTGGCGGTGCAAACTATGAAAGAATCGAAGGCATAAATCACAACAGCGGAATTAAGGACAATTCATGATCAGAGATGCGCAACAGCACAATGAAAATGCAGCGCCCAAGGACTTCGAGATTGATGTTCTCATGGAAGCGTTGCCCCACTACTTCGATGAAGATGGAAACTTCAAGATGGAGAAGTTTCAGAACATGCTTCAAGAAGAGCAGGTGGAACTTTCTCGCGAGTCGTATGAACTCAACTTCCTCGGCAAGTCATACGCGCGTCTTTTGGCTTCTCTAGAAACGGAAACTGTGCTCGTTCCCGATGAAGAGCACAACAACGATGAGCGCAATGCTGATAGCGAGAATATTTACATCACCGGCGATAACTTGGACGCGCTCAAGCACCTGGCGAAGTCGTATAGGGGGAAGGTGAAGTGCATTTACATCGATCCTCCCTACAATACCGGCAAGGACGATTTCGCCTACGTAGATTCGTTCGATTTCACGCCTAAAGACTTGGAAGAACTCATCGGTGTTTCCCGCGAAGAAGCGCTGCACATTCTTGACCTGCACGGCAAGGCTTCTCACTCGGCGTGGCTGACGTTCATGCTTCCCCGTCTTGTGCTCGCTCGAAACCTCTTAAGCAATGACGGGGTTATTTTCATCTCCATCGATGGAAACGAACTCAGCAACCTGCAACTGCTGCTCGATAGTGACGTGTTCGGAGAACAGAACCGGCTGGGAACGATTGTTTGGAAAAATGCCACAGATAACAACCCCTCCCGAGTCGCTGAAGAGCATGAGTACATTGTCGTGTTCGCCAAGGATGAGCGCGTGGTCGAAGAGGTTTGGCGCTCACCCGAAAGTGCAATTAAAGACATGCTCGTTGCCAAGGGTGAGGAACTCATCGAGAAGTACGGGGAAACTGACCGTCTTCAGGCTGAGTATTCGGCATGGTTGCGAGCGCACCGCCAGGAAATGGGTGAACTCGATAATTACAAATACATCGACCAGGAAGGCATCTACCAGGGCAGTCGTTCCGTTCACAACCCCGGTAAAGAGGGATACCGCTACGACGTGATTCACCCTGAAACGGGCAAGCCCACAACGCAGCCCATGATGGGTTACCGCTTCCCCGAATCGACCATGCGCGAACTCCTAGACCAGGAGAAGATCATCTTCGGCGCAGATGAGAACAAGATCGTGGAATTAAAGGTCTACGCGCACGAGTACGCGGTGAAACTCCCGAGCGTGATTAATCTGGATAGTCGCACGGGGGCGAACGAGGTTCGAGAATTGTTCGGGGGCGTGAAGGTTTTTACTAACCCCAAACCGGTGAGTCTTCTTACCCAGTTGCTTTCGTTTGTTGCCAAGGACGGAGACACCGTTCTCGATTTCTTCTCTGGCTCATCGTCTACCGCACACGCGGTCATGGCACTTAACGCCCGAGACGGGGCGAACCGGCGCATGATCACTGTCCAGATTGCGGAGCCGATCACGGATAAAAATGACACTGGGCGCAATGCTCTCGCCCAAGGATTCTCTACCATCGATGAGATCGGGCGCAAGCGCATCGAACTCGCAGCGGACAAGATCGCTCAAGACACCGGCGCGAGCATCGACTACGGCTTTAAGCACTACACGCTAGTCACTCCAGAGCAGGATGAAATCGACCGGCTGGAATCTTTCAATCCGGACGAGGGGTTGTTCAATATTGATCCGTTAGAGCGCTTGAATTTCGATAACGCGCCCGCGAAAACGGTCATGCTCACAACCTGGGCGGTTCACGACGGTTACGGACTCACCCCAGAGGTCAAACAAGTTGAACTCGACGGATATACGCTCGACGTGGTTGGCTCATCCGCCTACATCATCGATGGCGGGTTCACCCCCGAGGACGTAATTGCACTCATCCGTTTAATTGAGTCCGACCAACTTCATATTAACCACCTCGCATACTTCAATACGGCACTGTCATTCGAAGTGCTCACGGAGTTGAAGCAGGCGCTCAACCAGGTCTCTACTGGCAAGATTCACGCGGAAGCGCGGTGGTAGGGCAATGAAAGTCAGGCTCCAAGAGTTAGAGCATCAGCGCCTAGCGGTGCAAGCGGTCACGACCGTGTTTGAGGGAGTGGACTTCGGTGCGAGATCAGCCGTCAACCCCGAGATCACCTCAGACATGCTCCCGACGATTCAGGAGAACATCGAGGACATACAAGGTGGGCGCGTTATCGACTTACCCATGATTCCTCCCGAGAAGCGCATGTCCAGCGCGAAGAACTACCTCGGGCTAGACGTGCGCATGGAAACTGGTACAGGCAAGACCTATGTGTTTACCCGCACCATGTACGAACTTCACGCTCGCTACGGGTTCAATAAGTTCATTTTGCTTACCCCATCAGCGCCGATTCGAGAGGGTACGAGTGATTTCATCCGCTCGGACTACGCGGACGAACACTTCCGTAAGTTCTACGATTCACAGATTGTGCTGCAAACGCTCGCAGGCAAGCCGAAGCACAAGCGGGGACGGCGACGGATGATCCCGCCCGAGATTCGGGAGTACGCCGAAGGTGCTGATTACGATGCTAAGCGCATCGACGCGCTCATCATGACCGGCGCAATGCTGCAATCTCCCACGCTCTCGCGCGACGATTACGACCAAACGCTCACAGCAGACGGGTATGACTCATCCCGTCCGTTGGATATTCTCGCCCGCACTCGTCCGGTCGTGATTATCGATGAGCCACACCGTTTCGCCCGCAACCAAGCCACCTTCAAGAAAATTGTCGAAGGGCTTCAGCCAGGGGTCATCATCCGCTACGGCGCGACCTTCCCCAGAACTAGAGGGACGAAGACTAAACCGTCCACGCCGGATTATGAAAACCTTGTCTACGAACTGAACTCAGCGCAAGCCTTCAACAACCTGCTCGTCAAGGGCGTGAAGGTGCAGTACCCGGATGCTATCGGGGAAGATGAGGTCAAACTGAAAGTGACCGCGCTTAACACAAAGGAGAAGACGGTCACGATCCGCAATGAGTCCACCGGCAAGTCCTACCACCTGGATAAACAGAACAACCTGCTCGGGATGATTCACCCGTCACTATCCGGGGTCTTGCTAGAGAACGTGGGTAAGTCGAAAGATTCCGGCGTAAACGTCGCTATGTTGTCCAACGGTGCGGAGTTGCCCAAGGACTACGCAATCATGACCGGCTCGTTCTCCCAGTCCTATCAGGAGACGATGCTGGAGCAAGCGCTCGCTAACCACTTCAAGATCGAGCGAGACTTATTTGAGCGTGAGCGCAAGATCAAGCCATCCACGCTGTTTTTCATCGACTCCATTCACTCCTACCGTGGGGATAACAACGACGGTTGGTTAAAGGTTGCATTCGAGCGCAAACTGAGAAAGTCCATCGAGGACACAATCACCGAGATTCACGAGGACGGGGCGCTCACCCCGGCTATGCAGGAGTACCTGCCGTATCTGGAAGCGACCTTGCAAAACATAGAAGGTGCTCACGGTGGCTATTTCGCGGAAGACTTGAACGCTACTGATGAGCAGGTGACCAAACAGGTTCAAGCGATTCTGCGCGATAAGAACAAACTCATGTCGTTTAGAGATGAGCGTGGGCACTATAACGTCATGCGGTTCATCTTCTCGAAGTGGACGCTACGAGAAGGCTGGGATTTGCCCACGGTATTCCAGATCGTGAAGATGCGCTCGTCCGGTTCGGAGAATTCGAAACTGCAAGAGGTTGGGCGTGGGCTTCGCCTTCCGGTGGATGAGTACGGCAATCGGGCGACTGCTGATGCTGATCAGTTCTTCTTGACCTATCTCGTGGACTTCACCGAGCGCGAGTTTGCTGATCAGTTGGTCGATGAGATTAATACGGACACCGTGCGCGTGAATAACGTGAATGACCGGCTGGCGGACGTGGCGAAGGCGCGTGGGGTGGAGCCGACGTTCCTCATGGCTGAAATGCTTATGGGTGGCTTCATCGAACCGTCCGGCGAGGTGAAAGAGGACAAACTAGGCGCGTTCCTCCAGACCTATCCCGAGTTCGCAACGGGCGTGAACAAGAATCGCATCAGGAAAGAGAAACCAGGACACAAGGAAGCCCGCAAGCGCAGCGCCACGATTCGCCCGAAGGCTTACGAGCGTTTGCGCTCTCTGTGGGAAACGCTCACGCAGAAGTACGTCCTGATCATCCAAGAGTTGTCGCCGGAGCAGATCGACGCGGGGCTGGATGAGGTCTTGCAAAACAATGACCGCATTTTCGTGCGCGATACGAGGAAGGTCTTAGAAAAAGAGGTTCGACGCGGGCGGGAACTGTCCCTGCCGAAGACTTATACGGTCGCGGGACACCACGAGTCGAACACGCATCTGCCTTATGGGGAGTTCTTGAAGCGGGCGCACACGTCCACGGCACTTCCCGTGGACACGATCCACCGTGCGCTCGCGCGGAATAATGACGTGCTTAACCTGCAAGACTCTCACTTCAACATAGAAAGTCTCAACAGGTTCCTGCGCCGGTTCCACGAATGGTTTGACCGGGAGTTCGCTACCCGGTTTGAATACGCCCACGTCGGCGTGCGCGGTGGTGACGATCCGCTGACCAAGACTGACGGTTCCCCGAAAGACACCATCGAGCGCACCCGCTTGGGACGTTTCCAGGACAACGAAAAGGTTCCCCCGGAGACGTACCTGTATGACGTGTTCGACTGGGATAGTTCGATTGAGCGCGACACCATCATGGATTCACTCTCGAAGAAATTCGACGGGGTAGTTGAAGTATTCGGCAAGATCCCCACCCGTTCGATCAAGATCCCCACCTACTCGGGGCAAACGACTTCGCCTGACTTTATGTACGTGATCAAGCGCAAGAACGGGCGCAAATCAGTCAACTTCGTGGCTGAAACGAAGGGAATGGATGAGGATTCGCAACTGCGCGGGACTGAAGTAAAAGCAATTACGAGCGCATCTAAGTTCTTCGAGCAACTGCGGAACAACGACGTGGACGTGTACTTCACATCCGTGCTGAACTCAGATGGGGTCATCGAGATCATTGAGGACTTGTATGCGGGTGAGTCCGTGGGAGTGAAAGCGAGGACGAAAGCGGGCGAGTAAATGGTGAAGAAAAAGTCGAACCCGGCGTTTCCTCGGCGTGACCGCAAGATCTGCTGGATCTGCGAGGAGCGTCCCGCCAACACTCAGGAACACGCTTTCAAGAGTTCCCGGATTAAAAAGATTTGGGAAGCGGGAGGTAGGCAACCGTTAGGCACTATCGGCAGTGATGGGCGCTTTTACAAGATGAGTGGTCCGAATCATGGCATCTTCATGTTCGGGAAAACCATATGCTCTTACTGCAATAACCAGTTCTCGCAGCCGTTTGACATGGCGTATGACCATTTCATGGACTTCATTCTTGATGACCTGGAGTATTTCAAAAACCGGCGCAAATTCAACTGGGATGAGATCTTTGCGGATACCCCTTTTGATCAGCGTCACCTTGCGCGGTATTACGTGAAGCATTTTGGTTGCAAGATGTACGACGCAGGCTACGAGGTGCCGGAAGATCTCCGCTTATACCTGCACGATCCGGAGATGGTCCACACGTTTTCGCTCTTGCTTTACAAGGACTACGAGCATGTTCAAGGGCGTGATCCGTCGCATCCGGAGGAATGGTTTGCGCCATTTTCCAGTTATCTCGAATTTGTGGATGACAACGAGAAACGTGCTGGTTTCGTCGGGTGTCTTCAGGATGGTTTCATCGGGGTGATTTTCCGCTGGGAGGATGAACACATCCGAATCCCCGAACAATGGTGTTTTGGATTCCAGCAAGTGACATACATGCGAGATGTATCCGAATTGCCATATCAGAATCTTTGGGATGGTCTGCCACGGCGCAATGAAGTATTCGAGATAGAAGATGATGCGAAAAGAGTCATCGAGCAAGCAGCGAAGTTTGCTGAAGATGTGCAGGAGTTCGAAGCGGATTAGGATTCAGGGAAGTTTTCTGCTGAAGAGATGTTTGCGCGCAGTGTCGAGTTAAGTGTCAGGCAGAAGGTGCTTCAGGCAGATGCTCAGCGGGTGTTAGGGCACCAGCAGAAATTGTTTGATCAACTCGGGTTTGATCTTGAAGCGAATTCAACGCGCAAGAGGAAGAATCCTCCATCGAGTTGAGGAAGGTTCGCGCGCGGGGGAACGCCGTGTCAATTTGGCACACTCCGCTTGCTGCACCACCCAGCGCAAAACAAAACACCTACTAGGTAGGACTTACTCCAACTACCTAGTAGGTGTGTTCTTCCCCCGCTATCCGATTACTTGTCTGCGAAGTGTTGTACGCAGAAGTATTTTCCGGTCACAGGGTCTTGAGCAATACCAATACCGACCTTAGGAGCACGCCCATCCGTTCCCATAGCACTCCTGTGACCAGGGGAATGCGAGAAAATATTAACGAATTTATCGTAGAAGAATGGGTCAATCGCCACGTTTTCTAGTCCACGAGTATTGTAATTCGAGTGCCAAATCCTATCCCCAGGAGTCTGCGCCAACTCATTAGCAAACCGTTGCGCTGTCGCTTCTAGAGAAAGATCGTACGTAATTGGGTTCAGGTGTTTATCATTGGACCTCCATTCAACAAGTTGCATAAACTGTGTTCTACGCGCTTGTTGAATATCACTAGATGTTAATGGTGGGTTCTTCTTACCAATAGAACTGTTGGACTGCTTGCACTCCCAGTAGTTTGGTGTGCCGTATACACACCCATCAGCGTCTGGTTTGCGCGTGCCATTCGAGGGGTTAGGACTATTCGACGGTTTCGCACTGTTCGACGGGGACGTTTGCGCACCCGAGTCCCCACCAGCAGAAGACGAGGATAAATCACCCGTTCCGAAGATCAGTCCTAGGATCAAGGCGATAACGGTGATAGCAGCACCGGCGTACTGCATGAGTTGTTGTGGGTTCGGCACTGTGGACACTTCCTAGGGAAACAACGTTGATACGGAAATTATAAAGTCTTCTTTATCATAACCTGCCACCGCACTTACCTAGTCTGCGCGGTAGTCTGGCATCGTTTCAGTAGGGTCTAGCGGGATCTCCACTTTCATCTCCTGATAGGAATCATCAACCACGCCAGTGATCACAATCTTTTCGGCGTTGTCGAAACTGGAGTTGTCATCTACACAGTAGACAATCGCAAAGGATGACCGATGCCACGCCATCGCCATGCACAATGGCTTGCCCTCGGTCGAGTGATGTTCATAAAGGAAAACTTCCACCCCAATGAACATGACATCTGATCCGTTGATAATCCTGATCGCTTTCCCATTCTTCTGGACGTGTGCATCCCAGTGCTCATCACGCTTCTCGAACTTGTCACGAGCACTCTTCCGGCGCTGAAAGTCAATCTGCACCTGTTGCAACCGCGCCTGCTGCTCACTGTCTTTTCGGCGGGTGCGCTCATGCTCGCTAACAGTGGTGGTGTCTTCGCGGTGGCGTTTGGCTGACTTGCGTTCTGCAAGGCGGTAAAACACCCAAGCAACGACCCCAGTCCAGATCAGCCCGATGACACCGATAGTAATTCCTACGTCCAACGCTTACGCCCTTTCTCCAAGAAACTCTCACGAGCAAACCGTGCGTGGTTCACGCCTGGATTAATCATAAAAGTCACTACAGACGGTGAAACATGATCGCGCGCGAAAACAGCGACTATTGGCGGGAACAGACGATCATGGATTGGTAGGCGCGGTGGAAGGTGAAACCGTGCGAGAAAGTGCTACTGAGCAGGAACTACGCCTGTGTTGTGGTGTCCCGTGTGCTAGAACAAGCGGGGTGAGTGGAAAACTTCCTCGACCCAACGGACTTTCTCATTATCCATCCTGCATCATTCGCCGGAAACGCTGTTTACCTCCACAGACGTAGCGCTTCGTAGGAATCTTCGACGTACTGGTTGTTGTCATTATTGCAGTAACCATTCGCGTGCATGACCAGTTCCGTCACCTCGTGAACCTCGTCGTAGGTACAGGACGTTCTAAGCGCTGTATTGGTGTAGGCGCACTGTGGCGCAAGGAGCGATGTGAAGGTGCTTAGGCGCGCGATACGAAGGGGTGCTGGAAGGGCGGTATAGGTGGGCGTTGGTGGTGCGGTGCGAGGGGTTCAAAAGTGATTCTGACGAACGGACGTGCGAATCAGTTACCCTAATAAATGAACACTATTCGTGTTCACGAATTCGAATTAATGAAAGCTAAGGCGCGCGAAGGGGAATACCTGCGCGCATGCGTGTACGTACACAAAAAGGAAAACTAGATATGAAAAAGAATGTAACGAAAAAGATCTTCTACTCCGCTGCTGCTACCGCTGTGTTTGCGGGTAGTGCAGTAAGCGGGGTAAACACGATTGCGAACGCTGACGATGACATAAAGCAGTTCGACAAGGATTCCATAGTTAATGGTGAATTTGTTGAGGATAAAGAGGTCCATAGTTATGCGGATCAGTCCACTCAACCCCCGGCACTTCCGACACCGAATTTCGAAGATGAAGAAGGTTACGTTGACTGGGAAGAGTGGAGAAAAAACGGGTATGAACCTGGTAACGGTGCTAGAGATTGGTATTTTGGAAGTGTTTACTTTGGTCCCGCTGGAGTAGAGGTTGCGACTTACCAAAATATTTTAGAAGGGGGTGTAAATGTTCAAGCAGTAGGCAACTATTCAAAACAAGAAGGCGATTACGCAAATGATAAAAACACTGCTCAGGTTATGTGGGATGTGCAATGGTCTCCTGTGTATGCTCCTGGAGACCATGGGGATTGGCTTAAGCACTATCCCTATATGTTGAACGAAACTGATATTTTCGTTCCTAAAGCGGTTAAAGATATTCACTTGACGCTTGGACAAGCACAGTCGCTAGGAGATAGTGAAAAGAGTGCGGAACAACTTCTTGAGCATCTTGAAAAAGATAGTTATTATTCCTGGCAACCGAACATCACTCGTAATGATGTTCGTGAAATGATTGAATTACGTCCAGATAAAGGCGGGGTGGACTTCAACAGTTTCTACCAAGACGATAACGGTAACTGGAAACGCTTATACGCTGGTGATGGTAGTAAAGAAAAAAGAACTGCACAAAATATGCTCGATGTCGGATCGTTTGCGTACGTACAAGAAGATCTAACAAAACTTCCTGAAGGGGTAAACCTTCCCGAAGGAATCGATGAATCAAACTTGTCTGAGTACAAGATGATCCGTATTGCTTCCGATAAAAAGGGAATGCACACGGTTCGAGTCTCCGGAACAATCAATGTCAATGGCGCTAAATCTGACGTGTACGTTCCCCTGCGTGCTACGAACCGTTTACGTTATGTCGATTTTGACCGCAAGATTGTAGATCGTGTTGGTAAAGAGTTTACTGATCCGCAAACAGGAAAGAAGAAAACCGCTGATTGGATCAACCCTGGACCACTACCAGAATTTAGTATTACTGATCCTGAAGTAAATAAGCGTAATGCTGAAATTTACGCGAAACCGATTAATGCGGTTGCCGGTTTTGATACGACGGAGAAGTGTAAACCTACAACAAATACTGTTGTTGAGGGATCATCGATTATTAATACTGCTGGGTTGGAAAAGATTAATGATGATCATGAGAGTCCAGCGTTGTTCATGGGGCAATCAGATGAACGCATAAACGATGTCTTTGCAGTTGATGGTGTCCTTTCCCCAAGGTCGCTACAGTACTCAAGCGATAGCCCTGTAAGGGAAATTAAGTCTATCGAATACGATGAAACAACAAATATTGCACAATATAAGTATTGGCTCGCAGAAGAAACAGAAGACGGCAAATTAGTCGATTACGCTGGTAAAAAATGGCGTTTCGAGATTCCAAACTTTATTGACAAGGATTCTCTCAAGAATGATTCTTGTGACCAGGCTGCATTAAGAATCAAACTGCGCGAACAACCAACCCCAGAAGAGGAACCAACCCCGTCACCTAGCGAGTCGCCAACCCCTTCACCAGACCCGTCACCGAGCGAATCGCCAACTCCATCACCAGATCCATCACCCAGCGAATCCCCAACTCCTTCACCGAGTGAAGAGCCAACTCCTGAACCGTCAGGAACTCCTAAAACAGATACTCCTACACCACCAGTAATCCCTACTCCCGAGCCAAAAGGTACGGAGAACGTGCCAATGACCACGGAGAAGACTACTGAGCCTGGAGTACGGATTATCGAGAAGAAAACTGAGCCAAAACCTGTTCCACCAGTGGTCAATCACACGTTCCCTGAAAAACAACCAACACCGGAAAATCCGTCTCGTGTGAACACGCCACCATTTGTTCCAGCGCAACCTCCAATCGTTGGACCAGTGGCGAAACAGGGTCCAGTGGTGAACACTGGTGGCGCTGTTCAAGAGTCCTTCTGGACGATGATTGCGAACTTGTTCCGTTAATCCGGTAGATCACTCAACGCGCTATTGCACCCTCGTGGTTTCACGGGGGTGCTTTTCATGTCAGCACACCGTCACTATCGATCCATGTTTATTCTGATGAACGTGCGCGCGATATTGGTATTATGAGTACTAGCGCATGAATGTGCGCTCATCCTTCTACACGGATATGTCCCGTGGTAATTGAGTTTTTGTTTCTTTCTCATTTACACGCATGAAACGGTGTCACTGGAAGTCTTTTCTCAGTGGCACCGTTTTGGTTTGTACGGGGCGCGACAGTTGCGCGGGATGAAGGGATTCGGGGTGGCTTGTGGGGAGTTTCGGTGAAGTGGTGCGGGATAGGACGCTAGGTAGTGGTGGCGTGATGTTTTCGGGGCGTTTGTGCTGGTGGGTGGTTGTTCTAGGGGGCGTTTTTGCTGGTCAGGGGTGTTCTTTGGGGATTGTCGTGGTGGTTCCGGGGAATTCGGGGAATACTTCCGGGGACGGGTTGGGGGAGGGGTGTGTTTTGGGTGGTAGGGGAGTTTCGCGAATCCCTCTCCAAGCCCCTACCAGGAGAATGAACTAGCCCCCGAAAGTTGGACTGGTTTAATTCTAGGTGGTTAGGGCTTCAAGGGTCTGATTCCGATATTGCATCGGGGTGTGTTTTGTCAAGTTGTTTTAGGCCGTTTCGGCTCGAATTTTAGGCCAGTTCGGCACGGTTTTGGGCCGTTTGAGCGTTGCTGGGGTTTTGAGGGTTATTTCATGAGGGCGTTTGCCATGCGGTAGGACTGGCCGGTGAAGGTAATCATGCGTCCGTGGTGGACGATGCGGTCGATGGCTGCCGCTGCCATGTCATCGTTGCCGAAGACTTGGCCCCATTGGGAAAACGCGAGGTTGGTGGTGATGATCAGGCTGCGTTGTTCGTAGGCGTCGGCGATGGCTTGGAAAAGTAACCGTGCACCGTCAGTGTCGATGGGGATGTAGCCGAGTTCGTCGATGACGAGGAGCTTGTTTTTGCCGAGTGCTGCGAGTTCTTTGTCGAGTCTTCCTGCCTGTTTAGCGTTGCGTAAGTGGTCGACTAGGCCGGCGGCGGTGAAAAACCTTGCTGGGATGCCTGCAAGGCATGTTTGGGTGGCTAGCGCGATGGCGAGATGTGTTTTCCCGGTGCCGACGTCCCCGTAGAAGACGAGGTCTTCACATCCGTTGAGAAACTCAAGCGTGGTGAGGTGTTCGCGGGTGATGTCCGTGGGCAGGGTCACTGGTGACCAGTCGTAGCCGTCGAGGGTTTTGCGTACTGGCACACGCGCACGGTGCATGAGGCGGCGGGCTCTGGATGCTGCTCTGGAAGAAAGTTCAGCTTCGAACAATTCGATGAGGATGTCGCACTGGCGTGGGGTGGCGTGTTCAACGCATTGGCGTAACACAGCGGTGGTCAAATAGAGCTGGCGGCCGAGTGTGACAACTTGGTTTTTGGTGGTTGTAGCGCTCATTTTAGGTCGCCTCCGCATGCTGTGGGGTGTTGATTGTGGTGGCAAGGAGTTGGTCGTAGGTAGCCAGGTTTGCTCTGGTGTGCTGTGTTGGTGGTGGGGTGCTGTATCGTGCAGCGATGCCAAGATGCGGTCCGGTTGGTTGAGCGTTGGCTTCTAAAAGTGCTGCAGCGGCGGTGACGGTGGCGTCGAAACCGCATTCTGCGGCGGTGGTTTGTGCATGGGTGAAAAACTCACGGCGTGTGACGGTATCTGCTTCGTCGAGGTAGCCGACGACGTTATCCGGCATATGGTGGCGAAGTGGTGAGTTCTTCCACGCTCCCGGCTTTTTGGCTAACCCTGGCAGCAGACTTATGGGGTTGATCACTGTAGCGTCTGCAGTGCCGAAGACTCTCGGCAGCGCGATGATGCGTCGAGACTCCTCGTCTAAGACGGTGATGGTGTCGTGGGACAATTCCAGTGTGACTTGCCTGTTTGCCCAGGCAGGCCCGACTAGGTAGCGGTTGCCTGCTACGGTGACAATCCCGGTTTTATCGGTGCGACGCACTTCGAAACGCACCGGATTAAACCGCACCGACGGACATGCTTTGAGCGCTTGTTGATCGTGTTGAAACAGATCAGCGATTACCGCTGCCTTCTTATAATGGGTCTGCTTGGCAAACGCGGCACACCCAGAGTCCAGAAGAGCGTTTAGTTCTGCCAGTGAAGCAACTTCTGGCACGGGAACGAGCAGGTTTCGGCGGATGAACCCGACAGCGTTTTCCACATTGCCTTTCTCATGGCCTGAATACGGGTTGCAGTAACGCGACCGAGTCCGATAGTGCGCTTTAAACGCGGCGAAGAGCTCTGATTCGACAACCTTCGGGCCGACACGGCGTCCAATAGCAGTAGCGTTATCGAAGACCATCTCAGTCGGCACTCCGCCGGCAGCATCGATGACATCCAGCAATCCGGTAATGACACACTCGGCGGTTTCACCGGCGAAGGCCCTGCAAAACCTCATATTCGAGTACGGAAACGTCACCACCAAAAGGTGTACAACCTTCACATCTGACGCCAGGTTGATTTCTGCCTGGCCGAAATCAACCTGGATGACCCCGGGAGACCATTCCAACTCCATGAACCCATCTCCTGGGGCTTTATGGTCCTGCCTCCACTGCTTGACGTAGCGCTGTACCGGCGAATACGAGCCGGTATATCCATGTTCGGCGGCAAGCCGGTCACAGATGCGCTGCGCAGTGTGGCGTTGCTTGCGCGGCATGCGCTGATCTTGCTCAAGCCACCGATCAATCACGGCACACAACGTCTCACCGAGCGCTAGTGATCCTGGCTTATGTAACTTAACTGGCGGGATAGGGCTGAAATCGTCCTGGTTGACGTACTTATCGACCGTAGCGCGAGATACCGATACCGCCTTCGCGATCGCTCGTCGGGACATTCCCTCGTCATCGAGCTGTCTGATAGTTTCGATCGTGGTCATGCTGATTGTCATCTACTTTCTGGTCCCTTCCTGAAAAACCAAGTCCCGGACCTCGCAGCCAAACGAAGATGGGACATTTCTCAGGAACAGAAACCTACTGGGATGGTTACTCGGCATGGCCCTTTTTCATTCCAAAAGAGCCACACCAGTCACAGCAACGCACCAGGAAAGTGGCCTACTTTTTCACGCTGAAACGGACTAAAACAGGCCGCCGAAACGGACTACTTCCCAAGCCGAACTGGACCACCTACATCAGATCAGACACACGGGGTCAGGCCCTTGAGTCGTTGTTGGATGCGTTCGGTGTTGTACCACCCGATGTACTCATCGATCGCCTGGTTGAACTCTGCGACAGTGGCGAAGACTTCTCCGTGGTACATCTCGGTTTTCAAGTGCCCGAAGAAATTCTCCATGACCGCGTTGTCGTAACAGTTGCCTTTACGCGACATCGACTGCACACCACCGTTGTCGCCAATTAGGTTGCGCCAGGACGAATGCTGGTACTGGAAGCCTTGATCGGTGTGCATCATCCACCCAGGTTCAGGCGCACAAACCGCAATCGCCTTGGCCAAGGAAGCAGCGGTAAACGCTGTCGACGGCGATGTAGCCACGGTGTGGGCAATAATTGACCGGTCAAACAGATCCATCACTGGTGACAGGTAGACCTTGCGGCCTGCGACCCTGAACTCAGTGACATCGCTAACAAAGACGGTATTTGGCTGATCCGGGGTGAACTTGCGGTCAAGTTTGTTGTCAGCAATGTGGCTGATCGTCCCAGCATAGGAAACATACGGTCTGCGCTGGCGGATCTTGGCTCGAAGCCCCATCTTGTGCATGAGTTTGTAGACGAGTTTGTGGTTGACCACCCAGCCTTGGTTGCGCAGGTCGAGCAGTACTCGTCGGTAGCCGTAGCGATGCTTGTTGCGCTCGAAGCTTTCCCGGATCGCGTCCTTGAGCGCTGCGTGCTTATCCGGTTCGTTGAGTCGTTTCTGGTGGTAGAAGAAGGTTGACCGTGGGATACCTGCTGCTTCTAGGAGATATTCCAAACGGTGGTGCGACTTGAGGATGACAATCGCCTGGACTTTCAGGCGCGTCCCTGGTTCCTCAAGTCCCGCAATTTTTTTAGATAAGCGTTTTCCGCTTCCAACCGTGCAACCTGACACCGCAGCTGCTCCTCTTCGCTAAGCCGCTTCGGTGCAGCAGAGCGTTTGGGTCTGCCCTTCGGCTTTGGCTCTAATGCCTCATCGCCGCCTTTGCGCCATTTCCACACCCAATTCTTGACAAGCTGGTCTGACGACAGGCAAAACTCACGGGCAAGATCCATCCTTGTCTCGCCAGCAAGGTGGCGTTGGACAACTTCCTTCTTGATCTCGAACGAGTACTGCTGCTTTGTCGGTTTCTCCACGAGACATAGCCTGCCATGCAGTTGAAACCGACGGTAGAGACTCTGCACGGCGTGTCTGGACACCCCCAGAGCATTGGCAGCGGCTTTAGCGCCCATGCCCTGCTCAAAGAGTTCAACTAACTGCTCACGCTGCTGCTCACTTAGCGAACTTTGTGCCCTCAATGAAAAACTACTCCCCACTAGTCGGTAACTGATTTCTCAGTCCAACTAATGGGGAGCAGTTCAGAAACACTGGTAGGGGCTTTAGTTATTTCTCTTAAGGCGCACGTCCTGGGACTCAAATCGGGACTTTAGCGATGGCATTTTGTCACTTAAGCCGGTTTGGAAGTGATGGGGTTAAGTGACAATTTTCGATTTTGTGACCTTGGATGACTGTGTCGTTTTGAGGAGTCGTCTGCACGGATTTCAGAAGTCCTCTGTACTATCGCCATCCACTCCGGAGAGGCCGCGGGCGTTCGTCCACTTCATCTGGAACGCGATTCGACAGAGCGCATTCAATACGATGGTCTTTTTCTCCCTGCGAAGGATGGGGGCAGTTTAGGGTGCCAGGGTGTTGACCAGATCGAGGAATTCCTCAGCGTAGGCAATTTGCTTGCGTAGCTTTTCGTAGCGGGTGCGCGTCTCCTCACGAATGTCGGCAAGGGTGGCCTTGGCATTACTCCGTGCCTGCTGTGCGGTATCACTTTCCTGCCCGCCATCTGAACTATGAAGAATCTCCGCAGCTTCCAGGAATTCCCGCATCTGATCCAGAGTAAACCCCAGCGGTTTCATCCGTCGCACCAGCAAAACACGACGTACATCAGCCTCACTATAAAGCCTGAACCCACCAGGGCTACGCCCCGATGGGGTAATCAGGCCGACGTTGTCATAATAACGCAAGGTGGGAATCGACAACCCCGTCTGGTCAACGACCTCGCCGATCTTGAAATTACTGTTTTGCATTGCCTGTTCTCCTTCACGGTGATGTTGCCCACGGGTTCCTGTGCCTGGGTTGGCGGTTGAGTAAAACTCCCGCTACCATGACCACCATCACCAAACCTAAAGTTACTAGAGGGTTGGATTCCTTTCGGGCGTTCGCCCAGTTACCTATCCCCTCAAAGATTGGACATCTATGACTGAAACTAGCACGGCGGCCCCCCGCCCCCTCCTGAGTCCAGACGGCGCTGATGCCCCTACCGGGATCATCGCATCCTTCCGTTACGCATTTTCTTCCCCCGCCCGTATCCGTATAGAGATTCTGGCCGGACTGGCGGTATCCCTGGCGCTGATCCCTGAGGCCATTGCCTTTTCCATCCTTGCCGGTGTTGACCCAGCCATGGGTCTGTTTTCCTCGGTAGTCATGGCCATTGCGATCGCCTTTACCGGTGGCCGCCCGGCAATGATCACCGGCGCCACCGGGGCTATTGCCCTAGTCATTGCTCCTGTGGCGCGTGGTTACGGGATGGATTATTTCATCGCCACCGTCCTGTTGGGCGGTGTCCTACAAATCGTGCTCGGCGCCCTCGGTGTGGCGAAACTTCAGCGTTTTATCCCCCGATCGGTGATGCTGGGTTTCGTCAATGCACTGGGCATTATGATTTTCACCGCCCAACTCGAACACCTCATTGATGTGCCTTGGATAGTCTACCCACTCGTCGGCTTGGGTGTGGTGATCATGATTTTCTTCCCCAAGCTCACCAGTGTGATCCCCGCCCCGCTGGTCACGATTATCGTGCTCACCGGTTTGGTCATTGCCGCCGGTTTGACTGTCCCGACGGTCTCGGACATGGGCAAGATGCCGGAGACCTTACCGTCCCTGTTTATTCCGAACGTGCCGTGGACGTTGGAGACCCTGCAGATCATCGCGCCTTATGCCCTGGCCATGGCCGTGGTCGGTCTCATGGAATCGTTGATGACCGCCAAGCTCGTCGATGACATCACCGACACTCATTCCGATAAAACTCGTGAATCCTGGGGACAGGGGGTGGCTAATATTGCCTCCGGTTTCTTCGGCGGCATGGGTGGCTGCGCGATGATCGGTCAAACCATGATCAACGTCCGCGAATCCGGGGCACGTACCCGCCTATCCACCCTGTTAGCCGGTGTGTTCCTGCTGGTCCTGGTCCTGGCACTGGGCGACATCGTTGGCATGATCCCGATGGCTGCGCTGGTGGCAATCATGATCATGGTCTCGGTCGGCACGATCGACTGGCACTCGGTGCATCCACGCACCCTGAAGCTCATGCCGGTCTCTGAGACCATTGTTATGGCCGTGACGATTATTGCCACCCTAGCCACCAGCAACCTGGCCATTGGTGTGGTGTTGGGTGTGGTCACCGCGATGATCATGTTCGCCCGTCGGATGGCACATATCGCTTCCATTGAAAAGGTCTCCGAGATCGACGGCGACGGCGATGGCGAGATTGATACTCGTACCTACCGGGTGCATGGCCAGTTGTTTTGGGCATCAAGCAATGACCTGGTTTATCGCTTTGATTACACCGATTCTGCCCGTCATATCACTATTGATCTCACTGAGGCGGAGATCTGGGATGCCTCCACGGTCGCGACCTTTGACGCGATTACGCAGAAGTTCCAGGACAGAGGCAAAACCGTGTCCATTATCGGGCTCGACGGTCCCAGTCAGGACCGGCTGAACCGCCTGTCTGGCCGGTTTGGCACCGGCCACTAACATCCCCCGACTCGAGCACATCGACTTGGCGCCCCAACTTATAACCGGGGCGCCAGTTTATTGGTGCTGTTGCAAAGTTGGGGCATAGGAAGAGCATAAAAGAAGCGTAGCGGTTAACCGCTACGCTGTGTTGTGGGGATTTTTACTTTTTACGGTGCACGTGTTCTAGTTAGTGGTTCGTTTCTTTCCTCGGGTGATTGCGACGGTATTCCTCGACTAAGTGAGCAATACCCGGCGCAGCCTGGGACAACATCCAGGTCATAAGCGCTATAAGAACCCCTATGACGATAAGTGTTAACGCCAACCAGCCCAGTGTTGGGCCGATGCCGTTGGCCTCCTGGACGTGACCCCACAAGGCAGACACGCCGTCGGGTATGCCGAGCATACTTAGCAGCCCGTTCCCCAAGGCTCCGACAGCAACGAGTGCGATAGCAACGAAGAGAACACTGGCTGCAATCCACGAGGCAGACATGCAGGCCTTAATAAAGTTCGTGTTCGACTTTTCCATGTCGTCGTTGTACTTTTTGCGTTCTGCGCGTATCTTCTCCAGCAGCTTTTCGTTGGACTCCTTCTCCTGGAGCAGGGCGCTGCGAGCCTTCTTAGAGGCTTCTGCTGCCTCGTGCAGGCTCTTAGGCTCTTTCGACATTGCCTCAGATACAGCTACTTCTACCAGCGGTTCCAGGCTAGAAGTCAGGCTCGAAGTCATCTGAGCGTTCAGGCTCTGGCTGCGACCCGGACCACATCTACTCAGACACCATCTCCGGCACCAACTGGCAACGGCCTGGTCTTGATGACGCGCTGGCGTACATGCGCCCCGACGACACGCTCGTTGTCACGCGCTTGGACAGGCTCGGCCGCAGCCTCGCGGACACCGTGAACACCATCGCTGACCTCGCCGAGCGTGACATCAACGTCAAGGTGTTGGAGCCAGCGCTGGACACGTCGAAGCCCACCGACAAGGTGGTTATCAACGTCATGGCAAGTCTTGCCGAGTGGGAGCGTGACCTGCTTGTCCAGCGCACCCGTGAGGGCGTGGCGCACGCCCGCGCACAGGGCAGGGTCGCCGGCCCCAAGCCGAAGCTCAGCGCTGAGCAGGCGCAGATGGCCAAGGAGCTTATCGACGGCGGCAAGTCCGTCAGCGCTGTAGCGCGCACCTTTAACGTCTCGCGGCCGACGATCTATCGCGCTCTCAAGCGCATCGAAGCCGACGCTTAAGCACAGGCTGCGTCGCTAGCGCTCGCACCCGGCGAGAAGGCATCAGGCTGCGCTAGCGACGCTCGGCACACATGAGTGCTGCACTGCTGGGATACGCCTGCGACCGGCAGAGCCGGGCCGAATACGGGATTGACCACATACACCCCGTATTCGTGCAAAGGAGCACTGCCATGTCCACTCATTCCCACACGCTTGCATCCCACGGCGAGATCCTCGCGAACCTCCCCGGCATCCTCGGGTTCTACCCGAACAACTCGCTGATCCTCGCGTTCTTCGTCGACGACGAGGGCGTCGACACCGTCCGCCTCGGCCCGGTCGCACGGTTCGACCTGGACGAAGCAGTGGAGAAGCTCACCGAGAGCCGCGAGCGGTTCGCAGCGTGGGTCCACCACCTCGAACTCGACGCTGTTATCGCGTACATGATCAGCGATGACATTGCGCAGCCGGTCTTCGACGAGACGGCCACGTACCTCACCAGCGGGGCCTCGCCGCTACCGCCGCTGCTCGGGGTGGTGCAGGTGCCCGAGATCGTCACTGGGGCTGCTTGGTGGTCTGTGTACCAGCATCCGCTCATCGACG
>NZ_KV801083.1:21628-22490 GCF_001810365.1 Corynebacterium sp. HMSC055D05
TCCCGCCCATGTTCGCAGACGTGCTGCAGCGTGAGTATGAGCAGGCGGCGGCAGGGATCACCCAGCCGAGCGCTCGCGCTGTTCGGTCTGCGCTGAAATGCTTCACCACGCCGCGCTTGCGGGACACGCTGCTTGCCGCACTGCTCGATGACCCGCAGGCGGGCCTTGCGTTCATAGAGAAGGTTATGCGCGCTGTCCCGACCAGCTGGCCAGGGATGCGCTCGCAGCTCACCGCCACTGTTGCCGTGCTCGCTCACGCCACAGGCCAGCCGGGGCTAGCTGGCGTGGCTGCGCAGCGAGCCACCGAGATCGGGCCAGACGAGAACTTCCCGTCGCTGGTGGCGAAGCTGACCGATATCGGCCAGGGCGAGCGGATGGTCGAGCTTGTCCGCGAGGGCGCTGAGAAGACCCGCACGATCTTGTTTGCCGAGTAGCACCACACACCCCGTTGTAGCAATGCAACGGGGTTTCTTTTTCTCGCGGGGCCTTGGCTTGCGACGACAGACACCGCAACGAGGCAGGGGAGTGACCTTTAGACAGCAGAGCTGTCTCCAACAGACGGATTGACCACCAATCCGAACAAGGAGGCACGTGATGCGCGACATCACCCACACCGACCTGGAACTGCTCTACCAGCTCGCCGACGGCATCGACGGCGAGGACGCCGATCCGGGTGCAGCACAAGAACTGCGCGACCTAGAGGCGGCAGGCACACCGCTGCCCTGGGCAGTGTTGTAACGACAGCGCAACCGCCCCGCAGCAGCAAAGCAGCTGCTTAAGTACCCAAATTGCACGGCAAATCACACCCACTCACGTAAGGAGAACCAACATGTCCAACCCCTTCAACAACGGCACCATCGTC
>NZ_KV801083.1:22590-39594 GCF_001810365.1 Corynebacterium sp. HMSC055D05
AGATCGTGGAGCTGACCGGCTACGTCCAGGACGCCGCGAACCCCGGTGTGTTCGGCTGCATCGGCTCCGGCGATCGCGTTGCGGTGAGCTACTCGCTCAAGACCGACGTCTACACCGACAAGGACGGTGTGAAGCAGTACCCGCTGGTGGCGCGCATCGACACGGTGCAGCTGATCGATTCCAAGAAGGAGTCCGCTGCTCGCGCTGCCCGTCGCGGAGGCGAGGCGGCGACCGCCGCCCTGGCTGGCGCTGAGGGCGAAGAAGTACCGTTCTAACTACGAAACCCCGCAGGGAACGATACGACCTGGGGTTTTGTGAAGCGATTTCAAACGCATCTAGTGGCGCCATTTATGGTTGGGGGCATGGGCGCAGGAAAAAGTGATTTCGACGTTGTAGGTGACCGTGCGGACGATCCGGAAGAGATGGTGCGCCTGCGGTTCGATGTCGCTTACGACGGCACGGACTTCCACGGTTGGGCGCGCCAGAAACCTGCCGGTGGGGAAGAGCTCCGCACGGTGCAGGGCGTGCTGGAGGACGCGCTGAGCCTGATCCTGCGCTACCCGGTGGAGCTGACGGTGGCCGGCCGGACGGACGCGGGAGTCCACGCCGCCGGGCAGGTGGCGCATGCGGATATTCCGGTGTCGTCACTGGACCAGAGGTCGATTGAGGGGGATCCGGGGAGGTTGGTGCGTCGATTAGCGAAATTGCTTGATCCCGACGTGCGCGTTTCGGCAGTGTCCGCCGCGCCCGACGGCTTCGACGCGCGTTTCTCGGCGTTGACGCGCACCTACCGCTACCGGGTGACCACCGCGGACGGCGGCGCGCTGCCCCTGCGCGTGAGGGACACCGCGGTGTGGCCGAAGAAGGTGGACCTGGACGCGGCGCAAGAATTCGCGAATGCCGTGGTCGGGCTGCACGACTTCGCGGCGTTCTGCAAAGCGCGGCCGCACGCCACCACGATCCGGGAGGTCCGCTCGTTCGAGTGGCGCGACGTGTCCACCGGTGAGGAACCCGAGCTCTACGAGGCGGTCATCGTCGCCGACGCGTTCTGCTGGCACATGGTCCGCGCGCTGGTGGCCACGTGTCTCGACGTCGGCTCCGGCAAGCGCGACGGTGAGTGGGCCGCGGCTTTGCTGGGGGAGAAGGAACGCTCTGCCGCGGTGAGTTTGGCACCCGCAAATGGGTTGACCCTCCTCGGCGTCGACTACCCGGCAGATAACGAACTCGCAGCTCGCGCTGCAGTGACGCGCGACCGGCGCGACGCTTCGGAGGTGCACTCCGAGTCTTCCCGGGCGACGGAATAGACTGCTTGGGCAGGAATTGTCCGAACGAGTCGCCCCCGGGAGGTAGCGCATGGATGCAGTCGGTGCCGTGTGGTTGGCCATCGCTGTATTCACATTGCCGGGGCTGATCTTCGCGTGGGTCGCGGGCGCGAAACTGCCCGCTGCGGCCGCGTCGTCGCTGCCCGCGACCTTCGGCATCGTCGGGTTGGGCAGCTGGATGTACGGCGCGATGGGAATCCGCTTCGGGTGGCCGTCGTTCATCGTTTTCTTAGTGCTCATGCTGTGTCTGGCGGCCGGGTGGCGCTACGCGTTCGCGCGGCGGGCGAGAAAACGCGCGGCGAAGAATTGGGTGCGTGCCCTGTGGCCGGGCGACTGGCGGCGCGGCAGTATCGCCGACCCGTCGTGGGTGCTGCCCGGCGCCGGCGTCGTGGCTGGCGCGTGGATGCTGATCGCCAAGCAGCTCGAACTCCAGTCGAAGGTGCCCGGCCAGCTGGACAATATTGTCCAGGGTTGGGACATCCAGTGGCACGTCAATGCGGTGCGCTTCATCATGGAGGAAGGCATTGCCTCGCCCACGCGGATGGGCGAGCTGCAGAACCCCGAAACGCACATCGATCTTTTCTATCCTTCCGCTTTCCACGCGGCGACGGCGCTGTTTGCCAGCGCGGGCGACCTCGCCCCCGTGGAAGCCGTGAACCTCGCGTCGATCGTGCTGCCGAGTCTCGCCCTGACCGCCGGCGCCGCTGGTCTGGCGTGGGCGATGGCGCGCGGCCGCGGCATGGTCGCGCAGATCGCCGCGGGACTGGCCGCCATCGCGGTGTACGCCTCGCCGGTGCTGGTGTGGATCCCGGATTTCGTGGGCATGCGCCCCTACATCGTGGCGATCGGACTGTCCGGCATCGTCATCGCGTTGTTCCACCAGGTGCCGCGCTACCGCGCGCTGGCCCTGCCGACGCTGTTCGCGTTCTTAGGCATGATGCAGGTCCACCCGTCCGCGGTGCTCGTCGTGGTGCTCGCCGTGCTGCTGTACTGGCTGACCTACCTGGTGTGGCGCCCGGACCGCTCGCGTGTTAGCGATGTCCTGTGGCTGGCCATTCCGGCGCTCGGCGCGACGGTGGCGTTCCTCCCGCAGCTCATCGCCGGCCAGACTCAGGCCGAAGAGGTGAACACCTGGGACGCCAGCGAGAATGTCACTTCAGGGGAGGCCTGGGAGAAGGCGTTCAAGATGAGCACCCGCCACGTGGGCGAGTTCTTCCCCGACTTCGACCCGACCATCCTGCTGTGGCTCGCCGGCTTCGGCGCGATCGCCATGGTGGTCTGGCGCGGGCAGGTGTGGGCGCCCGTCTTCTACGGGCTCATGACGGCCAGCGCGGCGCATGCGCTGCACCCGTTCGACGGACTGTGGGAACCGCTTTTGACCCTGCTCGGGTCCCCGCACTACAACTCCGCGCACCGCATCATCACGGTCGTGGCGCTGACCGTCATCGCCGGTGCCGCTGTCGGCGCCGCGATGATCATCCGCGTGTTCACGCTCGCTCCCGTCGCTGCCCGCTACGGCACCCGCCCGTGGGTGTGGGGCACGTCGATTGCCTCCGCTATCCTCGCGGTTCTCGTCGGGTGGGGCACCGGCGCCTGGGCGTCCACCGTCGCCGTCGACGGCGCGAAGATGTCCTTCGACGCCTCCCGCCTCAACGACCGCATGGTCGACGACGACCAGCTCACGGCCTACGCCTGGCTCGCCTCCCGCCCGGAGGCTCACGAGGGCTTAGTCATGGGCGAATCCACCGACGGGTATTCCTGGGCCTACGCCATCGACGGCGTGCCCACAGTCGCCCGCCACTACCTGTGGCCCAACGGCGGCCTGGGCGTCGACTCGAACCTGCTCGCCGACCGCGCCGGCCAACTCGGCGCCGGTGAACGCGGCCGACCGAACGAGAAATCGCCCGCCGACGACGCCGCCGCCGACCTGGGCGTCCGCTTCATCGTCTCCTCCGGCAACACCTTCTGGCCCGGGCCCAAAAACTGGCAGGTGGACAAGGCCCTGTGGACCACCCCCGGCGTCACGCCCGTCTACCAGCGCGGTCGCGTGACCATCTTCGCCGTCAACGCGCAGCTCACCCCAGCTGAGATCAAGGAACTCCAGCGCGACGCCGTCGCCAACGGCGGCTCCACCGAGCTGCCTGAGCTGACTCCGACGAGTGAGGAGCTGGCGGCCGCGGGCGTCGAATAGCGTTGCGCACTTCAGTGCGCATTTTCGGGTTGAAGCCCGCCCCGCATGCGCTTAGCGTCGTTTAAAGAAGCCATTGCTAATCGACGGGGGCGTCCACATGGCTCAGCACACTCATGCCGTTTCGGGGGAGACAAAGCAGGCGCGCAGGCTGTTGCCGACGACGCGTTCGCAGGTTTCGGGGCACCGTTTCATGCGCCGGCGCGTGGAGCACGGGCTCATTTACGGGGATATCCGGATGATTCATGATCCATTGGCGGCACGGCGTCGTTCGGCGATCTTCGGGATGGTCGCGGTGGCGCTCATCGCGGCGGGATCGGGGCTGTTCGCGTGGTTGCGGCCGAATCCGGATCCGGGCGCGGCGGCGATTCTGCGGGCCAATGACGGGGCGATGTACGTGCGGGTCGGGGAGGTAGTGCACCCGGTGACGAACCTGACGTCGGCGCGACTGATCGCAGGCAGTGCGGAGGAGCCGCAGCGCGTGGGGGAGGAGCGACTCACCGAGATGCCGCGCGGTGTGCCGTTGGGTATCGCCACGGCGCCGGCGATGTTCGCGCCGGGTGATGCGGTGGATGCTGCGTGGTCGGCGTGCGAGGGGGAGGAGCGTGTCACGGTTGTCGCCGGGGAACCGGTGCAGCAGCTTGCCGACGGGCAGGCTGTCGCGGTTACTCAGGGCGGCAACGAGTGGATGCTCACCAATGAGGGGCGCGCAAAACTCCCGCCAGACAGCGATGCACAGGGCAGGCTGATCCGACGCGCCCTGGGCATCGACGCGCGGGTCGTCCGCGCAGACATCAGTGCGCCGGTGCTGTCCGCGATCCGCGAACTTCCGCCGGTCCGCCTGCCACACCCATTGCCGCGCCTGTTGCTCGCCGACGGCACCGACGAAGCATGGGCTGTCACACAGCATGGCGGCATTCAGCCCGTTTCGGAATTACAGAAGCAGTTGCTTATCGACGCCGCCGCACCCACCTCAACCTCTTCCCCCTCCCAGATTGCCGCGTATCCGGATGCCCAAGTCCCGCTAGATATCGCCGTTCCGGAGAAAGCGCCGGAGTGGGTTGATCCACAAGGATCGGCCGTGTGCGTGACGGAGTCAGGCTCTGTTGCACTCGTTGCCCCAGATTCGGATGTCTTGACCGCAGGATCGGTCGAGCTGTCCGGTGACAGCCCCGCGACCCATTTCGTCGGGTTAGCCTCCGGTGCTGTCGGCGTCGACACCGGTGCCGGCTACCACGTCGTGTCCGCTTCAGGTCAGCGCCATCTGGTGGATACCAGGGACAACCTCGACGTCGTCGGCGCACTGCACGTGGACACCGTTCCGTGGAGCATCCTCAGTCTCCTGCCCGAAGGCCCGGCCCTCACACGCGAGGCAGCGCTGACCGCGACCTACTGATAGCGCTGCGACGCCAGTCAATCTGGTCTCGGTGCACTACCTTCGCGGCGAGTTTTAGCCGTGGTGAATGGAGCGATGCCGGGGTCGGCCCTGGAGGAGTATCCGTCGAAAAGCGCCCACTGCGACAGCAAGGGCGGCGACGAGCACGACGCTTGCGACCGTGAAACTGCTTCGGTGTGGGGCAGCGGAATCAATGGTCGCAATTGGGCGCGCACGCAGCGGTGCGGTGTCGGGGCTCTGCTCGCGTTCGACGAATGGGACAGCCCGCAGTGGGTCGACGGCCCCGCCGTGCGGTTCCGCGGAGGCGGTGATCATGATAGTCAGTGCAGCTAATCAGGCGGCTTCAAAGGCATTCGGCGAGCGGTAGCCGGACCATGAGTGCAAACGTTTCGTGTTGTACCGGGTGCACCACCGAAACACATCCCGGCGGCACACCAGCTGACTTGGAAAAACAGGCTCATCCTGAAGGACTTCCCGCTTCAGTGACGCGTTGAACGACTCCGCCAACGAGTTATCCGCACTCGTCCCGATCGCTCCCATCGACTGGGTGACGCCGAACTGCTCACACAACCTCCGGTACTGCTCAGAGGTATAAACACTGCCGTGATCCGAGTGGAAAATCGCCCCATTCAGGTCTCCTCGTACCTTCCAGGCCATCGTCAGGGCTTCGGATGATAATCCGCATATCTGTGGGGTATTTGTCGAGGTTAATGCCCAGTGGTTCCCCGGCCCAGGATCGCATCCGGGAAGTGATGTCTGCGACATAAGCGTCCGTGGTGTCGCTGACCGTACCGCCCGCGCGGATGATGCCTTGTTTGATGCCCTCGCCGAGCGTGGAGGCGATGTCGCCGATCTGCCAGGTCACCGGCAACCCCACCGAATACGCCAGGCCTTGTTGGTTGAGGTGTCTCAGAAAGGCCTGGGATCCGCCGGCGGAATCCGTGCGTATCAGCAAACGCTTCCCCCACTCCTGACCATCGACGCGGTTGGGGATCGCGGCCAAGGCCTGGTCGAGGACGTCCTTGTGGTCGTCGGCGGTATTCGAGCCGACGTTGTCCGGACGCAGCAGGACGGCTGCGGGTTCACCGGTCAGCCCGTCGCCGTGGTCGATGATCGCGCACAGCGGGTGGAACCCGTAGTGCTTCTTCCAGGTCGGGGCCGCTTTTTCCTTGTCTGAGTGGGCGAGGATTTCCGTGGCGTCCAGGTCCAGAACCAACGGAGCATCGGTGCTGGCCGCGGCGGCGGGGTTGCGGGCACCGCAGGCGGTCCAGTCCGCGGTACGGGCTGTTTTCATGCCGGCCAGCACCGCGGTTGTGCCGGCACCGGCAGCTTCGTCGTCGTGGTCGGCGAGTTCCTTGCGGCGGCGGTGCACCGTGGAGTGCGACGGCACCTGGTCGACCAGGCCGGTGGCCACCAACGGGCCCAGGAGATCAACATCGCCTGCGTCGTCCCCGCTGAGGGCCAGTGCCAGGGCTAGTGCGGTCATGGTGTGCAGCAGGTTCGGGTTCTGCCACTCGGCCAGTTCCACGTCGATGGCATCGGCGACTTTGACGGCGTCGGCGGTGGCGGCCAATAACATGAGTCCGGCGTTCGAGCACAGTTGAGCAGGAGCGGGGGTACCGACATGGAAGCTGGTAGTCTTCACCCTGAAGGTGATCCTTTCGAGCAGGCAAATTGTGACATCAACAACTACTAATTTACCTGGTCAAGGGTCACTTTCCTTGTATCTTCACCACGTGTCAGCCCGCTTCCCGTGAAAACACCGGGTTACCTTCTCGAATATGTTGACCGACAGTGAACGACCCCTCATTTTTTTAACCCAGAAGTTGACGTGACCACCCGAGGTATCGCGGACTTTTGTCCGGAACGTCCTCTTCCGCCCCCTGAATGGGGCTGACCTGCACTAATACTACTTTTGGGGGATCGACGTGAGCGTCGGCCCGGGTGATGGGGTCCGCTCAGCGCCACTCCGACATCGCGTCATCGCGCAGGAAACGGCCCGTGGCCGCCACCGCCGGTCCCGAGGACTCCGCCCCGGCGACGAAGGTGCAGAACGCCAGGTCACCCTTGATGCCGGCGAACCAGCCGTGGGCGGGCCGGTTGCCCCCGACCTCCGCGGTCCCGGTCTTGCCGCCGAGACCGTCGATGTCGCTCAGGCTGGCGGCGGTCCCGGAGTCCACCGTCTCCGCCATCATCGCGCGCAGGGCCCGCACTGTCGCCGGGTCGAGCGGCTCGGGGTCCTGGTCGGCGGTGGTCTCCTCACCCTGGATCAGGGTCGGCAGCACCATCCGGCCGTTGTTGCCCAGGGAGGCCTCCATGACGGCCAGCCCGAAGGGGGAGGAGAGGACCTCGCCCTGGCCGATGGCGGCCTCCACCCGGGCCGCGCCGGGCTCGGTGACGGGGACGGAGCCGGTCACCGTGGTCATGCCGGGCGCGGTGAAGTCCACGCCCAGCCCGAGGCGCGCCGCCGTGTTCCTCATGTCGTCCGGCTCCAGATCCTGGGAGATGAAACCCTGGGTGGTGTTGCAGGACTGGGCGAAGGCCTGCGTCATGGAGACGTCCCCGAGGGCGAAGTTGCCGTCGTTGGGGATGACGCGGCCGTCGATCTCCGCGGTGGCGGGGCAGGCGACGGTGGAGTCGGGTACCACGGTGCCGCGTTCGAGGGCGGCGGCGGTGGTCACCGTCTTGAAGGTGGAGCCGGGCGGGTACAGCCCGCTCAGCGAGACGGGGCCGAGGGCGTCGGCGGCGTCGTTCTGCGCGACGGCGATAACCCCGCCGGTGGAGGCGCTGAGGGCGACGATCGCCGCGGGCTGCTCGATCGGCTCCAGGGCCCGCTTCGCGGCCGTCTGCACCCCGAGGTCCATCGTGGTGCGCACGGGTTCGCTCTCCTCCGGTTCCACCTGCCCCAGGATGGTCGTGCCGGTGGGGGAGGTGGCCTGGAGGGTCCAGCCGGCGTCGGCCGTGATCTTCTCCGACCAGTAGTCGCGCAGGCCGCCGTCCACCGGGGAGGCAGTGTCCCGGGTGGGGCCGAGCATGCGGCCCTCCTCCCGCAGGTCCAGTCCCTTGATCGCCCGCAGGGCGTCCCCTATCACGGCGAAGTCCCGCTCTCGGAGGGTGAACAGCCCCACCGGGGAGCCGTCCCCGGACTCGATCTGGGCGGTGACGGATTCGGCGGTGGAGGTCGGCACGACCGGGCGGACGGCGGCGGCGATCTCCCCGGCCCGCGGGATCAGCTCCGGGCCCGCGGAGACGACGGTGACAGGTGTCCAGGACAGGATGTCGGTGCCGTTGCGGTCGGTCACCGGCAGAGTGAAGGTCTTGTCGTCGGAGTAGAGGAAGCGGCTGTCCCCGTTCAGCTCCGTGGAGAAGATCCGCTTGTCCCAGGTGATGAGGTCGCTGTCCTGTTCGGAGAGGGTGATCGTCCCGGTGGTGGTGAACTCATCGCCATTCGGGACGGTCCAGGTGGCGGTGATCTCGGTGGCGCCGTCCTCCTCGCCGCCGGCGTCCAGTTCCACGCTGGTCCCGCCGATGCCCGCGCGCAGCTGCTCCAGGTCGGCTGCGGCCCGGGCGGGATCGTCGCTGAGTGTGGCGGCACCGGCGTCGTCACCGGCGTTGAAGGCGGCGACGAACTCGTCCACCGCGTCCCGGAACCAGGGCACGGTGCAGGAGGAGAGCGCGAGCGCCGTAGCGGCGAGCAGGGCGGAGACACGGACAGTGGTGCGGGTGGTCATGCCGGATGAGATTAGGCCCACGGGCTCACCGCTACCACGTTCCCGCACGACTTCCGGCCAGTCGGGAGACGAATATCGCCTGCTCGGCGGGGTGTTCTCCGGTGGGAAATCTCAGCGCGACATGCGCAGTTCATCGACGAGTAACCGGGCGATGCGGCCGATCGCGGCGTCCGCGGCCGCGAGGTTCGGGCCGCTGCGGGCTGAACGGGTGATCACGGCGACGACGATGGGTGCCTCCTCGTCGACGGCCACCACGGAAACCTCGCCGCGCACGGGGCCGATCGTCCCGGTCTTGCCGTGGAAGCGCACGCCCCCGGCGGGGAAGCCGGAGGGGATCCGGTGGCCCCACACCTGCTGCCCGAGCACGGTCCGGGCGAAGGCACGGGAGACCCCGGTGAGATCCGGGCCCGTCCAGATCCAGTCCAGCAGGCGGCACAGCTGGCGTGGGGTGCTCACCGAGCGGTAGGTGGCCGGATCCTGGTGGACCCGGGGGTAGGAGACCAGCAGCCGGATCGCCTCGCTGGCCGCGGAGCCGTCCTCTGGAAGGGCCGGGAGTTCGGACTCGGTGGTGCCCGGGGCGACGATCGTGGTGTCCTCGAGATTCGCCAGGGAGACGACCTCCCCGACCAGGCCCGGTGGGAGACGCCGCTGCAGCACCCGGGCGGCGATGCTGTCGGAGAGCACCACCATCTGACGCACCAGATCCCGCAGGCTCATCGTCACGGGATCGGCGAACAGCCCCACTCCCGGGGTCCCGACCGGGCCGTCATCCGTGCTGAGCGTCACCGCGTCGAGCGGATTCAGCAGCCCGCGGTCCACGGCTAGGCAGAAGGCGGCCAGGAGGTGGACCTTGTACATCGACGAGATGCTGGTCTGACTGTCGGCGCCGACCCCGACGCCGGCCGCCTCTTCGCCGACCGGGTGCGCCCAGCACCAACCGTCACAGCCCGCGGCGACCAATTCGGTGCCGATCCGGGCCCGCAGGCTCCTGGTCATCCGGTCTCTCCCAGACGCCCGAGGGAGCGCCGCAGGGCACGGTCCACGACGTCGCGCAGATCCCGCTTTCCGACGGCCCCGCCCCGTTGCGGCGGCACCACACACCGCAGCCGCAGGTGGAAGGCCGTCGGCATCGGGAACGCGGGCAGGCCCCCGAGTTGATCGGGGGTGAGCAGCACCATCGCGCCTCCGGCACCGAGCCGCGCGGCCAGGGCCGTCCGGTCCGGCCACAGCTCGGTCTCCGGGTGCAAGCCGATGGTGAAGAAGGCGTCGGCCAGGCGTCCGGCGGCCGCCGGGCTGACGGCGGCGGTGTTGTCCAGCAGGGTGTGTCCCCGCAACGCCGCCCAGGTCGCGGGCTTTTCGGCGGGCCCGGCGAGCAGCCGGGGAACCTCGTGCAGCTGCCCGCGAGACAACTCACCCGTCGGCGCCGGGTCCTCGATGACGGCACAGTCCAGACGGCCCTCGCCCACCCGGGTGACCAGCTGCGACACCTCGGCCGTGTGCACACTGACCCGGCCGACGTCCCGCAACGCGGAGGTGAGGTCGAAGGCGATGCCCGGCGGCACCGAGGGGGCCAGCCCCACGCGTACCTCGGCCCCGGCGTCGGTGATGGCGTGGGCCATGCTCTGCAGTTCCGTGGCGTCCCGGACCAGAATCCGGGCCTGCGGGAGCAGGGACCGGCCGGCCTCGGTGAGGGTGGCACCGGTGGCGGAGCGGCGGATCAGGTCGAGGCCGAGATTCGACTCCAGACGTTTCAGCCCCTGGGACACGGGGGACTGGGTCAGCCTCAGCCGCTCCGCGGCACCGGTGACGCTGCCCTCCTCGGCCACGGCGACGAAGTACTCCCAGTGCCGGAGGGAATTCGGTCGAGTTGTCATGTGCCCCGAGCCTAGTGGAGGGGACTCTGACGAGCTGAGCGAGGTACGGGGAACAAGGGCTCACCGGGCCTGTCGTGCAGCGGATTGCCGTGGTGGGTCCAATTCAGGCGAAGATGCGTATGACAGCCGAACCGGCACCGTCCCGGGCCAGGGGAGAGACCCCTTTTCCCACGGCACCAGAACTGATCTGTGCGAGGGGGAATCGGCGAACTTCAGCTACCTGACCGCCACCCTGGATGCGTCCATCCGTGGAGCGGGACCCGCGGTCGGGGAGTGGCCGGGCAGAATCCACCGGGTGGAACCCCGGTCCCCTTCGAGGACGACCCCGACCTGACGGACAAGCGGTTTACGGGCAGTGGAGGAGATCCTCGACTGAGAGCCGCACGCCCGAGGTGGTCCGGGAGATGCGGGGCAATCCGGAAGAACTCGAACGGCTCGGCATTGAGGCGAGCAACGAACGACAACGCGGCGGGAAACCACAGGTTTCTCGCCGCGTTCGGCCTGGTTCAGACCAACTACCGGTCAGCCGCGCAGCGTCTTGAGCGCCTCCGACCAGGCGGTGACCTGGTTGAACACATCGGTGAGAGCGCCGGTGGCGCCTTCGGTCGGGGTGAACTTCGACATGTCCTCGAAGTCGGAGCTGAAGGGCAGGAACACCTGGGCGCGGACGTCGGCCATCTGCAGTTCCGCGGCGATCAGCCGCCACGCCTCCACGGAGCGGGTGCCGCCGGCGCTGCCGTAGCTGACGAAGCCGATGGCCTTGTTGTTCCACTCCGCGTACAGGAGGTCCACGGCGTTCTTCAGTGCGGCGGGCACGGAGTGGTTGTACTCCGGGGTGACGAAGACGAAGCCGTCGTAGGAGGCGATCTTCTCGGCCCAGGCCTTGGTGTGATCCTTCGAGTACTGGCCCATGGCCGGGGCATGGGCTCATCCAGCAGGGGCAGGTTCTGGTCGGGCGATGTCCACGAGCTCGAACTCGGCGCCGCCGTGCTGCTGCGCGTGCTCGTGCACCCATTCGGCGACCTGGGGTGCCAGGCGGTTGGGGCGGGTGCTGCCGACGATGATGGCGATGCGGGTCATGGTTTTACCTCCGAATAGTGGTGGTGGTGACATTCCCGTCTCCCACGCTAGCTGTACTTCCCCGTGACGTTGTGAACGCGTTGCAGGGGGAGTTAACCCTCCGATAGCAGTGTGAGCCCGGTTGCAATTGTAATCGTGGATGAACCCCGCATACGCTGCGGGGTTATTTTTTCAACCATTTCACACGCCAATTTGCTGCGAATCACTTGTGCAGTTTTACGGTGCAGTGGTGCGGTGCTTTTACTGGCGTTTCTGCTGCGCAACTCACTGCACTATGTAGTGTCTGTGACATTTCATTAACACGTAGGTTGCACTGTGTATTGGGCACCCATTTCATCGACACGTTTACTGCGCAATCAAATGCCCTGTCACTTTAATGACATGTGAATTGGGCAGTGAAGTGGTTTGTCATCCTATTGACACCTTTACTGCGCAACAGGATGACAACGACATTCTGCAGGTCTGTGTGCTGGCATGTTTGCTGTGCAGCACATGCGCCGTCGTACACACCGACGCGCTGCGCAATATCTCCGCCACTTAACCGGCCAATTCGCTGCGCAACGTAGTGACACTTGGCCCCGCTTAGCCGAGATTTCTTCGATTTTCGCCGAATCTCAGCGGTTTCATACCGCAGATGACCGACGACGCCGACGGCGCCCTGTACGGCCCGCAGACGGGCGTGCAGAGCGCATGGTGAGCTGCTAAAGCTCCATACCGCCGTCACGATCACGCTGCTGTTGCTGCTGGCGGCGCTTCTCGATACGCTCGCGCGCACGTTGCTGCGCCCCGCCCTTCTTGCCTGAGGTCTGCGACTGCTTGAACAGCGTGTAGCGCTCAAGCAGCTCCGGGCTGCGATGCAGTTCTTGCACCAGGAACTTCTTGTCCAGATGCTCCAACTGCTGTCCTGACTTCACCGCTTCTTCGATGATGATGGCTGCTTCATCTTCGGCGTCCGTGTGCGCGTTGCGGCGGATCTGATCAGCCTCATCGCGGGCATCCGTGCGCGTTACTGCAGCGTCGCGCGTGGCCTCGTCGCGGATGCTTGTGGCCTCATCTCGTGCTTCGCTGCGGATCGTCTCAGCGTCGCGCTCAGCCTGCTTACGGGCCTCGTCGGCTTGGCGTGTGATCGACTCCGCTTCGCTGCGGGCTGCGGCTGTAATCTCGCCCGCCTTGGCCTGTGCAGTCTCTTCGGCTCGTTCGAGCAGCTCGTCTGCTTGCGCTTCGGCAAGGCCCATGGTCTGCTCGGCTTCTTGCTTGGCCTTCTCGCGCGCGTCACTGCGGATCTGCTCGGCTTCTTGCTCTGCCTTCTCACGTGCCTCGTTGAGCACACGCTCGGCAACAGCGCGAGCCTGTTCTTCGGCGTGCTGCAACACACCTTGCGCTTTTTCGTTGGCAGCTTTTGCCTGTTCAAGTTCTTTTGCTGTTTGCTCGCGGTCACGATCAATTGCGTCCATATCGCGCTGCACGGATCGCTTCTTGACTTCCACATCATCCTCGCGCTTGGCGAGGTCGCGCTCCCGGTCTTGTTGTTCTGCGTAGCGTCCGAGGTTCAACGACTCGTCATGCCGCTCGGAGACTTCCAGTTCCACCGGATAGCCCAGCGAGTGCATGTGTTCGCGCAGGCCCCGTTGCGCGTCGATGAACTTCTGGTTACCCGAGATCTGCTTGCCCTTCTTCGGGCCGGATGTGTACCGCACTGAGGTGTCAGTGTTGTACGCGATGCCGGGGCGGCAACGGAGCTTGTCGGGATCTTCGGGCTTCGGTGAGAACGTATCCGCCTGGAACTGGATGTGTGGCGTTGATTCGTCGAAGTTCATATCACCGCCAGCGACTGCGTCGATACCGCCGGGAATGAAGTTCTCGGCGAGCCAACGCATTGACTCTTCGGGGTACATCATTGCTTCTTCGTAGTCGCGGGCTGCATAGCGCGGACGTTTCACTTCGCGCCCGTCCACCTCACTGGTGTAGTAGTCGGGGATCTCCTTGCACATCGACTTCGGCAGATACACGACGAACAGCGACGTCTCGAAACTGTTCTTCTGCACGCGCACTCCGTCCATCCGAGGCGTCTACGGCCGCCACAGGGCCGTACAGCCGCTGCCACAAAGATGAACCAATCGAGTCGCGGCGCTACACATTTGCATCAACAGCTGCCGCTGGATCTGCTGCGAGCGGGCGCTCGCGAAACACACGTCGCTGGCGGTGTCTGTTACATGCGCTTGCGCGCATATGGCCGCCGCGAACGTGATACGTCTGCACCGATAGTGTGCTTGTAGCACGGGCCGATATGGAGTGTGTTACTCAGCCCGTGTCGTTGACCCCCGCAGCAGCATCAACACCGCCTTGCGGCGGATGGCTCGCTGCGGGATGTTCACCACCCTGCAATGACCGCCTAGCGGCGGTGCCAGAGTGCAGGGTGTGGCTGTGCGCACCACGTTAACGATGTCGGTCTTGCCGTTCGGTTCGACGCCGTGGCACGTTCGCAAGCTCACGTTGCACACGGCGTGCGCGATGACGCGGGAAGACGCCGCAAGCGGCGTTTCCACCCGTCATCGGCCCTTACTTTAAGACCGACATACAACGACTGACGCCGTATGTGGTGCGCACAGCGTGGCGACCTGCAGATTTTGTGTAGGCACCATGTGCGCTTCGCGCATCAACGGGCCGTTTCGGGTAAGGGTCGAAGACCGCATAAAGACCCGAAACACGCAGGTCGCAGCCCCCTTCTGTGTCAAAACCCCTATATGTTTGTCGTTATAGGGGTAGAAGGGGGAAAAGGGCATAAGGGGGTGCGACGCCTCCGCTGCGCTCCGGCGCTCGGCATAGCCGAGGCACTGCACCGGGTATTACTACTCGCTGGCGCTCGCATAACCCGGTGCCCGGCGCTGGCGCGCCGCCCCTCATAGCCCCAGACTCAGACCTCGCTCGCTCGGTCTGGCTGGGTCTACCTTTCCCTCCGCTGCGCTCCGGTCAAGGTGCCCAATAGTGCAGCTGGCGCTGCACCTTGTGTGATGACCCATGCTTTACGTCACGACACTGCCGGCAATCCGATATATCCCGTCGATATGTAATCGGATATGCCAGCATCGATGTGTCGTGTTTGGGTCATCACGAAACGCTCCATCACGGCAAGCCTGCCGAGATGGATATTGGCGTATCTCACGACGCGTCCATTATGCGGCGTCCGCCGCATATCATCTGCCGTCGCGGTCACAACTTCAGCAACATGACTGTTGCTGAAATCTGCTCTGTCCACGCTGCTGTCTTTGCTGCACCCACGGCCCCGTCTTCGGCATATTTCAAGTCCACACAAGACTATGCCGGCCAGAACCGCGCATAACAGCAGCGCGACATACCGCCAGCCATGTGGCGGATGATCCAGGCGACGGGGCAGACGTGTATATGCCCCGTCGCCGATACCGGCGCAAGCATCGTGACAGTGTCACGTGTAGCGGTGCCGCAGCCACCCGCACACACGCGAAAACCCCGCCCTTGCGAGCGGGGTGTGTAGCGACATCAAACGTGACGGCTGTACGTCGTCACGCCGCGTGGCCGTACACACATGAGGTGATTGCGTGTACGGCTAAAGGGTTAGTCGGGTACAACTTCTAGATGCCGCTTCGGCTTACTGCCCTCGGTGCTCTCAGGCGTGTCGCCGTCACCGTTCTCAGGTGTATCGCTGTCCCCTTCGGTGCTGGCGGACTTGTCACCGTCCCCTTCGGTGCTGGCGGACTTGTCACCGTCGAGATTCACCTCGAACTCTTCGGCATACTTGCGCAACTGCGCAAGGCGCTCCTTTGTCGCTTTGTGTGCACGGCGCGCCTCGTTCACGGTATCTTTTGCTTGCTGCTCATCGCGCAGCGCTGCTGCGTAATCGTCTCTGAAAGACATGGTTTGTTCTCCTTGGTTGAATGAACTGTTTATTTGGACTCGGGGCACGACGGTGGAGCGCGCGTGTGTAGTAGCACGGCCATCACCCATCAGCCCTCGCACTCAGTTCAAGACCCAGCCTGACTAGCTGAGCTAAGCGGCGGGATCTCGTCGTAGGCGGGTTTGTCCGCATTAGTGCTTCACACCGCCCAGCACCGTGACGAGCTGCTGGCGCTGCTCATCTGTCAGTTGGGGCGCTGCATTCACGACGGCATCGACGAAGCCGTCGAATAGCTGCGGGGCAGGGCGGCGTGCGGCCGCGAGGTAGGCGTCGAGATCGTCTTGGCGAATCCGATAGGCGGTGCCGAAACGGTGGAATGAAAGACGGCCCTCTTTAATAGCTTTTCGCAACGTGGACTCGGAGCCGACGCCGAGATCGGCGAGTTCCTGCAGCGTGTAAAAGCGTGGCGCGACGGCGGTAGTCGTGTCCTTTTCGGACATAGAAAAACGCTCCTGGGCAGATTGATCTGTCCCGGAGCGGAGTGCTTTACCGGCTTGCTATTCAGGCGGCTTGGAGTGCCGTGCTCAACTCGCTAGAACGGTGGTCTGCCGTCCCATCGCTTTACGGGAGCGCTTACTCCCTACCTGACCGCTTTTGTGGTTGGCAATGCCGTTGCCGACCGGTCTATCTCGTCGGAGGAACCGCGCCTATCACGGTCGAGAGGCTGTCTCTTTATGAATTATCCTCGGGGTTATCCCCCGTATGCGGCTGGCTAAACCAAAAACGAATTAAAACGCCACATACGGTCTGGGGGCCATCGTACGGAACTTATGCGTCGCGCACAATAGCCTGCGACCTAATCTTTACGAATCGAACCGAGCACGTTTCTACACGCCACGTGGCACGGCTGGGGTGTTGTGGTGGGGCAGCTGTTGTGTGGCGGCATGGTGACACGCAAGGGGCGCGCCTTTTTGTGACCTGTGACACGTCTATAGTGTGCTCGTTTCGTAGTTTTGACCTCGTTTCGTAATTTGCCGATCAAAATACGAAAAAATTACGAAACGCTCTACCTGCGGTTTCGTGATTTCCGCAAACGAAAAGAACAAAACTACGAAACACGCGATAACGCTGTGACCTGCATAGACACGTCACATTTCGGGGATGTTTCGTAATTTTGCGGTATTTCGACCCAAACCTTTTAAGGGAGAGACACAGACACACATTACGGGCACATGTCTACGACATAGACCGTCCTCATTGAGGGCACGCTGCAGGGGTTGTAGCTATGTGACACGGCCGGGATGCTGCGTCACGGTGACACGCAAGGGGCGCGCCTTTTTATGACCTGTGACACGTCTGTAGCGCGCTCGTTTCGTAGTTTTGACCTCGTTTCGTAATTTGCCGATCAAAATACGAAAAAATTACGAAACGCTCTACCTGCGGTTTCGTAGAACTACGAAAATCGGAAAACCAAATTACGAAACACGCGATAACGCTGTGACCTGCACAGACACGTCACATTTCGGGGATGTTTCGTAATTT
>NZ_KV801084.1:0-31372 GCF_001810365.1 Corynebacterium sp. HMSC055D05
TTGTGTACGCCGCGTTTGTCACCGACGTTTACTCTCGACGGATCGTTGGGTGGGCGTTATCAGATTCCATGCGCACCGAAGCACTGCCGTTGCAAGCTCTCAACCAGGCGATCGTGTGTGCTGAGGAAACAACAGGTCTCATTCACCATTCGGATCACGGATCGCAGTACGTCAGCGTGGTCTACAACGAGCGACTTACCCAACACGGCATTACAGCTTCCACCGGAACTGTCGGTGACTCCTACGACAATGCTCTTGCTGAAAACGTCAACGGATCCTACAAGAACGAGCTGATCCATACCCGCAGGTGGAATGACGTTGTCGAGGTAGAAATCGCGACGTTCGAGTGGGTGTCATGGTGGAACGAGACAAGGCTTCACCAAAGCTTGGGATACCGAACCCCGGTCGAGGTGGAAACCGAATTTTGGAAGCAGAACCCACCCCAGGAAATAATAGAAATCAAGGCAAACGCCTAGGAACAAAACCCGGGGCACTTCACTCTGGGTACTTTAGTGCCCAGAGGCTTATCTACATGGCACGTTCGCTACGGGTTCGTCGTTCTAACAGCCAGTCAGACAAGAAGGAACCGTGGCGTAGTTTCGGGATAGCCACATCGACGGTGCTGACCCGTGTATCCAGTAGTCGGTGGCGGTAGCCGTTGCGGTGGTTGACGCGGTTGTCGCTGGTGGTGCCGTAGTCAGCGCTGCCGACAGTATCGTCTTGGGAAGATAGAATTTGGTTGATGAAATCACCGAGCATCTGACGCGTCAGATCGGGTGATGCTTGAGTGAGTAGCTCTTCGAGGTATGCTTTTGGTTGCCAGTTGTGTCGGCACCGGGGGCTTAACTGTGAGAAGCGGGTCGAATAGCGGAGTTCTCCGCTAGGAGGTGTAAAAATTCCTCTGGGTCTTTAACCGTCAAGCGAATGGGTCTTCCGATATTGCGGTGTAGGAGGATATTTGCAGAACCGGCATGGAATGAAATAGTGCCATCCAGGAAGTGAACCCCAAACGTTTGGGATTCGAGTATGGGGCCCGAGGGAAGGATCTCCGCCCCCTTCAGAGATTCCAAACGAACGTTGCTAACTGGAATGCCAAGAACTGAAATCCGAAGGATTTCATCATTCAGCAACACCCCGACATTAAAGAAAATTGCCAGAGACACTAAAAGACCGCATGTGATAAAGGCGGTTTGATCTCTTCTGGTCAAGAAGTAGACACACAATAAGAGTACTGCGAAGATAAGTACGATCCGACTAAAATTATATCCAAATACTCTTGATCGATAACTTGAACCAGTCATGAATATCACTCAACTTCCTTCCAACTATCTTCATGGGTAGTAAGGCGAAAGTAGCTGCAGCTATGCCTTAAGGTCCTAATGTGTGTATAGCGTACACCCATCTGTACGCGCTGACCTGCGGCGTTGTGGGTTGTGCCGAGCGTGCTGCCGGAGTCCCTTTCAGTGTCCCTGGGGTAGGAGCGGCCGCATGAAGGTGCGCTCGTACCGCAGGACGCACTCGGACTCGTCTCGAATCCGGTCAGCGGCGATGAAGTCCGAGTGGGTGCCGAACAAGGTGCGGTACTGCTCGTAGGCAGCCAGGCTGGGGAAGCTGAACAGGGATTCCGCACGGTCACTCACACCTTCCGCGGGTAGGTAGTACCCGTGGTGGGTGCCGCCGTGTTCGTCGACATGCCGCATCCAAGCGCGGGCGAACTGTTCAAAGGCTGCGATCTGGTCGGGGTCGATGGTGTAGTGGACGACACAGGTGATCACATCCACAACGCTAGGCCCACAGGCGCTCATTGGGGAGCCTTTGTCTGTGCGCCTCGTGGTGCAGCACACCAATCTGCCTGGTTTACCTGCGGAAATGCGTCAGTTCGCCAAGTTGGCGCCGAGTTCAACGGTGAGAACTCCGACGGCGATGAGGAGGATGCCGAGGGCCATGGTTCGGGTGAGGGGTTCGTGGAAGATGACCCGGGCGAGGATCGCGGTGAGAGCTACGCCGGATGCTGCCCAGATGCCGTAGGCGACGCCAAGGGCCATGCCGTCGGCCAAGGCGAGACTTAAGGCGACGAACGCCACGAGATACCCCGCGATGACGCCGATGAACCATTTCTTCACCCGGCCACCGTCGGAGGCTCGTAGCGACATGGTCGCGACGACTTCGGACAAGATGGCGCCTGCGAGGAAGATCCATCTCATGAGTTGACTCCTGCTTCCTGGGCTGCGGTTTGCTGAGCTTTCTGGGAGCCGAGTTCGACGGTGAGGACACCGCTGATGATCGCAACCATTCCAAGACCCATCACAGCAGTCAGAGGTTCACCGAAAATCGCGGCGGATAGCACAGCGGCGAGCACGACCCCGCTGGCTCCCCAGATGCCATAGGCGACGCCGATCTGCATTCCTTCGCGCAGGCAGAAGGTGAGGAAGACGAAAGCGCCGATGTATCCGGCAGCAACCACGATGTACCAGGATGGGTGATTGAGCGCCGCCTTGAGAGACAGCGTCGCCGCCACTTCGGTAGTGATGGCACCAGCGAGCAGGAACCACTGCTTCATGGGGTTGTTCCTTCGATCAGGGAGCGAATGCTGGAGACGACGGCTTCGAGATCCGCGCCGTGGAGGGTGGACACACCTGTGGCCTGGGCGCCCCAGAGTCCGTCGGCGGCGAGTCGGGCGGTGGTCAGCCTGGCTCGGGTGGCGGCGTCGAGATCGTCCGGGAGTTCGAGCCAGCGGCCCATCCGCGTAGTCCACGGTTCGGTGAGTTCGGGCCGGTACGTCGCTTGGCCCCAGATGATGAACTCGGCGCGCTTGGCGGCCCCGTGGGCGGCGACGTGAACGTAGCTCAGGAGCCGCTCGGTGGCGTTGGCGTTCTCGAGGGGCTTGCCAAGGGTGGCAGTCATGTCGTTCTCGACGTTGGCCGCAGCGTGGTCGACGATCGCGGCGAGCAGTACGTCGCGGTTGCGGAAGTGATATAGCAATCCCGGTTTGGTGAGCCCGGCCTCGTGGGCCACTGCGTCAAGGGTAATGTCGCCACCCTCCGCTGCGTTCATGACGCGGAGGGCAGCTTCCAGGATCTCGGAGCGCTGACTGGTTCGCATATAGCTAACTTTACCATTTGGTAGGTGAAGCCTTCAACTGCGGGCGCTGGTAGGGGCACCTGGGGTACACCCCAAGCGAACAATTTGTGAATGAAAAAACTTCCTGTTCGCTAGGGTTAGTTCCAAGACTAACGGAACAGAACCGTCACTGCCTCTGGAGATCACTGAACAGTTGGGGGCGATCTCAGGACAAAAGGTGGGCTATGCCCGGGTGAGTTCGAAAGATCAGAACCTTGATCGTCAGATTGAACAACTCAAGGCAGAGAAGGTCTTCACCTATTACACGGATAAGGCCAGTGGTGGATCGCGTGAGCGCCCTGGACTTGATGAAGCAATGCGATATGTCCGTGCAGGAGATCAGCTTGTCGTCACGTCGATGGATCGGTGCGCGCGTTCACTGACGGATCTGTACGCCATTGTTGACGAGCTAGTCAGCAAAGGAGTGTCGGTGAAGTTCCTCAAGGAGGGACAGACCTACTCAAAAGACTCCACCCCGATCGCCAAGCTGATGCTAGGACTGTTGGGTTTTGTTCAGTTGGGTAAGGCCGTGAAAGAGCTGGATCAACACCGTGAAATAGTTGAAAAAAATAACCCCGCAGGTTTCCCTGCGGGGTGTCGTTGTTAGAACGGTGCTTCGTCGTTGTCGGCGTCAGCGCCAGCCAGGGCGGCGTTCGCCGCCTCGCCTCCGCGACGGGCTGCGCGCGCAGCGGACTCTTTCTTGGAGTCGATCAGCTGCACGGTGTCGATACGGGCGACCAGCGGGTAGTGCTTCACACCGTCCTTGTCGGTGTAGACGTCGGTCTTCAGCGAGTAGCTCACTGCGACACGGTCGCCGGACCCGATGCAGCCGAACACGCCGGGGTTCTTCGCGTCCTGGACGTAGCCGGTCAGCTCCACGATCTCGCTTTCCACCTTGCCGGTGGACTTGTTCTTGAAGGTGTTGCGCGCATAGACGCTGAGCTTCACCGTCGCGCCGCCGTTTGCGTGCTCGAACAGCTTGGGTGCGCGAGCTGCGTTGCCGACGATGGTGCCGTTGTTGAAGGGGTTGGACATGATGGTTCTCCTTATGTGGGTGGGTGTGAATTGCCGTGCAATGTGGGTGTTGAAGCAGCTGCTTTGCTGCTGCGGGGGGTTGCGCTGTCGTTACAGCACTGCCCAGGGCAGCGGCGTGCCTGCCGCCTCTAGGTCGCGCAGTTCTTGTGCTGCACCCGGATCGGCGTCCTCGCCGTCGATGCCGTCGGCGAGCTGGTAGAGCAGTTCCAGGTCGGTGTGGGTGATGTCGCGCATCACGTGCCTCCTTGTTCGGATTGGTGGTCAATCCGTCTGTTGGAGACAGCTCTGCTGTCTAGGGGTCGCTCCCCTGCCTCGTTGAAGTGTCTGCTGTCGCAAGCCACGGCCGACGAGAAAAAAAGAAACCCCGTTGCATCGCTGCAACGGGGTGTGTGGTGCTACTCGGTGAACAAGATCGTGCGGGTCTTCTCGGCGCCCTCGCGGACGAGTTCGACCATCCGCTCGCCTTGGCCGATGTCGGTCAGCTTCGCCACCAACGACGGGAAGTTCTCGTCTGGCCCGATCTCGGTGGCTCGGTGCGCGGCCACGCCAGCTAGTCCCGGCTGGCCTGTGGCGTGCGCAAGCACGGCAACCGTGGTGGTGAGCTGCGCGCGCATCCCTGGCCAGCTGGTCGGGACAGCACGCATAACCTGCTCCGCGAACCGTAGGCCCGCCTGCGGGTCATCGAGCAGCGCCGCGAGCAGCGCGTCTCGCAAGCGCGGCGTGGTGAAGCATTTCAGCGCAGACCGAACAGCGCGAGCGCTCGGCTGGGTTATTCCTGCCGCCGCCTGCTCGTATTCACGCTGCAGCACGTCTGCGAACATGGGCGGGATATACGCCAGCGCGTCTTCGATGATGTCGGCGTGCTCGGCAGCGTCGATGCCGTGGTCAGTGCTGTTCAACCGTGCCTCGATGTCGTCTTTGCTCGGCTCCGGCAGCTCGCCGGTGTGCTCTAGCATCTGCCGCAGCGCCGCCGATGCGGCGACCTCGCCGACAACGCCGTGGCGCGGCTCGTCGATGAGCGGATGCTGGTACACAGACCACCACGCAGCCCCGGTGACGATCTCGGGCACTTGCACCACCCCGAGCAGCGGCGGTAGGTGCACTGCCCCACTAGTGAGATACGTGGCCGTCTCGTCAAAGACCGGCTGCGCAATGTCATCGCTGATCATGTACGCGATAACAGCGTCGAGTTCGAGGTGGTGGACCCACGCTGCGAACCGCTCGCGGCTCTCGGTGAGCTTCTCCACGGCCTCGTCCAGATCGAACCGCGCGACCGGGCCGAGGCGGACGGTGTCGACGCCCTCGTCGTCGACGAAGAACGCGAGGATCAGCGAGTTGTTCGGGTAGAACCCGAGGATGCCGGGGAGGTTCGCGAGGATCTCGCCGTGGGATGCAAGCGTGTGGGAATGAGTGGACATGGCAGTGCTCCTTTGCACGAATACGGGGTGAACGTGGTCAATCCCGTATTCAGTCCGGCTCTGCCGGTCGCAGGCGTATCCCCGCAGTGCAGTGCCTTTGTGCGCTCGGCGTCGCTAGCGCAGCCTGATGCTCGCTCGCTGGGTGCGAGCGCTAGCGACGCAGCATTGTTAGATCCCCGCGTCGCCGCTGGTTAAGCGTTACCTTTGGCGCGGTTGTGAGACTTGCACAGCAGTTCGCAGTTGCTTTCCTCGAACTGCCGACTCCCGTGGCGTTCCTTCGTTGCTGCCGCCCTAGCAATCACTAAGCAATGCACCGAAAACCTGCGCCGCGTCGTTGGAGCGTCGCAGTTCCGTTTGGTGCAGGATTTTGACCCTAGTGCACCAGCTAGTGCACCAAATGGCGATCCGATCACAAAATGAAGAAGGCCCCTACCAGCGTTTCCACTGGTAGGGGCCTTATCTTAGTAGCGGGGGCTGGATTCGAACCAACGACCTCTGGGTTATGAGCCCAGCGAGCTACCGAGCTGCTCCACCCCGCGTCGGGCGCAATATGTGATTTTCGCCTGTCGCCGTAACCAGCAACGTGGACTTACTATACATACACCGACAGAGAGCACCAAACCGCCTGTTCACGACGGTTTGGTGCGATCCAATTATCGGGGCTTCCCTACTACTGCCGCTACCGCTACTACTGCCGTTACTGCTGGGCAGCGAGCTGGCCGAGGATGCCGTAGATGTGCTTCGAGGCGCCCAGGGTCAGGCCGCCGTCGACAGCAATCTCTGCGCCGTTGATGTAGGACGCGTCGTCGGACGCGAGGAACAGCACCGTCTTCGCAACCTCCTCGGCGCGGCCCGGACGGTTCGCTGCTGCGAGCGGAAGCGGTGCACCCTCTACAAGGGAATCTGCCGTCATCGGGGTTGCAATCGCGCCCGGGTGGACGGAGTTGATGCGGATGTTCTCGTCGGCAACGTCGGCGGCGACCGTCTTGGTCATGCCGCGCACTGCCCACTTGGATGCCACGTAGCCGGTCGCACTGACTTGGCCTTCCAGGCCCGCGGTGGACGACATGTTGATGATCGCGCCGCCGCCCTGCTTACGGATCTCCGGGATGGCGTACTTCATGCCCAAGAACACGCCGTCCACGTTGACGGCCATGATCTTCTGGAACTGCTCCAGGGTGGTGTCCTCCACTCCCGTCATCTGAAGGATGCCGGCGTTGTTCACCAAGATGTCCAGGCGGCCGAACGCCTCGTTCGTCGCCGCGATGGCGTCCTTCCAGTCCTGTTCGTCGGCAACGTTGAGCTTCACAAAAATTGCGTTGTCGCCGAGCTCGTTTGCCAGTTCCCCGCCGATCTCTTCGTTGAGGTCAGCGATGACAACCTTTGCGCCTTCTTCGACGAAGAGTTTGCAGTCTGCTGCGCCCATTCCCGATGCACCACCGGTCACAAGCGCTACTTTTCCGTCAAAACGTCCCATGATCTATCCAGCCTTTCTCTCAAAGAGTTGGTTGTGAACACCATGCTAGATACAAAAATGGTGCATCGCGCGCCCACTTCGCGCGATGCACCCGGTCCTGGGGGGACGAGATAACTATAACCCGTTACTGCGCCTTCTGGTACTCAGCCACTGCACGGTCGAGTTGGTCGATGGCGCGACCGTACTCCTCGAAGGAGCCGTTGCGGGCACCCTCCAGGTTACGAAGAGCATCATTGATCCTGTTCAGGGCCTCGTCACGGTTTACCTTCGGCGCGTTATCACCCTCCGGTGTGGCTTCCTTGTTTTCCTCAGCGGGGGTAGTTTCAGCCTCACCCTGTGGTGCGTTTTCGTCCACCACTTCGACTTCCTGGGCTGCGTCAGAGTGGATACCCACCTGCTTCAGCGCCTGGGACACGGTCGGGGCGTAGCCCACCTGGCCGCGGTAGAACACCAGCACGCGCAACAGCTTCGGGAAGGCCGAGGCCTGGTCCTTGCGCTGCGAGTAGATCGGCTCGACGTAGAGGATCTCGCCGCCGCCCACCGGCAGGGTGAGCAGGTTGCCGTTCTTCAGATCGTTCGTCCCCTCCCACAGGGTGCGGTCACGCGCCACCTGGTCGGAGGACATCAGGGCGTCCTGAGCCTGCTTCGGACCCTGGGTTTGGGTGTTCGTCGGCAGGACGCGCACGGTGATGTTGCCGTAGGTCTCCGGATCAGAAGACACCGCCATGTGTGCGGACAGGAACTCGCGGTTCAGGCCACGGAACGGGGTGATCAGCTGGAAGGACGGCTTATTGGTCTCCGGGTCAGCGGCCACCACGTAGTACGGCGGCTGGTTCAGCTGGTCGCGGCCTTCCGGTGCGGTCGGGTCGTTCGGCACAGACCAGAAGGCGTCGTTGTTGAAGAACACGCCCGGGTCATCCACGTGGTAGCGCGCCAGCAGGTCACGCTGGACCTTGAACAGATCCTCCGGGTAACGCAGGTGGTCACGCAAGGAGTCGGTGATGTCCGAGTTCGGGCGCACGGTGCCCGGGAAGGACTTCATCCAGGCGTTGAGCACCGGATCGGACTCGTCGAACGCGTAGAGGTCCACGGTGCCGTCGTAGGCGTCCACGGTGGCCTTGACGGAGTTGCGGATGTAGCCGACGTTGTCGGTGATCAGACGCTGGGTGGTGCCGTCCGGGTTCAGCGCGTCCTGCGTGGTGTCCTGCAGGGAGGTGCGCGTGGAGTACGGCAGCTGGGACAGGGTGGTGTAGCCGTCCACGATCCACTTCACGCGACCGTCGATGACAGCCGGGTAGGTCTTGGAGTCGGTGGTCAGCCACGGTGCGACCTTTTCCACACGCTTGCGCGGGTCACGGTCGTAGAGCACCTTCGAGTTGCCGCCAACGCGATCGGACAGCAGGAAGCTCAGTTCCTGGTACTTCACGGCGTACGCCACGCGGTTGATCGGGTTGCCGATGTCCACGCCGCCCTTGCCGGTGTAGGTGTAGGTGGAGTTGTCGGTGTCGTACTCCACCGGGCCCTGGCCGTTGTCGCCCACAATGGCGTAGTCCAGACCATCCTGCGCAGAGGCGATCACCGGGCCGAAGTAGATGCGCGGCTCTTCTACCTTGATGCCCAGCTCTTCAGCCTCGCCGGACTCCTTGGCGGCAGCGTTGGCCTGCAGGTCAGACACGGTAAAGATTGGCAGGCCACCACGGGTGGAGCCGGCGTCCTGCGCGGCCTCGTCGACAGTGTTGGCTTGCGCTGCGACAAAGCCGTTGCCGTGGGTGTACACGGTGTGGCGGTTAATCCAGTCGCGCTGGTTTTCACTCAGCGCGTTCGGGTCCATCTCACGCGCGGCGACAACGTAGTCGCGCATCTGGCCGTCGACCTCGTAGCGGTCCATGGCCAGCTGGTCTGGGAAGCCGTAGAAGTTACGCAGCTGCTGGTTCTGGGTAAACGTCGGGGAAATGATGTCCGGGTCCAGCAGGCGCAGGTTGGAAATCGTCGCCTCGTCCTTGGCCACATCGGCATTCGAGGTGTTGCCGCCCCAGTTCTCCATGTAGGTGACCTTGTCATCGGTCAGCCCGTATGCCTCGCGGGTGGCCTCGATGTTGCGGCCGATGTACTCGTACTCCTTGGCCTGACGGTTCGGCTTGACCGAGAACTGCTCCAAAAGCGCCGGCCACACGTTGCCCACCACGATGGAGGACACCAGCATGAGCACCGTTGCCAGCACTGGGACGCGGAAGTCCTTGAACACGATGGAGGCGAAAAACGCCGCTGCGACAACCACAGCGATGACGGTGAGGATGATCTTCGCGGGCAGCATCGCGTTGACCGCGGTGTAGGACGCACCGGTGAAGATGTCATTCTGGCTGGATAGCAGGTAGTAGCGGTCCAGCCAGTAGGTCACGGCCTTGGTCAGCATCCACAGGCCTGCGGTGACGGCGAGCTGGATGCGTGCCGGCTTGGACACCATGCCTTTGACTCCGGTGACGTTGTTGCCAATGCGGATGCCACCGAGCATGTAGTGGCCCACCGCACCGATCAAAAATGCCACGGCGAGCAGCATGGACAGCGTGCCCACAATCGCAGAGATTGCCGGCAGGCTAAACGCGTAGAAGCCAAGATCCTTGCCAAACTGCGGGTCGGTGGTGCCAAAGTCCCCACCGTTGAACCACATCATGAACACACGCCACATGCGCTGGCCAGCAAGACCAGACATGATGCCCACGATCACCGGCACCCAGGTCAGCAGCCCCTTCACACCGTCTTGCACGGCGGCGCGGTACTGCGCTTGCTGCGAGGTCTCGCCGAAAATATCGCCGCTGTCTTGTTGCCTGCCACGCCACGCAATCCGTGCCGCTGCCCATGCGACGGCTGCACCAAGCAGCGCGAAGATGACAAACAGCACGACACGGAAGAGGATCACTCGGTTGAAAACACCGCGGAAGTCAACCTCCCCAAACCAGAGAAAATCGGTATAGATACCGATCAGCACTGGCAGGAGGAAGAAAAGTGCGGCGAGTACACCGAGTGTGACCATGAGGCCTTTATTCGGTTTCTGCGACCGTGGTTGTGGCCGGGTGAGGCGGGTAGCCAAGCCTGCTCCTTAGGAATAGTGTTGTCCAACGTCTATGTGCATTACAGCCTAGAAAGTTTAACGGCCAACAATCCGGAAAGGTTCCCGTGCGCGAACAACAAGCCCTGAATAAGGCCATGATGGAGGCCGTCGATTTCGTCCACGCCGAAGGTTGGGACGCCCCGCCAACCCTCTTCGGTCTGGTACCAACGCAATTGCTTGTCGACGAGCTGGGCACCCTCGACGACTCCTCCCCCCTCACCCTGGTTGTGCAGGAATTGCCGGAGAATATCCTGCCCGGTTCCGAGGAGCTCGGCGAGTATGTCACCCGCCTGGCCTGGCCGCGTGAGGTTGAAGGCGTGATCCTGGCGCAGGAGATCCTCTTCCGCGACGCCTCTGCCCCGGCGGATGCCGAGGCGCGCCCGGCGCGGTTGTTCTCCGGCGTGCTGCGTACCGAAGACATCGAGCAGACCCTGCTGCAGATGCGCCTGACGGATGAAGAGTTGGAGGAGCGCGGCCCCTTCGCCCAGGACGACATTGAGCTGCGTGGCGGCCCGGATGTCGCCCCGGGTGTGATCGCTGCGCTGCGCTACGGGCTTGAGCAAGACCCGGACGACCTGGTTTAAGCTAGACACCCGAAACCCAATCCAAGGAGCTTCTGACCGTGTCTGTGTCCCGCCGCGCAATCGCCTCCGCTGTCCTTGTCGGCTCGCTGTCTCTTGCCGCCTGTGGTGGTGGCGAGGACGACGAGGCCAACGCGACCAGCAGCCCCATCTCGACGTCGTACATCAGCGAGGACCCAACCACCTCCTCGGATTCGGAGACGACCACGCCTGAAACGACCACCTCCGTGACAACTACCATCGCTGCGTCTGAATCTGGCACGGCGTCGGAGTCGGAGTCTGCGTCTGAGTCTGCTTCCGAGACGGTGTCGTCGACAAGCACAAGCTCCTCGAAGCGGGAGAAAGCGGACTCGTCTGCGGAGGCAACCTTGGAGAAGGTACGCGAGCGCTTCGCCTCCCTTGCGCCTGAGGAGTTCTTCGACCAGTTCGAAGGCTGCGGCGCCGGCGGGATCAGCGGTTCTTATGACTGCCAGGGCGACGAGATCGGCCAGTTCCAATTCTTCGACTCCGAATCGAAGGCGGCCTCCTCGACCCAACTGCTCACGGAGCTGCGCTCCTCGCGCGTGGTGGAAGACTCCGGCGACCGCGTAGTCGGCTGGTCCACGCTGGGCACCTCCGCGATCATCACCGTGGTGGATAACCGCGAGGGCCTGGTCATGCAGCAACTGATCTCCTCCGACCAGGAGGACCCGCGCCAGCGGATCTACGACCTCGGCCTGGCGAAGAATCCCTAGCCCTTAGCCGTCGCAGGTTGGCACGTCGCGGCCTGCGGCGAACGCCTCCATCGCATCCACTGCCTCCTGGAGGGTGGACACGGCGGCGACGGTCATGTCGCCAGCGTCGGCCTGCTTCACCGCATCACAATTGCCCTTCGGCGCGAGGAACAACTCGGCGCCCTCATCGCGCGAGCCACGGATTTTGTGGGTGATGCCGCCGATGGGGCCGACCTCGCCGTCGTCGTTAATCGTGCCGGTACCGGCAACGAACTTGCCCCCGTTGAGCTCGCCTGGCGTCAACTTGTCAATCACCGCCAGCGAAAACATCATGCCCGCACTCGGACCACCGATGTCGTTGAGGTTGTAGTGCACCTTCAGGCCATCGGCGGGCTCAGAATCCATAAGAATGCCAAGCATCGGCTTGCCCTTCTCGTGCGGATTCTCCTTCAGCTCGACGGTCTTCGTCTCTTCTTTGCCGTCGCGGCTGATGGTCACATCCACCGTCTCGCCGGGCTTTTTGGCAAAGACCACGTCCTGGACCGCGCTCGGCTTGGCTACCGGAGTGGAGTCGATGGCAAGGATCTTGTCGCCTTGCTGCAAGATCCCGTCCGCGGCAGCGCCTTTGACCACGTCATGGATGTTCACCGTTGTGGGTTTGCCCAGATAGTGCATCGCCGCAACCGTCGCCGACGCCTCCGACGCGACAAACATCTGCTGGTTAAACTCGCGCGTTTCTTCCTCGCTGCGATCCGCCGGCATCACCTGCTCGATCGGCACCAGCGTGTCCTTCGTCACCGCCCAGCGCGCCAACGCCTGTCCCAACGTCATGTTCGTCCGCACCGACACCGTGGTCATATTCAGCTGCCCACCGGTGTCGAGGGTCTCAGCACCCTCGATGTCCACCACGGGCGTGCCCTGGATCTCGCTGAGCGTGTCAAACGTCGGGCCCGCCCCTTCCGCCGCGTACGGCACCGTGAGCTTGATGTCCGTGCCGGGAATGTGGTCCATCGTCATTCCCACCGCAAGCAACGCGATAGGCACTGCACCCCACACCAGCGTGGAAAAACGCTTGTTCGCTGTCTTGGTCGCGGGCGTGTGTTCTGCCGCGTCCGCTGGTGTGTGCGCGTTCGTCATGGTGGCACATGTTAGCGCAGCAACCAGCAGCTCCAACCCGCGCCGTTGTGCAGCTGTATTGTGGCGCCTATGAGTAACGGATTCGGATTCTCCTTTCCCAACGACGGCAACGACGACAACGAGGGCAGGGACAACGAAGGCAACAACCACGACAACGGGCGTGGCGAGCCGACCAACCCGTTTGCAGCCTTCGGTTTCGGCGGAAACTTTGGGTCCGGCGGGTTCGGTGGATTCGGAGGCCCCGGCGGCCCCGGTGGCCCCGGTGGCGCTGGTGGCGCTGGTGCTGGCGGGCTTGGCGACATCCTGAATCAGTTCGGCCAAATGCTCTCCGGCATGGGCTCCTCCATGAACGCCCAGGAGGACGGCGACGCCGTCAACTTCGACCTGGCCGCCCGCATGGCTCGTCAGCGCATCGCCGGGGTGAACCCGGTCAGCGAGGCAGACTCCCGCGCCGCCGAGGAGTCCTTCCGCCTAGCGGAGCTCTGGCTCGACGGTGCCACCGCACTGCCCGCCAGCCAGGCACAGGCCAAGGCCTGGAACGCCCAAGATTGGCTGGAGCAGACCATGCCGATGTGGAAGCGCCTGGTCAACCCGGTCGCCGCCAACATGGCGCGCGCCCAGCTAGACACCATGCCCGAAGAGGCCCGCGAGATGATGGGCCCGATGGTCAGCATGGTTAACCAGATGAACTCCATGCAGTTCGGCATGAAGTTGGGCCACGCACTGGGTGACCTTGCCCAGCAGGCGCTGACCGGCACCGACTTCGGCCTGCCTGTCGCACCCGCCGGCATCGGTGCGGTCCTACCGCGCAACATCGCGGAGATTTCCAAGGGCCTGGACCTGCCGGGCCAGGAAGTGATGGTCTACATCGCCGCACGCGAGGCCGCACGCCAGCGCCTGTTCCGCAACGTGCCGTGGCTGGTCGAGCGCCTCGTGTCCTCCGTGGAGGAATACGCCGCCGGCCTGCAGATTGACACCTCCCACATCGAAGAGGCCGTCCGCGACCTGAACCTGGATGGTGGCGACCCCGCACAGATCCAGGAGGCCATGCAACGCCTGCAAGACGAGGACCTCTCCCCGCGCGTAGGCACCCGCAACGCTGCCTCCACGTCGCGCTTGGAAACCCTGATCGCGCTTGTCGAAGGCTGGGTTGACGTCGTCGTCGACGAAGCCCTCAGCGAACGCATCCCCACCACCCCGCAACTCGCCGAGGCGTGGGCACGCCGCCGCGCCACCGGTGGTTCTGCTGAGCAGGCCTTTGCCAACATCGTCGGCATCGAACTCGCAGCCCCTCGCACCCGTGAGGCCGCCGAACTGTGGCGTCGCGCAGGCACCGCTGTGGGCGTGGATCGTCGCGACGCCGTCTGGGAGCACCCCGACCTCCTGCCGTCCAGCGAGCAGCTGGACAACCCGGCGTCCTTCATCGACACGCTTCTCGACGACACCCCCGACACCGACCTCGACGACGAATTTGCCAAGTTGGAAGAGGAACTGCGCAACAACCCCGAGTTGAAGCGCGAAGACGGCGACGGCAAAGACGACGGCAGCCAGGACGGCACGGAGCTGTAGGCGCTGCCTGGCCGCGCGTCGGGGCTGGGCTAGCCGTAGCGCTGGTAGGCCTCCAAAAACCCGCGGGCGCGCTCCGCCTTGGGCACCCGATCCGCCCAGGCGTAGAACTCTTTCGAATGGTTCGGGATGAAGGTGTGCGTTAACTCGTGCACCAGCACCGCGTCCAGCACGTAGGCCGGTACGTCGCGCAGCCGATCGCTGATGCGGATATCACCGGTCGATACGGTGCAGGAGCCCCAGCGCGTGTTTTGGTTAGACACCCACCGCACCGAACCAATCGTTGCCCGCCCCTGCAGAATTTCCTTGTTCAGGGTTTCGGCGCGGGTGCGTAGGGAGTCGTCGTCAAGCAAACGCGTCGACGTTTTCTTCTCCAACTTGGTCAGCATCTGCTCCACCATCTCGCGCTCCTGCGCTTTGGTGAAGTGCGCCGGAATGCGGATCTCCGCCACCCCGCCGACCACCCTGGCCTGCACCGTCTTCGCACGACGGGCGGAGCGGATCACGCGATATTGCATCCCAGACATAGCGCAACATTGTAGGATGCGACGCGGGGGTGGAACACACGTGGCAATCCAAGAACACACACGCATACAACTCGCGCGCGGCGTCCGCGTTTTCGTACGCGCGCCAGAAACAATCCAGTTCGGGGCGGACGCGACACGCACCGGGCTCATCACCGTGCCCAGCGCCGACGGGGTGGTCACGGTCCTCGACTCACTGACGCATCCGCGGATGCTCAAAACCGTTGTCGCAGCCCTTGCGGTGCATCTCGGTGAGGCGCGTGCGCGCAGTCTTATCGACGACCTCATCACCTACCGGCTCCTCATCCCCACCACCACCCCACAAGTGCTGGTGGTGGGGCGCGACGCGCTGGCCTCCCAGATCACGCTGCTGCTGTCGCGCCGTGGTGTGGTGACGCGCAGCCCGATGAAGGACGAGTCGGTGAGCAAGTTCCTCCTGGACCACGAGCCGCACCTGCCGGTGCTCGCCGTGAACTGTGCTGCCGAGGTGGATCAGATCGCCGCCGCGACCCGTGGCCGGCGTGGCCCTGTGGTGCCGGTGACGCAGTTCGACGCGCGCGTGGTCGTGGGCCCTGTGTGCGCTCCGCCTGGGCCGTGCCCGGTGTGCGCCCGGCTGTACCTTTTGGACCGGGACCCAAACATCGACCAGGTGGAGGAGCACCTCCCGCCGGCAATCGCCGCCGAGCCGGTTTCCCTGGCGGCCGGTGCGGTGGCGGCAGCGACGGTGGCGGGCAGGCTTGCCGGTGCGCCCGACCCGCCCGGGGTGTCGGCGCCGACACCTGTGGCTGGTGACGTGGTGGTCGCAGACCCGTTCGCGCCTGTGCCTGTGGTGTCGCAGCGGGTGCCGTCGCACCCGGACTGCCCGATGTGCTTCTAGCGCTGGCTGGGCTGGCGCGGCTGGGGTGGCGCGGCTGGGCTAGCGAGGCTGGGACCCGCCTTAGTGGCGGTGCTCCTCAAGCGTTGCAAGCACGCCCGCGCCGTACTCCTCCACCTTCACCGGCCCGATGCCGGAGATGCCAAGCAGTTCCGTCTCGTTTGCGGGCATGGCTTCGGCGATTGCCATGAGTGTCACGTCCGAGAACACCATGTAAGCCGGGCGTCCCGCTGCGCGTGAGACGTCGAGGCGCCAGCGTTTCAGGGCGGCGAGCACGTTCTCGTCGTAACTCGGCTCGCACTCCTCGTGGCGTCCAAGCGCCTTGTCTGGTGGGCTGAACAGCGGGTTGCCGCATACGCGGCAGCGGCGGTTGCGCTTGAGGCGTTCCGGGGAGCGCTCCACATCAAGTTCCGGTGCGATGCCGTCCAAGAAGCGCGACCGCGACCGGTTCTTTCGCCCACCTTCCTGGCGTGACAGCGACCACGACAAGTGCAGGTGCTCACGCGCACGCGTCACCCCGACGTAGAACAGGCGGCGTTCCTCTTCGATCTGGTCGTCGCCAGCCTTAATCGCGTGCGAGATCGGCAAGGTGTTCTCCACCAGGCCAACGAGAAATACTGCGTCCCACTCCAGGCCCTTCGCGGCGTGCAGGCTGGCCAGTGTCACACCATCTACGGCTGGGGGCTGCTTGGCTTCCGCGCGCTGGCGCAGGGAGCGCAGCACCTGGGGCAGGTCTTCGGCTTCGCGGGTGCGCACAATCTCCTCGATGAGATCCACAAGCGCGCTGAGTGACTGCCAGCGCTCACGAGCCTGGGCGCCCTCGGGTTCGGTCTGGGTCAGGCCGATGGGTGCGAACGCGGCGCGGGCGACCGCCACCGGGTCGTCCGGCAGGTCGGTGCGGCGGGCGGCTCGGACCAGGGCTGCGATGGCTTCGCGGATCTCGGCGCGGTGGAAGAACCCTTCCCCGCCGCGGACTTGGTAGGCAATGCCGGCATCCGCCAGCGCCGCTTCAAACGCGGCCGACTGGGAGTTAATGCGGTACAGGATGGCGATTTCGCGGGCGGGGACGCCGTCGTCAAGCAAACGCCTGATCGCGCGGGCCACGGCGCGGGCCTCAGACGGCTCGTCGTCGTAGCCGTTGAACTGTGGCGCCGGACCGCGCCCGCGCATGCCCTCCAGTTCCAGGCGAGTACCCGCGACACGCCCCTTGGCCTTTCCAATGACGGTGTTGGCCAGCTCGGTGACTTCTACCGTGGAGCGGTAGTCACGCTGCAATTTCACCACTGTGGCGTGCTCGTAGGTGCGCGAGAAGTTCAGCAGGTAATCCGGGGTGGCGCCGGTAAACGAGTAAATGGTCTGGTTGGCATCGCCCACCACGGTCAAATCGTCGCGATCACCCAGCCAGCCTTCCAGCACGCGCTGCTGCAGCGGGGTGACGTCTTGGTACTCGTCTACCACAAAAGTCTGGTACTGGGCGCGGAACTCCTCCGCCACCGCAGGTGCGTTCTCAAGCGCGCCGGCGACGTGCAGCAGCAGGTCGTCGAAATCGAGCAGCATGCCATCCGGACTCGTCTTCGCCTCCTCGTAGAGGCGGTAGACCTGGGCCACACGCTGCGGATCCGTCGGCGGGGTGCGCGGGGTATCGGCGATGCGTGCGGCGTAATCCTCCGGGCCGATCACGCTGGCTTTGGCCCACTCGATCTCGCTAAGCAGGTCGCGCACCATTTCCTTGCCCGTATCCAGCCCACCGGCGCGCGCGGCGCGGGCGACCAACGGGAACTTGTTATCCAAAAGCCGCCACGGCAGGTCACCGGCGATCTGCGGCCAGAAGTACTGCAACTGCCGCATGGCCGCGGAGTGGAACGTGCGCGCCTGCACTCCCCCGATACCCATGGTGCGCAGACGGTCGCGCATCTCCCCTGCCGCGCGCTGGGTAAACGTCACGGCGAGCACCTTGTTCGGGGCGACCGTGCCGCGATCGATCAGGTTGGCAATGCGATACGTAATCGTCCTCGTCTTACCCGTGCCCGCACCCGCCAGGATGCACACAGGTCCGCGGGGTGCTTCGGCGGCGACACGTTGGTCGCTATCAAGCACGCTCAGATCAATCCTCATCGCGCACTGCCTTCTCCGCCTGGCGGCGGATATCCGGGGTGTTCATGCGCACGTACAGGAGGCGATCGCCCGGCTCCACCGTTTCCGCCTCAGGGGAATCGATGCGGTAGAGCTCACCGGAGCGCACCACGCCAAGCACGATGTCTGCCAAGTGGCGCGGGTTCGCACCAACCTCGTCGTCCGCGATCTGACGCTCTGCCACCGCGAAGCCTTCGTCCGGACTGAGCAGATCCTCCATCATCTCCACCACGGGCGGGGTCACCGTTGCGATGCCAAGCAGACGTCCGGCCGTTTCGGAGGAGACCACCACCGAGTCCGCGCCCGACTGCATAAGCAGGTGTTGGTTCTCACCCTCTCGCACGCTGACCACGATCATGGCACTCGGCGCCAACTCACGCACCGACAGCGTGATCAGCACAGCCGTATCGTCCGAAGACGGTGCCACGATCACCGAACGCGCACGGCTCACCGCCGCAATGCGTAACACGTCCGACTTGGTGCCATTGCCGTGCACCGTGACCAAACCGTGCTTCTCCGCGACGGCAAGCGCAGCTGGGTCCGGGTCGATGACAACAATCGACGACGGCGACGCACCGCCTGCCACCAATGCGTCGACCGCCGAGCGGCCCTTCGTGCCGTAGCCGATAACGATGGTGTGGTTGCGCACGGTATTCCTCCACTGTTGGATCTGCAGCGTCTTACGGGAATCCTCCGTCAGCACCGACAAAGTCGTACCGACGAGGAGCATCAGGAAGGCCACACGGGCCGGAGTGACGAAGAAAATGTTGATGACTCGGGCCGACTGCGTCACCGGAGTGATATCACCGTAGCCCGTGGTAGACAGGGTCACCGCCGAGTAATACAACGCGTCAATGAACGTCAACGGCTCGGAGTATCCATTGCGATCAATGAACGCGACGATCGCGACGGCAACGATAAGCAGCAGGGCGTAGCCGAACCGGCGCGCGATCAACGACCACGGCGTCGCCCGCTCCAGGGCCGGGATACTGACCACATCGAGCAGGTGGTGCACCGGGATCGCCGTTTGATCCGCGACGTTCGCGCTCAGCGTAAAAACCCTGCGCAGTTTCATTCCGTTTCGTCCTTACCCTTGCCTTCAGCAGATCTGCTGAGTAGCTCTTCGAGTTCTGCCGCATCGGGCAGACTACGCGGAGCATACGTCTCACCGGTGCGCACGTAGAAAAATACAGCGCGCACCGGACGACCGTCACCACAGATACGCTCCCAAGCCGCCTTGTAAACCGCAAGCTGCAACTGCGCCGCTTCCATCGCATCCCGCTTTGGCTTCTCGCCGGTCTTCCAGTCCACGACGGTCCAGCCGTCCACATCCTCGAAGACGGCATCCATACGTCCGCGGACCACGCCCTCGCCTACGGCGAGCTCGAAGGGATGCTCCACAAACGTCGGGGTGCGCGACGCCCACTCACTGGCCTCAAAGTTTCGCTTGAGCCGCTCCAGCACCGCACGATCCACCTCAGCCTCATCCCCGCCGGGAAGTTCGTCTTCGGTCAGCAACGGGCGTGCACCGTAGAACTCCTCCAACCACTCGTGGAAGGCGGTACCGCGCTTGGCGTAAGTGTTCGGCTTAAACGGCACTGGGCGGCGTGCCCGGCGCGCGAACTGCACCGGGTCGGCCTTCAGCGCCACCACATCGGACGCGGTCAGTTCGCCCGGCATGACCACCGGGACGTCGCCGGCCTGGGCCTGCTCGTGTTCTTCGATGAGTGCAGAGACGTCGCGCTCCCAGAGGGTAAACAGTTCGCCGTCTACGAACTTTGGCAGGTTCTCGCGCGCGGCGTTGACCGCCTGCGCGGCTGCTTCGTCCGTGGCCAGCGGGGCGTAGTTTGGCCAGCGGCCGGTGCGCTCGCCGTCGTCGACAAGAGCGTCGGCGCTGGCGTCGGTATCGCTGTCTGCTTCAGCATCCGTGCCGTCGTTCCAGACCACCACGCACTCGGGTGCGACAACGTCGCGCATGGTGGCGAAGTGCTCGTACGGCGCTGCTTCCTTGACCACGTCAGGCCTACGGCGCGAACCTGTAACGATGAGTTTTCCGCCAGATCGCGTCACCGCAACGTAGAACAGACGCGCTGCCTCCTCGGCCAGGTCCGCGGTGACGTGCTTCTTCCACGCCTCGCCCGCCTTTTGGTAGTCGGTGCGTGTGTCCACCTCGCCGAACTCCGGGAAGATCTCCGGATCGCCGTAGGTCTCCGTAGGCAGAAACTGCACGAAGGTGAGGAAGGTTTCCGTCTTCGGCTTATACGTCTCCGAATCGGCATGCAGCACCGCGACGGTATCCCACTCCAAGCCTTTCGCCTTGTGGGCTGTCATGATCTGCACCCGGTCGTCCTTCACCGTCACCGCACCCGGGGTCAGGCTGTCTTCGTGCTCGCGGGCGAGTTCGAAGTAATCCAGCAGTCCGTCCAGGCCTGCGCCGGGGTAATTGGCTACCTCCTCTAACAGCCGATCCAGATGCACCGCGCCCGTCGCGCTATGACGGGAGAGCACCTCGGTGCGGATGCCGAAGACGTGGATGATGTCCGCGAACAGGTCACTTAAGCGCTTGCCCAGGCTGTGGGTGCGCAGCCAACGCAGCTTGGCGGCCGTATCGCGCATGCGCTGCAGGCCTTCTTCGCTGTAGCGTTCCGGCTCGCCGAGATCCGCCAGCGCATCCGTGAGTCCTTCTGGGCGGTCGGTGCGCGCCTTGATGTCGTCGGCTTGGGCAATCGCCTCTTCGAGTTGGCTGACCAAGTGGGCGTAGGGGTCGCTGATACGCTGCGTGTTTTCGCGGTGGTCTTCTTTGCCGCGCAGGTTGTTCGCGCGCGATGCCAGCGCACGCAAGTCCGCAAGGCCCAACCCAACAGCTGGCCCGCCGAGGACACGCAGTGCTGCCGCGGTGTCGTCGGGACGCACAAGCATCGTGGCCACGGCAACCGTGTCGGCGACTTCCGGCACGTCGAGCAACCCGCCCAGGCCCACGATTTCGTAGGGCACACCGCGGGCCTCGAGTGCTGCGGCGATGAGTTGCGAATGCTTATTCTTGCGCACAAGCGTGGCCGCCGAAAACGGCTCCTCGGCTTCCTGGGCCTGGGCGTATGTCTTCGCCAGCTCATCGGCGACGAACTCGATCTCTTCGGCCTGCGTGCCAAAGAACCCGAGCGTGACATCGCCAGCGTCCGCTCCCGGGCGCGGCGCCAACGGTGCCACGGCGCGCTTTGCCTCGTCGGTGCCCAGGATCGCATCGGACACCCCGTTGGCCAGGTCCAGCACCTCAGGCGGGTTGCGCCACGAGGTGGTCAACTGCAACTTCGGCGCTGGTGAGCCGCCTTCAAGCGGGAAGTCCTCCACGAACGCCTGCAGGTTCGCCGCGGTCGCGCCACGCCAGCCGTAAATCGCCTGCATCGGATCGCCCACCGCCGTGACCGTCAGGCCAGGATCTTGCGCTTCGCCGAAAAGGCTGCGCAGCAACACACGCTGGGCGTGCGAGGTGTCTTGGTACTCGTCCAGCATGACCACGCGGAAGCGATTGCGTTGCGACGCCCCCACCACCGCATGATCACGTGCCAACGCAGACGCGAGAGACATCTGTTCGTTGAACGTGATCACACCACGTTTACGCAGCTCCTCGTTCACTGCCTGTGCGAGCGGCAGGTAGTTCACGCGCTCCTTCTGGATATCGCGCCACCCCTGCAGAATCTTCGAAAACTCGATCTTGCTCGCCGAGGGGTACGACTCCGTCTCTGCAAGGAAGTCGTGGGCATGCTCTGTGACCCACTCCGGGGTGGCAAGTTCGTTGCCCATCGCGGTGATGAGTTTGAGCACGTTTTGCACCACGCTGCCAAGTGCACGGTTCTTCCCGTCCGGCAGCAACGAACCGGCGTAGTTGCGCACCACCTCGGTGGTGATGGCGTGCAACTCCGCATCCGTAATCAACCGCGCGTCCGGTTCCGCCGGCACGAGCAGGCCGTATTCACGGATCAAGGTGCCTGCATACGAGTCATAGGTGGACACCTGCGGTGCGATGACCTCTAGACGCTTGGCTAATTCCCCAGACGGGTCGAGGCGCGCAACCAGGTCGCGGTTCTGCGCTAGCGTGGCCAGGCGGTCGCGGATGCGCTTTTTCATCTCCTGGGCGGCCTTGCGGGTAAACGTCAGACCCAGAATCTCTTCGGGGCGTGCAAAGCCATTAGCGACGAGCCACACCACACGCGCGGCCATCGTCTCCGTCTTGCCGGCGCCGGCACCTGCGACAACCAGTAGCGGGCCTGGCTGGGCGCCGATAACCTCCGCCTGCTGGTCCGTCGGCGGGAACTTCTGCCCGAGGTAGCGCGACAGCAGCTTCGGGGACATGGTTTCTTGGTTAAACATTGTGAATCATCTCCCCTTCCGGCTGCACCGGGCACAAGGCGCGCACACTGCAGCGATCGCAATGCTTCCCCGTTGTGGCAAGCAGCGTAGGTCCTGTCATTTCGGCGGGCAATGTATCGATAGCCTCGGCGAACTCTGCTAGCTCCTCTGGTGTCTTGGCAGCCTGCTCAAGCACCGTGATGGCCTTGGTGTCCTTCTTCGGGAACACCAGCATCGCACCACCCACGGTGATGTCCGACTCCCCGCGTGCGGTAACGACCCGCTCGCCGTCGAACGTGCCGTGAGCCAGCGCGAGTTGGTAGGTAAGCAACTGGGCGTGCTCACCGATCTCTTTCTTCGTGGGCGCCGTCGCACCGGTCTTTAGATCCACCACGTAGAGCGCACCATCGCCGTCGCGCTCGAGGCGGTCCACACGACCCCGGACGCGCACGTTGTCGCTGACTTGCACGTCAACGGATGTTTCCACCGCGACCTGTTCAAACGCGCCACGGCTCGTTTCTAGCCAGGTGCGGGTGCGCTCCAGCAAGCGCTCAAACTCCTCGATGTCGCGCTGCGCCTTCCACGCAGGTGCGTCACTGACCTCCTTGCGTGCGGCGATCACGGCGTTAAACGCGTCGTCCGGATCCACACCACGGCCGAGCGCTTCCAGGTAGGCGTGGCCCATCACGCCGTAGACCATGTCCATCGACTCGTCCAGGCCCACCATGCGCTGCAATACCTCACTCATCGGGCACTTCAGCAGGCCTTCTACTCGCGACGGCGACAGCGTCGGGCTGGCGCTCAGCGGCTCATCCGTAGACACCGTCGTGGTGGTCCACCACTGCCGCGGGTCCGCACCAAGCACACCGGCGTCTGCCAGGCGCGCCAACTGGCGAGCAGCCTGGGAGCGCGTCGCCTCATCCACCGAAGGATCCGTGAGCACACGGCGGAACTCCGCCACCAGATCGTCGTGGGCGAGCATGCGCACGAGCGTCTCGGTGTCGTCGCCAAGATCCGCCTGCGATGCCGAACTCAGCCGCAAGCGTGCCGGGGTGAGGCCGTGGTCTTCACAGAATTCCTCGACGAATCGGGAGGGTTCACCTTCTTTCTCCGCGTCTTCGTCGTCAACCGCAGTCACCAGCAGGTAATCAGTCGCACGCGTGGTGGCGACGGTAAACAGGCGGCGTTCCTCAATCAGACGCTCCACGGTGTGGGAGACCGGCACGTCCGGATCCACGTCATGATCCACGAGGTCGATCAAGTCTTCTTGGCGGAACAGCGAGCCGGTCTCCCCCAGGTTTGGCCACGTATCGTCCTGCACGCCCGCCACGATGACACGGCGAAACTCTCGCCCGACAGCACCGTGAGCGGTGAGCAGCGACACTGCATCGGGGGTTGCGGTGCGCCGGTCGCGCACACCGGTGGGCAGTTCCTGTTCCAGGATGAAGTCCACGAACGACTCCACCCCGGCAGCGGGACGGCGCTCCGTGTAGTCGCCCGCAGCATCGAACAGCGCCATGACGGAATCTAGGTCGCGGTCCGCTTGCGAGCCCGTCGCACCACCGCGCAGCGCCGAGGCCAACAAGCGATTCGACAGGCCCGTGGCCTGCCACAGCGCCCAAAGGATCTCTTCTACGCTGCCGTCTTCCGCGTAGGCCTGACGTCCCGCGTCAAGCACGCCACGCACGTGCTGGAGGATGTCGAGCTCACGGTCGGTCAACCACGTATCAAAGTCAGGCAACCCGGCGGGATCCGTCAGCAACTCGCGCAGCGACTCTTCGGCACGACGCTCAGGTGCCCAGCGGCGAAGCCCACGAATGAGGCGACGCAGCGTTACCGGATCCGCACCACCCACAGGCCCAAGCAGCAGGTCGCGCCACTCGCTCGGCGTGAGCTCCTCGTACAGTGCCCGGATGCCCAGCAACAGCGATGCCACCAGGCGCTGCTCCGAAAGCACCAGGTCCGTCGGGTTGAGCGACACCGGAACCCCAGAGCGCAACAGCGCGCGGCGCACCGGATCAATGCCCGTGGTCGAGCGGACAATCACCGCCATATCCCGGTAGTCCACGTCGTGTTCGAAGTGGGCACGGCGCAGCGCATCCGCCACCGCCGCCAGTTGCGTTGCAGAATCGGGCGCAATTGCCACGCTGCGACGCGGATCGCGCTTGGACTCCCCCAGGTCAATCGTGGTGTGCTCCAGCCCGCCAAGGGTGCGGAAGAACTCAGGCGACGCACCACGGAAGTGGAACACCGACTGCTCCTCGTCCCCGCCGACCACACCCAAGTCCGCCTGGTCCAGCAGGCGCTTGACCAGCGCGCCGGCAGCGGGTGCGAGGTGCTGGGCATCGTCCACAATCACCGTGTGCCACCTGCGCGGCAGCGGCAGTCGCACCGCCTGATCCACCAGCTCCGAGGCGGACAGCCTGCGCGCTCCCGAAAGCGCCATCACCTGCTGGTACTCGCGCAAGAATTCGCCAGACGCGCTCCAGATGCCCACACCATGTCGGCTGCCCAGCTCCTCCAGTTCGACAGGGCCAAGACCACGTTCCACTGCACGCAGCAGGAAGTCACGCAGCTGACGGGCAAAGCCGACCAGTGGAAGCGCCGGGCGCAGATCCTCCGGCCACGAGCCACGAGCATCCTCATCTTGGCCTTGGAGCAACTGGCGGATCACTGCGTCCTGCTCCGCGCCGGAGATCAGGCGGATTTCTTCGTCCACATGCGAGCGCAAAATGGCAAAGGCCAGCGAGTGCACGGAGCGCACCATGGGCTCATCGGTAACAAACCCCGACTGCGCCAGCGTGTCCGACAACTGCGAGCGCAGCCGTCCGGCGGTTTCCTTCGAGTCCGTCAGCACCAAAATGCCACCCGGGTCCCCCGCGCCTGCGTGACGACGCACCGCGGCCGCCGCCGTATCCACAAGAAAACTACTCACGCCTGAGCCGGGCCGGCCGGTGACCTTCCACAACCCGGCCTCAGGCAGCGGGTTGTCCCAGGTCCGCGGGGTGATGTTGCGCTCGCGCGGCACGAGGTACGCCTTCGGCTCTAACGCTGCCGGAGGCACTGGTGAAGGGTGTGGAAACAACATAAAGGAGATTGTGCCAGGTCAGTACGACACGACAATCTCAACAACATCATCTATCGAACATACGCCCGAACCGAGCCCGCGTGTCGTGTGGCGACGGTACTCGATCGCCTTCCCCAACAACCAGTCCAGCCTGGGGATATGCGACCAACGCGCCACAATGTCCGGATCCACAGCACCGGCCAGCAGACCATCGACGATCACCAGCGCTGCAGTAAACCCACGCGGGCGCAATCCAACGGACGGATCAAACTCGGTCAGCACAGGCTCAGCGTGGCCATCGAACAGCAAATGCGACAAGAAATCCAGGTGCGCGACTACCCCCTCGGACCCGAGGTGCTCCTCGCGCCACACCGCCCGGTCAGCATTGGCAACCAGCCCGGTGCGCTCGCCGGAGGGGGCTTCGATGCCAGCCACGGCGTCGTCGTAAAGCAATGCTGCTGCAACCGCCTCATCGACACGCTCGCGCGGCTCACCGGTGGCGAACTCAGTCGCGCAATACCCCGCAACGATCAAGCGACCATCCGTCGCACGCACAGGACGCGAAATGCGCAGGCCCTCCCCCGGCACTGCCTTCTCACGCGCCTTTCCAGACCACGCGGACGTCTCACGCGCATGCGACAACACAACACGCCCGAAGCGCAGGCCATTGTTCCAAAATTGCGGGACCGCAACCGGCTCAATGTCGTCGATCTGGAATGCGGAAAGCACATGTGCCGGAATCGGCTTAAGCAAAGAAACCACCGACACCACCTTCTTAATTCACGGCCGGACGCGGATACGGCCACGGGTTCGGCCGGCACGTGTCGTCGTTGTTCGGGTAGTTCTCCTCCGGGCTCATCTCATGCAACTGCGCATTGTTCAGGCTCAGCGTCTGCTGCATCATGATCGGCGCAAGCGCATTCGCCTCCGGGCACGGCACGTGCTCCGCAAAGCCCACAGCGTGGCCCACCTCGTGATTAATCAGGTACTGGCGGTACGAACCGATGTCACCCTGGAACGGCACGGCACCGCGCACCCAGCGCGACTCGTTAATAATCACCGTGTCCTCGCCCGTAATGCGAGTACGGCAACTCGTCTCCGTACCCAACGCGGCACCACAGAGCTCCGCCGTCGTATCCAGAGAGGTCAAACGGATCTTCAGCGTCGGATCCTGATCTGCCGACACGTGCTCGAAGCGGAAGCGCGGATCATTCGTCCACCCGCGCGGATCCATCAACGTTGCATCCACCATCTGGGCAAACGACTGATCCCCGCCGTAACCGGAGGCGTCGATGCCGTGCTCGACCTCGACGATGTAGCGCACCACAATCTCAGTGCCCTGGCCCGCATTGGCACCAGGGATGCCGACCTCGTAGAACGTGCCCTCACCCGTCGTGGTGTACGGGCCACCCGGCGGCAGATCGTGCGGGTCAAAGATGCCTTCCGCGATCTTCGCAGGCTCCAGCGGCTTCGGTTGATCCGCATCCGCACCAGCCATGCCCGCTTCACCGGCCGGAGCCGACGCAGACTCGGCGACCGTCCCGATCGCCTGCTCATCCGGGTTTTGCACCATGTCCAGCAGGACAAACACGGTAATTACCGCAAGCACCGGGATCGCATACGCGCGCCACCCGTACTCGCGGGCAAAGGCGACAAGACGTCCCTCTTCGCGGCTTGTGCCCTGCGGGGTGTCGTCGCCAGACTCCATACCCCAGCTATCAAACCAGTCGCCGAAGTCCTCTTCAGCGCCCCCGTGGTGCTCACTATGGCGCCCACCGTGAGACGGAGTGCCCTGCTGTTGTGCCATGTCTGAGTAATTTAGCGCATGAAGCCGACGCTACGGGCCGTGGTGCTGCCCTGCTCGACGTAAACGACGCGGTCAGTGCGGATCAGGTAGGAGTGGCCCTTGGCATCCTCCAGCTTGAAGGTTGCCTGACCGTTCGCAATCGCCTGCTCGACGGTGGCAAAGATGTCTTCCTGGCCCTCCGGAAGCTTGATCGCTAGTTCGCGCGGGGTGTCTGCAAGACCAATCTTGATATCCATTTTCTCGCTCACTGTCCTTTTCTTGTTGCGCTTTGTGTGTGCCCGCAGGGGCAATAACTAAACGTAACCACCTGCTGGCGGACGGCCCCATTGTAACGGCCGGTAGCTAAGATGAACGCGTGCCCTACGCAGCTGAGAGTGAACAACGTGGCGCTGCTCGTCGTGCGCCGAAGAAAACGACGTTTGCCGGGTTGGGGGTCGCGGCTGAAATTGTGGACGCGCTCGCAGACCACGGCATCACCCATCCGTTCTCCATTCAGGAGCTCACGTTGCCCATCGCGCTGGCCGGCCGCGACATCATCGGTCAAGCCCGCACGGGTATGGGCAAGACGCTCGGGTTTGGTGTTCCGGTGCTGGACCGCGTGTTCGACGACGCCGATATTGCAGAACTCGACGGCACCCCGCGCGCGCTGCTGATCGCCCCGACGCGCGAACTTGCGGTGCAGGTCGGCGAGGACATCGAACGCCTTGCCGTACACACGCCGGTGCGCGTGGCCACGGTCTACGGTGGTCGCCCCTACGAGGAACAACTCGAGGCACTCGAAGCGGGCGCGGACATTGTTGTCGGCACGCCTGGCCGCCTGATTGACCTGCATGACCGTGGCGCGCTCGTACTGGATAAGGTTGCCATCCTCGTGCTTGACGAGGCCGACGAGATGCTTGACATGGGCTTTCTTCCGGACATCGAAAAGCTTTGGTCCGCCGTGGGCACAACGCAGACCATGCTCTTTTCCGCCACCATGCCGGGCCCGATCCTGTCCCTTGCCCGTTCGAAGATGAACAAGCCGGTGCACATCCGCGCCGAATCTGAAGATGCCTCCGCTACCCACGCCACCACCCGTCAGGTTGCGTTCCTCTCTCACCGCATGGACAAAGCCGAGGTCATCGCCCGTATCCTGCAGTCTCCGGGCCGCGAGCGCACCATTATCTTCGCCCGCACGAAACGCTCGGCGGCGGATCTCGCCGAGGATCTTGCTGGCCGTGGCTTTGCCGTCGGCGCGGTCCACGGCGACCTCGGCCAGGTTGCGCGCGAGAAAGCGCTTGATGCTTTTCGACGAGGCGACGTGGAAATCCTCGTCGCCACCGACGTCGCGGCACGCGGCATTGATGTCGACGACGTCACCCACGTGATCAACTACCAAACCCCGGACGACCCCATGACGTATGTCCACCGCATCGGGCGAACCGGCCGCGCAGGACGCACCGGCGTGGCGGTCACCCTCGTCGGCTACGACGAAGCGACGAAGTGGTCCATGATCAACACCGACCTCGACCTGGGCAAACCCAACCTGCCCGAGTGGTTCTCCACCTCCCCTGAACTGCAGGAGGAGTTCGGTTTCCCGGAGTCAGCTACTGGCCATGTCGGACGCCCGCGTAAAGTGCTCGGGGCACGACCAAACCGTCCATCCCGCCCGGCGGCTCCGGGCAAGCGTTCAGGAAGGAAACGGCGTTGAGTAAGCCTTTGCGTCGCACCCGCCGCGACCTCATTGCCACCGGTGTCATCGCCGGCGTTTCGGCATTGCTTGTCGGCACCGCCTTTTTCACCGCCCCGGTGCGCCAGGCTGATCTCTCTCCAGCAGCCGAAGCTCAGGAGGATTTTGGTCAGTTGGCGGTGGTGCCGTCGTCGCTAAGCGAGGGCTTCCGGCTCACCGACACCTCCGGACGCGCGCAACCGCTCGTAGCCAACGGCTTGATCATTACTTACAACGATCACACGCTGACCGCGACGAACCCTGAGGGCGAGACCGTCTGGACCTACGAACGCCCCAACGACCTGTGCCTGATGGATCAGGCGTGGGACAAGGTTGTGGCTGTCTACCGCGACAACGCTGGCTGCGGCGACGTGGTGGCCATCGACGCGAAAACCGGCCAATACGCCGGCACCCGATCCGCCCCGGCGTCTGAAAACGTCACGCGCCTGGCCTCGAACGACCGCATTGGCTACGCCTCCAGCGAACGCATCGAAGTATGGCGCTCCGACATGGTGCGCACCATGGAATACGGCTACATCGAAGCCCCGCAAGAATCCGACATGCAGCCCAACCCAGGCTGCGTGATCACCTCCGCGCTCACCCGCACCGAACTCGTCGCGCTGACCGAAACGTGTGGGGACGGCACCTTCCTCCGCATCCAAAAGGCAACCCCGGAAGACTCCCGCGAACCCGAAGTCGACGCCAACATTGAGATCGACCCGCAGGCCTACCTCGTCGCCGTCTCCCAAGACGCCGCCGCGGTCTACGACCCGTCAAAGAAGCAGGTCCTGGCCTACGACAAGGAAGGTAACAACACCAGCTCCTCCTCGGTGCCAGCAATGGGTGAGCCACAGCGTCTCGACGGCACCATCGCCGTCCTCCCCGTCGCCGACCTCCCCCACCATATGTCCTACTGGCAGGACGACTCCCTCCTGCTCATGGAGCCGGCAGGCCTGGGCGTCACCGGCGTGTTCCAAGGCGCACTCGGCACCGGCTTCGCCGCCGGCGACCGCCTGCTTTACGCCTCCCAGGACGGCATCGCGGTTGTGGATTGGGACAAAAACGCGGTCGACGAGATCATTCCCGTCGACCGCGGCGGCTACACCGGCCCCGTCCACATCTCCTCCGCCGGCGCAACCATTGTGGAAAAGCGTGGCGACGACATCGTCGTCCTCGACGCCAAGGTTTAGCGAGGCCGGAGGGGTGAGCGGTGTCGTCGATTAGCGGCGCGCCTTACGCTCCTCATACTGCGCCTCGTTATACGCCCTCGAACGCGGGTGGAACACGGTGACCAGCACCAACACCACCGAAATCAGTGTCGCCACGCCGAGCGTTACCGCCCCGCCGCGGAACATATAGATAGCCACGCCGCCAAGAATCGCCTCAATGAGGACCACCGCGCCAGTCGCACGCGGACGGCCGCGCAGAGTCTCCACCGACACAAACGCGATGTAGCCGAAAATGATCAGCAAAAACACCGCAGTACCGATGTTGACGTAACCAGCAACCGGCGAGTCGGACTCCAGGGTGTGCTCGGTAGCAAGGAACTGATCACGGATCAGCGTCACCACATAAACAAAGATCGCCAAGCACTGCACCAGCACCACCATCGCGCCGAAACGCATCAGGGGTGGGACCTCAGCATCCGCGAACGGCTGCTGCTCCGGGTCATTTGGGACGGGCGCGTGGGATTGATTCCGATTCGTAGTCACAACAAAGCAGTCTATCGCCACCGATACGGCAGATGAACCCCAGCGAACCGGCAGAAATCCGAAAAACACGATTTGACCCGGGCACCTCCACCACCCGTTTACTATCATCCCAGGTCAGAGGGTAGACCATTGGCTTGCGGATCGGCCCAGAAGCGCAAATGTGACCGCGATGACGTAGATACATTCTGTGATTCCGCGCACATTTTGGCCTCGAACCCTAGCGGGCTTTGCATGAACATGTCATTATTCACAAGTAGCAAAAACAACGGGCTGGTAACTCAGCCCTTAACCCTCAGACACCACGGGGTTAACGCCCGGTAAACCGGAAGACGGGATCTCGAATCCACCGAGAGGCACCGCCCGGAGCCAGGAACCAAACTTTGTTTGCAACGCACCTACATCGTTGGGTGTTTTAGTGGTGCACGAAAACCGACCACGCAGTACCGATTTATTTTTAAGGAGCATCATCATGGATTGGCGCCACGAAGCAATTTGCCGCGACGAAGACCCGGAACTGTTCTTCCCGGTTGGTAACTCCGGCCCCGCCCTCGCTCAGATCGCACAGGCGAAGCTTGTTTGCCATCGCTGCCCAGTAACCACCCAGTGCATGAAGTGGGCACTCGAGACCGGCCAGGACGCCGGCGTGTGGGGCGGCCTGTCTGAGGAAGAGCGTCGCGCACTGAAGCGTCGCAACAAGGCACTCGCCCGCAACCGCGCTCGCATGTCCGCCTAATTTTCCTCTCCGGTATCGCAGGCGATACAGTGATAGGTCTGTAACCGGTACAGATATATAAAGGAGACCCTCATGAGCAAGCGTGGTCGTAAGCGCAAGGATCGCCGCAAGAAGAAGGCGAATCACGGCAAGCGCGCTAACTCTTAAGCGCTAAAGCCCGCGCCCGGTACCTCCCCTTTCGGGAAGGTACCGGGCGTTTTCTTTTGCCCTCAGGGCCACTGCACTTTTGCACTCAGCGGGTTGTCTTGGTCGCGAAGTTCGGTGCTTGTTCGGGTGTTGCTCGACGGTCCTGGCCTGCTGTTTTCCGCTGG